>NZ_BLRL01000004.1 GCF_015082335.1 Moritella sp. F3 | reverse complement strand
AGGCCGGAATTGAACCGGCACGCCTATTAAGCGAGGGATTTTAAATCCCTTGTGTCTACCGATTTCACCACTCGGGCACAGAATTCTTTTTACATATCATCTAAGCTGTTTTAATTAAACTGCTTTAGCCCCTATGTGCTGACGCATTCTACAGACCTAAAAGGCAGAGTCAACACCCTTTTAATCGCATTGATTAAAACGTTTACGTTTCAACCTAAACAGTTTGTTTTTTAGCTAAAAGGGGTTAAATATCACCGCAATAACGAGACCTTATCAAAATAGCATCTCGTTATTAAAAATGAAATCTAGTCTTCGCTCGTTAACTCACCCCATGCAGCTGCAAAGTATTGCACCATAGAAACAACCGTTAACACCATCGCAGCATAAAACACGATATAAGCAAGGTAAACCATCCACGGACCTTGCTGCCAAATTAAGCCACCTAACGCCATCATTTGTAAAGAAGTTTTCCACTTACCAGCATTACCAACAGCAACATTAGCACGCTTACCAAGATCTGCCATCCATTCACGTAAACCTGAAATAGCCAGTTCACGGCCAATCATAATCAGTGTGGGGATCATGATCCATAATGCACTATGCTCGCCGACAGTCGCAGCGATACGGTCGTGATCACCCGCAACCATCACGAGCGCCGTAATAACCATAATTTTATCTGCCACAGGGTCGAGGAATGCGCCTAGCTTACTTGATACATTCCAGCGTCTTGCTAAATAGCCATCAAGATAATCAGTTACACCTGCAATAAAGAAGATCCAAGTCGCGATATAAAACGAATTCTCAATTGGTAAATAAAACGCGAGAACAAAAAAAGGAATTAAAATCACGCGAAACAAAGTTAAAATATTTGGTATGTTTTTCATTATTCTCATGCTTTTGAAATTGAAACCCCTATATAGTCCTATATCTTGCTTATTGATGCAATGAATCATAAATTTTTTCTGCTAAATCAATACTTATACCTGGCACTTTTGCTATTTCTTCGCGACTTGCACTACGCAGTTGCTGTAAGCCCCCCATAAATTTCAGTAATACTTGTCGACGCTTAGGTCCAACGCCAGCAATCCCTTCCAAAGAACTCGTACGCTTAGCTTTGTTTCGACGAGCCCGATGGCCAGTAATGGCAAAGCGGTGAGATTCATCACGTATATGTTGTACCAGATGCAGGGCAGGTGAATCACAGGGTAGATAAAACTCAGTATCAGCCACGTTATCTAATGCGCCCGACAAAATTAATGTCTCTAAGCCCGCTTTACGGGTCACGCCTTTAGCAATACCAATTATTTTAGGCCGCTTAACCGCAAAATTATCAGCGTACTGAGTTAGTACCTGCTCCGCCTGAGTCATTTGCCCTTTACCACCATCAATAAATAAAACATCCGGTATTTTATCAACTTCAATGGCCTTTTTAAAACGCCGCTCTAATACTTGAGCCATCGCTGCGTAATCATCTCCGCCGGTAATGCCACTGATATTATAGAGTCGATAATCACTTTTATTCGCCCCTTCACGATTGAACACAACACAAGATGCAACAGTTTGCTCGCCACCAGTATGACTAATATCGAAACATTCCATACGTTGTATCTTACCGTCGAAATTCAATACTTTTTCTAACGCTTTAAACCGATTAAGCACGGTACTTTTAGTCGCTAACTTTGTCGTTAAGGCTGTTTCAGAGTTAGTAAGTGCCAACCTTAAAAATTTAGATCGGTCACCACGCTTAGGACTCGTCAACTTGATTTTACGGCCAGCAAGTTGACTTAAGCTCGATTCAATCAGGTCATGGTCTTCAGGTAACTCAGTGAGCAACACTTCTTTTGGTATTGCTTGCTGTGTTTCTTTATTCAGGTAGTACTGCAATAAAAAAGCCTGGATCACTTCACTAATATCTGTATCCGCAGGAACTTTAGGGAAATAACTACGACTACCAAAAACTTTACCTGAACGCACAAAGAGTAAATGCGCACAAGCAATACCATTTTTAAAGGCAAAACCAATAACGTCCATCTCACCTAAATCAGACGTGACGTATTGCTGCTCTTGAATGGTTCTTAATGCTTGGATCTGGTCTCGATAACGGGCTGCGACTTCAAAGTCCAATACCTGGCTAGCTTGCTCCATCTTAATCACTAATTCATTAATGACATCGATATTTTTACCTTTCAAAAATAACGCAGCAAGTGCAACCTGCTGGTTATATTCTTCAGGGTTATCCATTTTCACACAAGGTCCTAAACAACGCTTGAGCTGGAATTGTAAACACGGACGAGAGCGATTTTGATAATAACTATCTTCACATTGACGTACGGGAAAGAGCTTTTGCATTAAATGCAGACTTTCTCGCACCGCACTGCCACTTGGATAAGGACCAAAGTACTGGCCTTTACGCTTATTGTTACTGCGAATAGAAGTTAGCTGTGGATGTTCATGCGCGGTGATTAGAATATAAGGGTAAGACTTGTCATCTCGTAGTGACACGTTGTAGCGCGGCTGGTAACGCTTAATATATGTATGTTCAAGAACTAGCGCTTCCGTTTCAGAATGCGTTACCGTGACATCGATATTGGCAATATGTGTAACCAAGACCCGGGTTTTTTCACGATCAACCGTTTTTCGAAAATAGCTGGTTAAGCGTTTATGTAAGTCTTTGGCTTTACCGACATAAATAACCACCTCTTTATGGTCATACATACGGTAAACCCCCGGCTGGTGCGAGACGGTTTTTAAAAAATCTTGATGATTGAATTGTTCTTTTGCAGGCATAAAATAAAAGATGCCCGAAGACATCTTTCTCAATTGAAATTAAGTAAAGGAATACTTAATTATAGTGTGTCAGCATCTAAGATACCGTGTCTGATCGCCAAGTGGGTCAATTCCACGTCACCATTAATATTAAGCTTACTGAATAAGCGATAGCGATAAGCATTAACAGTCTTAGAGTTAAGGTGTAGTTGCTCAGCGATATCAACTACTTTTTGCCCCTTAGTTATCATCATCATGATTTGTAACTCACGTTCAGACAAACTTTGAAAAGGGTTTTCATCCGCAGAAGAAAATTGGCTCAATGCCATTTGCTGTGCAATTTCAGGAGCTATATAACGCTGCCCACTGTGCACTTTACGAATTGCGCCTAATACCTCTTCAGGTGCTGCACTTTTAGTTAGATAACCTGCACCACCCGCTTGCATTACTTTGCTTGGGAAAGGTTCTTCCGTGTGTATCGTTAATACGATAATTTTAATATCAGGGTTATTTCGTAAAATCTTACGTGTCGCTTCTAATCCGCCAATACCTGGCATGTTCATGTCCATCAAGATCACATCTGGTTGATTGTCTCGACAAAACTGAACGGCATCCTCTCCGCATGAAACTTCACCCACGACTTTAATTCCACGTACATCTTCAAGAATTCGGCGAATTCCGGTACGGACTAATTCGTGATCATCGACAAGGAATACATTAATCAAAAGAATATCTCCGCATACACATACAATTTCTAAAGAGCATAATACATTAGATGGTCAAAAATAGGTTGTTATTTTTGCTATTTAGCTAACCATAAGCGCTAATATATTTATACTAAATAATAATATGGCATTATATATCAATAATTTAATAACTTTATGACTTTCAAGCTAAAATGCGGTGTAGTTGGCAAAATTAAAAATAGTTACTAATAACTGCGATATTTTAGGCTCTACAGAATAATTTTATAAAACAATATATATAATTTATTACAGGTAATACAACAGCTTATTAATTAGACATCATTGCTTTATATTTGCCGTTAAAAATATGTTACATTTGCCTATAGTTAACGAAAGGACAAATCCATGGAAAAACCACAACCAAAAGTTATAGATAAACCCTACCCACCTGCAGATGATGATTGTTGTGGCGGCGGCGCTTGTTGCCCATGTGTTTGGGATCACTATTATGCACAGCGGAAGTTATGGAATGCACAACGTGCGGCATTGCTTGAAGAAACGGAATAAGACAAGATTTAGCATTGACTGAACGCTGGATGCAAAAAAGGCGCTACCTTTTCAGATAGCGCCTTTTTCTATATAGATGGCGGAGGAGGAGAGATTTGAACTCTCGAGGAGCTATTAACCCCTGCTGGTTTTCAAGACCAGTGCATTCGGCCACTCTGCCACCCCTCCGCAGCAATGAGCGTATAATAGAGAGATGCAGACCAGTTGTAAAGTGAATATCAAAAATCAAAAAACATCGCACAAAATAAAACCAACTTGATCAACTTCCTAGCGACACAACAAAATAGCAGCTTAAAAACACCTCATTCGAGAGGCCTATCAATAACATCGCCACTGCTATCTACTACACTAAAAGTAATACAACGTGAAAGATCCGTGATCAGACTTAAATACGCAACTAATACCAAGCGCTTATAGGCCGTTGAAATTAGATAGTGGAAGACTGGTAGTTTGGTAGTTTGGTAGTTTGGTAAATGCTAGATGCAAAAAAGGCGCTACCTTTTCAGATAGCGCCTTTCTCTATATAGATGGCGGAGGAGGAGAGATTTGAACTCTCGAGGAGCTATTAACCCCTGCTGGTTTTCAAGACCAGTGCATTCGGCCACTCTGCCACCCCTCCGCAGCAATGGAGCGTATAGTAGAGATGTAATGATGACTTGTAAATATCAACATGCTAAAAATTAACGAAAAACACAGAAACCGTTTACTTATCACTCGTTTCGCACTGTAATACAACGATGCAGCACAATGATAGACAGTAACAAAGCCTATTTGGAAATATAACACAGGTATTAATCATTAAGGTGAGACATGGATAAACAAGCAGTCAAAGTGACAATCTACCGCTGGGCTGGCGATTGGGGACCCTTTCATATCAATATCCCTTGTGGTGAATGCGCCCTCACTAAAGATATTGTCTTAGATACCCTTCAAAATGAATTAGACGGCATTGCGGTCGAGCTGGAAATCAAGGACTGGTTAAATGAATGGTGGCAGCCATTACTGAAAGGTGGCTGGCACGCCCCTATCGTCATGGTTGCAGATAAAGTGATCAGCCAAGGCCGGGCATTAAACCGAGGTGTATTAACCCAGGCCGTCATCGAAGCACACTCTCAACAAGTGCCAATTAGTGGTCAACATATATTTGGAAAGCAAAATTGCCCCCATTGCCTGCGTGCGAAAACATACTTACAAGACGCAAATCTTGACTACCGTTATCATGACGTGATCACTAGCCCTCGCGCGCTTTATGAAATGATCTCAAGAGTGAAGCCATTAATCGATCCCAAACAACCGGTGACCGTACCGCAAATATGGATAGATGGACATTATGTTGGCGGCGCAGATGAATTGAGTCGTATCGTTAAGCAAGAGGTCGAAGCGAATACAGAACGTGGACAATGCTCACTGTCTGAGAAGTAATTAGAGTTATATAAAGGCTAGAATGCAAAAAAGGCGCTATCTTTTCAGATAGCGCCTTTCTCTATATAGATGGCGGAGGAGGAGAGATTTGAACTCTCGAGGAGCTATTAACCCCTGCTGGTTTTCAAGACCAGTGCATTCGGCCACTCTGCCACCCCTCCGCAGCAATGGAGCGTATAATACAGAGTTTAAAAAAAAGATAAAGCCTTTTACAAAATTAATCACATTTTTAAGTAAGAAGGCTTGTTTTTAACTTATTTGGCTATAAATTAACTACATCGTCATATTATGTCGGAACTTTAGGGTATACTGATACTCTAACTAGCAGTGTTAATTATTAAGGAAAAGACACAATGCAACAACGTACGATTCAGACTCAGTCGCAGGCAAGCGTACTCGCGACGAACAAGGTACTTCGAAATACCTATATGTTATTAGCGATGACACTCGCATTTTCAGCGATAATTGCTGCTGCAGTAGTCACATTAAACCTACCTGCGCCTGGCTTTATCATTACCCTTGTTGGTGTTTACGGTTTAATGTATTTAACAGAAAAGAACCGTAACAACTCAATGGGCATTTTATTTGTATTTATGTTCACTGGTTTCTTAGGTTATACCGTTGGCCCATTAATTAACATGTACATAGGTGCAGGTATGGGTGACATAGTTGTATTAGCCTTTGCAGGTACTGCCTTCACTTTCTTTGGCTTGTCTGCATACGTGCTAACAACGAAGAAAGATATGTCTTTCCTAAGTGGCATGATGATGGCTGGCTTTGTCGTTCTTATCGTCGCGATGATTGGTAACATTTTCTTACAAATCCCAGCGCTTAGTTTAGCAATCAGTGCAATGTTCATCTTGTTCTCATCAGGTGCTATCTTGATGCAAACAAGCTCGATCATTCACGGTGGTGAAACAAGCTATATCTCAGCTACAGTAACAATATTTGTATCACTGTATAATATCTTTGTTAGCTTACTGCAAATCTTAGGTATTATGAGTAGCGACGACTAATTACAGTTAAACTGTATTTATAAATAGTGAAAAGCCTCGTTTGACGAGGCTTTTTTGTTTTCCCTCTACGATTAGTTTATGCCCATGTTAATTATCAATGAACAAGAAATTGCAACTGACAAACAAGGTTACTTACTTAACCCAGCTGATTGGAGCGAAGCTCTAGCGCCTATAATTGCTGAACAAGAAAGTATCGCGCTAAGTCCAGCGCACTGGGAAGTGGTATTGTTTGTACGTAACTTCTACCTTGAATACAACACCTCCCCTGCTATCCGTGCATTAGTAAAAGCAATGGCGAAAAAACTCGGCGCAGATAAAGGCAATAGTATCTACCTTTATAAACTGTTCCCTAAAGGCCCAGCGAAGCAAGCAACTAAAATTGCAGGCTTACCCAAGCCAGCTAAATGCCTGTAGGCCTCTGATCTATCAATATTGCGTCAACTAATTGAACGTGACGGCGATATCCATAACAGCAGAAACAAAAAAGCCTCACTTAGTTATAACTAAGTGAGGCTTTTTATTTAGCGGATCATTAATGGCGAGTAGTCAGATAACACGCCATTAATTTAATTAGGCTATTATAATATTAGCCAATGTGCGTTAGACCGCCCATGTAACCTTGCAGTACTGCAGGAACTTCAACACGACCGTCTTCTAACTGGTAGTTCTCTAAGATTGCTACTAGTGTACGACCTACCGCTAAACCAGAACCATTTAGTGTATGCAATAGAACTGGTTTCTTGTTGTCTTTAAGACGCGTACGCGCTTGCAGACGACGTGCTTGAAAATCTTCACAGTTAGACACTGAAGAAATTTCACGATATGTTTTCTGTGCTGGAACCCATACTTCTAAGTCATATGTTTTTGCAGCGCCAAAGCCCATGTCACCAGTACACAGTGTCACTACACGGTATGGTAAGTTAAGTTTGATTAAGATGTTTTCAGCATGCTGACGCATCTCTTCAAGTGCTTCGTATGATTTTTCAGGGTGTGCTAATTGCACCATCTCTACTTTATCAAACTGGTGCTGACGAATAAGACCACGTGTATCACGGCCATATGAACCCGCTTCACTACGGAAGCAAGGTGTGTGCGCCGTTAAGCGTACAGGTAGGTCAGCTTCATCTGTGATCGTATCACGAGCAGTATTTGTTACTGGCACTTCAGCTGTTGGGATCAGGCTTAGACCTTGGCCTTCTTCTGTTGCTGGTTTCGTGTGGAACAGATCTTCACCAAACTTAGGTAATTGACCAGTACCATATAACGAATCTGCGTTAACAAGGTAAGGTACATACAATTCTGTATAACCATGCACGTCAGTGTGCGTATCCAACATGAATTGCGCGATAGCACGGTGCATGCGAGCAATTTGGCCACGCATAACAATGAAACGTGAACCGGTAATTTTAACTGCGTTTTTAAAATCTAGACCGCCAAGCGCTTCACCAACGTCAACGTGATCTTTAATTTCAAAATCGAATTCTTTTGGTTGACCCCAACGTTTCAACTCTACGTTGTCATCTTCATCTTTACCGATTGGTGCTGATGGATGCGGTAGGTTTGGTAACGATAATGCAATTGCTTCGATTTGAGCTAATAACTCAGCAAGCTCTAATTTTGCAGCGTCAAGTTCTTCGCCTAATTTACCAACTTCAGCTAATAGTGGCTGAATATCTTCACCACTTGCTTTAGCTTTACCAATGGATTTAGAACGTACGTTACGATCATTCTGTAATTGCTCTGTACGGATCTGTAATGCTTTACGCTGCTCTTCTAACGATGTAATCGTCTCAACGTCTAGTTCAAAACCACGGCTTGCTAAACGCTGTTTAGCTTCTTCTATGTCTGCGCGAAGAAATTTAGGATCTAACATTCTTTACCTACTCTGCTTGTTTAATTTAAACCTAAAAGCACATTACTGGCTTCTAGATAGAAATGTCTGTTGGTATTGTTTATGCTTATTATTTTAACGTGATTTTACACTTTCATCACGTACTTATAGTTAAAAAACGGCTCTTTATGCGCGAAATACTAAGCGCATACCTAAATATGCAACAAAAATACACACGAATACGTTTAAAGACACATTTAGCCCTGCTTTTAACCACTGACCATCTTGTAACAACAGTAATGAATCCATTGAAAATGTCGAAAATGTCGTCAGTGCACCTAAGAAACCTAAACCAATAAGTTGTCGCCACGGTGTTTCTGCAATCAAGTTGTCATCAAGTAAGGCAAATAATACCCCCATTAATAACGACCCTAAAATATTAACAATCAACGTACCGTACGGAAAACCTTTGCCTAATACAGCCGTAGCCGTCTGGGCGATAAAAGTACGTAATACGGCACCACTTGCACCACCAAGTGCAACAAAACCGTATAAAGCTAAACTATTCATGACTGATACTCTGGTTATGTATTGATGGTTTCAATTATTGATAACGCTTTCTTGGGCTATTAATATCGAGTTGATGTAAGTAATCAAGCTTTTGCTTAATTTGCTTTTCAACACCACGATCAACCGGGTGGTATAACTTAGTGCCTTGCAATGCTTCCGGCATATAACATTCGCCAGGTGCGTAAGCCCCTACTTCATCATGCGCATAACGATAGTCATCGCCATAGCCAAGATCGGACATCAATTTAGTCGGTGCATTACGCAAATGCATCGGTACATCAAAGTCTGGCTGTTCTTGGACTATCATCTTCGCTTGGGTAAATGCAGTGTAAACCGAGTTACTCTTAGCTGCCGATGCGAGGTATACAATCGCTTGTGCAATCGCCCGCTCACCTTCATAGGCACCAATTCGACTAAAGCAATCCCACGCCGAAACAGCAACTTGCATTGCTCTTGGATCGGCATTACCAATATCTTCAGAGGCAATAGCCAATAAACGACGCGCCACATGTAATGGATCACAGCCACCAGCAAGCATACGTGCAAACCAATATAGCGCCGCATCAGGCGATGAGCCACGGATAGACTTATGCAATGCTGACATCAGGTCGTAATACAACTCGCCCTTATTATCAAAGCTATTCACTTTACGCCCGACAACAGACATCAATCTTTCCAATGTCACTAACTTACCTTGTGGACCCTCTTCAACCATGTCACTTAATAGCTCAAGGTAATTTAAGCTTTTTCTCGCATCACCATCAACAAGGTCACACAGTTTCTCTTTTACACCCGGTGCAAAGTCAAACTTTACATTAGCAAGTCCACGTTCATCGGTTAACGCTTGATCGACAACCTGCTCAATTTCATCTGCGGTTAATTTTTTGAGCACATACACACGTGCACGTGATAACAAGGCGTTATTTAATTCGAATGACGGGTTTTCAGTTGTTGCGCCGATAAAAATAATGGTGCCATCTTCAATATGTGGTAAAAAAGCATCTTGCTGGCTCTTATTAAAGCGATGAACTTCATCGACAAATAAGATGGTGCGATAACCTTGAATAGCATTATCTTTGGCTTTTTCTATCGCCAGACGAATATCTTTAATACCCGACGTTACAGCATGTACACGCTCTACTTTAGCGTCGCAATAGTTGGCAATCATCTCAGCTATCGTGGTTTTACCTGTACCAGGTGGCCCCCATAAAATCATTGAGTGTGCATGGCCAGCTAATAATGCGCGATGTAAGGGTTTACCTTCTCCGAGAATATGTGTTTGACCAATATATTGCGACATCTTTTCTGGCCGCATTCTGGCGGCTAGCGGTTGGAAATCAGGACTAAAATCAAGTGACATCGTATTATTCATTAGCGTTGGTCATCTATATCTGTATCTTCCGGGATAGTGAAATCAAACAACGCAGGATCCATCTTGTTCATTGTTTTATGATTTGTTAGCGCAAACTGGCTATGCTGGCCTTGTTGCTCTTGTACTGAGAATTGCGCAATTTCACCGCCTTTAAACTGTAGCGTGAATATAGCAGCAGCAGGATCGTTAGGTGTCACGACGGTATATACCCCCGCTTTTTTAGTCACACGGTAACTTTCCCACAATGTTTTTTCAGCGCCTGCAATTAGCATGAAAGGCGTATTGGCAATTGCATCTTTAAGTGAGTAAATACTAACTTGCTCGACAAACGGATTGTAAAACCACAGACTTTCACCATTCGATACAATTAAGTTTTCATCTGGTGTTACCGTTTCCCAACGAAATTGGTTCGGTCGCTGTAATTGCATTAACCCCTGCGCTGTTGATAAATTATCACCTTCAGCTGATACAACTGTTTGGCTAAAATTAGCACTAAATGGTTTTAACTGATCAAGTTGACTCTGTAATTCTTCTTTTACGCTTTGCGCATACGTAAACATAGAGGCTGTCATTAATACTGCCGTTACGACGATTTTTTTCAGTGACATGTTGTTTCTCATAAATTAATCCTTTGGTGGCGGTGGCGCCAATACTTCTCGGTTACCGTTATGTCCTGGAGAACTCACAATACCCTGCACTTCCATCTCTTCGACGATACGTGCAGCGCGGTTATAACCAATTTTAAACTTACGTTGTACGCCCGATACAGAACCTCGACGCGTTTCTGTTACATGGTATACGGCTTGATCAAATAGCTCATCTACATCCGATGAACCTTCAGCGACTTCACCTGGCAATAAGCTATCTGCAGTCGCTTCACCATGCAAAATTTCTTCAATATAATCTGGTTTACCACGTAACTTCCAATCAGCAACCACACGGTGTACTTCGTGATCATCGACAAATGCACCGTGAACACGAATTGGTACACTGGTGCCCGCGGGTTGATACAACATATCACCCATACCCAACAGTGTTTCAGCACCGCCTTGATCAAGAATAGTACGCGAGTCAATTTTACTCGATACTTGGAACGCGATACGCGTTGGTATATTAGCTTTAATCAGACCCGTGATCACATCCACTGAAGGACGCTGAGTAGCTAAAATCAAGTGAATACCAGCCGCACGAGCTTTCTGGGCAATACGTGCAATCAATTCTTCAACCTTTTTACCCACAATCATCATCATGTCAGCAAACTCATCGACAATTACTACGATTGCCGGCAATTTAGTTAGCTCAGGAGCTGTCGCATCCATGCTATCACCCGGTTTCCACAGTGGGTCTAGGATAGGCTGACCAGCATCAATCGCTTGCTGCACTTTAGTATTAAAACCCGCGAGGTTACGTACACCGACCGCTGACAGTAATTTATAACGACGTTCCATTTCACCAACACACCAACGCAATGCATTTGCGGCATCTTTCATGTCAGTAACAACTTCAGTTAATAGGTGTGGGATACCTTCGTACACCGAAAGTTCCAACATTTTTGGATCGATCATGATCATACGCACTTCTTCTGGCGATGCTTTATATAGCAAACTCATGATCATCACGTTCACACCAACAGATTTACCCGACCCCGTGGTACCCGCAACCAGTAGATGCGGCATTTTAGCTAAATCAACAACCATTGAGTCACCAGCAATATCATGGCCTAGCACCATTGACGTTTTTGACTTCGCCTCAGTAAATGAAGGACTCGACATCACATCAGAAAGGAACACTGTTTCTCTGTATTTATTTGGTAATTCCAAACCAATCACCGATTTACCAGGAATCACTTCAACAACACGCACACTCATTGCTGATAATGAACGGGCTAGATCTTTCGATAATGCCGTGATTTTACTGACTTTGATACCCGGCGCTAAATCTAATTCAAAACGCGTAATCACCGGACCTGGATGGACATCAACCACTTTCGCTTTAATATTAAATTCAAGCAGCTTCTCTTCCACTAAATGAGCAACATGATCGAGTTCAGCTTGCGAGATCGGATTGGCTTTTTTATTTGGTTTATCTAATAACTCTAATCCAGGTAACAAGGTCACTGGTTTTTCTTTAAATTGCAGCGGATCTGTTGATACAACTTGGTCACCAACAATTTCAAAACCGCTGCCCGTACCGTTATTATTAATCTTAAATTCAGGTGCGAGTACTGCTGCTGTAGGTTCTGCTACTTGTGTAAGCTCTTGTGTAAAAACGGACGCAGTTTCTTGCATAGGTCCTGCGTCGATTACATCTTCATTTCCGATTGGCTTTTCGATTCGGCTGTTAATTTGTTGAGCGTCATAATCGGCAAGGTAATCGTCATGCAGATTGCTACTGTCTGCCATATCGAAGGTAGATATTGACGGTTCAGATCTTGATGGCACAGAGTCTACAGCTGTAAATGACATATTCATAACGTCATCATGCGCATTAACGCCAGCTACAGCACCATCTACATTTACTTGTTCTTGACTGTCGAATTCACTTGTTAAATGGTTATGCATTTGCTGCATATTGGCTGGTGCGGGACCAGTGGGCTCAGCCTGAGCATCATCATGCTGCGTATCACCTTCCATTTCACTCGTTCGTCTATTTTTAAATTCTGTGGCTTTATCTACACAGTACTGGCAACTATTAATCACTCCGGCGCCAAGCATATCAACGATTGATAACCAAGATATTCCCGTTAACAGGGTAAAACCAATGGCAACAAAACTCAGTAAAATAAGCGTTGAACCGAGTATGCCAAATAATTCACTGATCGCCTGTTCCACAACATCACCGACTAAACCACCCGATGAAAAATGGTAAAGGTCATCAAAGTTAACAGACGCTAAGCCACATACACCGATTAACAGTAATAATGCGCCGATCATACGTAAACCTACGGTGAAAAAGTCAATTTCATCGAGTTGTCTTGGACGCCAAAATATAAACCAAGCTAATGATACAAATGCGAGCGGTATTGCATAAGCATAAAGGCCAAAGGTGAAGAACAAAACATCCCCCATCCACGCACCTAACGAGCCCGCAGCATTCTTAACCGGGCCTTGCCAACTGGTCTGTGACCATGATGGATCGGCGGGATCAAAGCTCACTAATGCGACCATAGCGTAACAAGCGATAAAGGTAGAAAGAATGAATCCGACTTCGAAAACGCGCTGAATACCTGACAATGGTGCAAGGTATTTAGATGGAATGGTTAAATTAAATTTGTTCATCTTGATTTATGACTCTTGAAGGCGACGATGGTACGTTATCTATGAGCTATCAACTTTAAATAAATGCAGGAAACAAAACAAGCGGCAATATGCCGCTTGTTTGATTATTTATCACTTTATTTGCGTTAATCGAGGATTACGCGAAAAGATTATGTGTGTAGAGCTAAATTAACGCGTTTTAATAACTAAACGGTTACTTTGTTTTACTTCTTCCATCACAACATAAGTACGAGTGTCATTCACACCTGGTAAACGTAATAACGTTTCACCTAGTAAACGACGGTAAGCTGACATATCAGATACACGTGTTTTTAATAAATAATCGAAGTCGCCAGATACTAAATGACATTCTTGAATTTCTTCAAGTTCTTGAACAGCTTTGTTGAATTGCTCAAATACATCGGCAGCACCACGGTTAAGTGTGATTTCAACAAAAACAAGCAATGAAGCATCCAGAAACTGTGGATTTAGAATTGCGGTATAGCCTGTAATATATCCTTGGCGTTCTAAGCGTCGTACGCGCTCTAAACATGGCGTAGGGCTTAAGCCTACACGTTTAGACAACTCTACATTGGAAATTCGGCCGTCTTTTTGTAATTCATTAAGAATATTACGGTCGATTCGATCTAGTTCCTTCATTGGTCGAGTTTTTACTTCCATCATTATTTTTTCCGCCCTTTTACGTCCCAGTAAAACTTAGTTTTTCAAATAATCCATTCATTTGAATACGCCATAATTAGGACCCACTTAAAGTGCTAGCTAAATCCTAATCAAAATTATAATAGCCTACAATAATTCAATTTACGAGGCTTATGTTATGTTTCCCCGTCATTCGGGATACATAATATTTACAACAACCCAGCCTGCATAACAATAGGCTAACATCGATGTTTTATCTTACAACCATCGAAATAGACGTTTCGTTGGTTTAAGTAGACACTAACAGAACATTAATTCCATTGAAAGGGCCTATATGCAAAATATATAGCTGAATCGCGGTTTTCATTATTTTTGCATTATTATGCATTTTAAAAATATATTTTTACTCACCTATTTACCCCGCGCCACAAAGTTTTTACAATTGACCACAATTATTGGTATTAAGGAATCGTAATGAGTAATACAAAACACTGCCGTCTACTTATATTAGGCTCAGGTCCAGCAGGATACACCGCAGCGGTTTATGCTGCTCGTGCAAATCTAAACCCAGTAGTAATCACCGGCATGCAGCAAGGTGGTCAGCTGACAACAACAACTGAAGTTGAAAACTGGCCCGGTGATGCTGAAGGTCTAACTGGGCCAGCTCTGATGGAACGTATGAAAGCACACGCTGAACGTTTTGAAGCTGAGATCATTTTTGATCATATCAACGACGTTGATTTATCAGTGCGTCCATTTAAGTTAAAAGGCAATGATGTTGAGTACACGTGCGATGCATTAATCATTTGTACTGGCGCATCAGCAAAATACCTTGGCTTACCTTCAGAAGAAGCATTTAAAGGCCGTGGCGTATCAGCTTGTGCGACCTGTGATGGTTTCTTCTATCGTAACCAGAAAGTGGCGGTTGTTGGTGGTGGTAATACTGCGGTTGAAGAAGCGCTTTACCTATCAAATATCGCGTCTGAAGTGCACTTAATTCACCGCCGTGAAGAATTCCGTAGTGAAAAAATCTTAACGAAGCGCTTACAAGAAAAAGTAGCTAACGGTAATATCACACTACACCTAAACAAAACACTTGATGAAGTATTAGGTGATGAGATGGGTGTAACCGGTGTTCGCATGCGTGATACACGTACTGACGAAACCAACGATCTTGATGTAATGGGCGCCTTTATTGCTATCGGTCATCAGCCAAACACGGATTTATTCACTGATCAATTAACCATGAAAGATGGCTACTTGAAAGTAAATTCAGGCACAGAAGGCTTCGCAACGCAAACCACTATCCCTGGTGTGTTTGCTGCTGGTGACGTATCAGATCACATTTACCGTCAAGCAATCACATCAGCAGGTACAGGCTGTATGGCTGCATTAGATGCTGAACGTTTTCTTGATGGATTAGGCGATTAATCCGTCTATTCTGCTAAGGTGATACGCTCGGTATCACCTTTTTAAGACCTAACTGTTTCAAGACCCCTTATATGCCAATCTACTTACCGACACTAAATCACGACTTAACCGATTTTCCAGCTGTACACAATGCATTAACTGATCCCGACGGCTTACTGGCAATGGGTGGCGATCTTTCTCCACAACGGCTGCTTAACGCCTATCAACGTGGTATCTTTCCTTGGTTTGAAGAGGATCAACCAATACTGTGGTGGTCGCCAAGCCAACGCATGGTATTAAATCCAGGTGATATGCATATATCACGTAGTTTACGTAAGTCTTTTCGTCGCCAAAACTTTACCTTATCGATTAATCATGCTTTTGCAGAAGTCATTGAATCATGTGCACAACCACGGGATTATGCAAGTGATACATGGATAACCGATACCATGCAAGACGCCTATTTACAGTTGCATGATATGGGCTTTGCGCATTCCATTGAAGTATGGCAAGACGGGCTATTAGTGGGAGGGTTATATGGCATATATATTGGTGGTATTTTCTGTGGTGAATCGATGTTTCATACCGTGACTGATGCATCTAAAATCGCCTTCGTCGGCCTGCAGCAACATCTCGGCAGAATTGGCTGTAAATTAATAGATTGCCAATTGCACAATGAGCACCTTGCATCATTAGGGGCAACTGAAATTAGTCGCGAAGCCTTCATCAATCAACTCAACAAACGCAACCCAACAATCAAACCGCAGCAATGGCAGCCTCAAGCGCTTGTATTACACTTAATAAGTAAGGCCAACACACAAGGGACCACTACATGATTAAAGTCGCCTTAACTCCGCCTATGCCTTGCAGTTACTTAGCTGATCAACAAGAACAGATCTTCGTTGTTCAAGATGATGATTTACATAATCAAGCGGGTTATGAAGTATTGCTATTAAACGGTTTTCGTCGCAGTGGCAATGACGTATATCGGCCACACTGTCAACATTGTCAAGCCTGCCAATCAATCCGCATTGATAGTCAGACATTTAAACCCAGTAAAAGCCAAAAACGTTTACTGAATAAAAACAAACACCTTGAAATGCGGGTTAGCCACCAGCCACAAGCGGATTATTATCCCCTATACGAACGTTATATTAATACCCTGCACTGTGACGGCGCGATGTTCCCTGCTAGCCAAACACAGTATGACGGTTTTATTAGTAGCGCATGGTTAACACCGACATTTATTGAATTTTATTCGGAAGATACACTTATTGCCGTCGCAGTAACCGATGTCATGGCAGATAGTATGAGTGCCATGTATTGTTTCTATGATCCCAAGTTCCTCGCCAACTCCTTAGGTACCTATGCGGTCTTGCAGCAACTGGCAATAGCCAAACAAACAGGCAAGAGATGGTTATATCTAGGCTATCAAATAGATCAATGTAGTAAGATGAATTACAAGGTTAAATTTAACCCACATCAGCGCTTGATTGCGGGAGAATGGCAGGCTTAATACCGCCGAAGAGTCAATTATAAAGCGTTTTAAAAATAAAACGTAAATATCTTACCTATAATATATACACACCACCGTAAATCTGGCATCATCTTGCGGTCAAATATAGCTATAATTAAATTTTAAGAGGACTCATGGCAAAAGAAGACAGCATTGAACTACAAGGTACAGTTCTAGATACACTTCCTAACACAATGTTTCGTGTTGAATTAGAAAACGGCCACGTTGTTACTGCGCATATCTCAGGTAAAATGCGTAAAAACTACATCCGAATTCTTACTGGTGATAAAGTAACTGTAGCACTAACACCTTACGATTTATCTAAAGGTCGTATCGTCTTCCGTGCCCGTTAATCACGAGCCTCTAAAAAAACCAGCGTAAGGCTGGTTTTTTTAGGTCTACGATTTACTACATTATCAATGAAAACGTTAATTATTAACGTCCCATATCAGACAGCCTACTATTCGACAACCACTACTCGATAGCCACAAATCAATCACAATAAATCGATAAGTGACTTCTCAATTGCCTAGCGGCTTGAGATACAACTGTATCTGTCCGATATTTTTCTATTTCTATTTCTATTTCTATTTCTATTTCTATTTCTATTTCAGCAAGCATTAAACATCAGCGAATGACTATTCAACATCAACACGTAAGATCTCTTCTTCCTGTGCTGCTTTTTTATCTCTGAACTGTTGTTTTAGTACCGCTTTTTTAAGCATTGCGATCTCGCCATCGGTACCAATTGTAAAATGCTCTGGTTCAGTATTAAAACGCGACTGATACAGCATCACAGCCTGCAGAGAGCTATCTTTTTGTGCTTGTGTCAATACAACACCACTTTCCCACTTACCTAGCTCTACCGCCGTTCTAAGCTTTTCATATACTTCTGGCGTCATGCTTTCAAGTAACTTATCAACTGACATCTTTACGTCCTTGGTTAATGCTCAGGGCATCCCCTGCATAATAATATATACGGCAACACTACTATAAATACGCCGCAATTTAAACTACAACAGCCCTTAGCCATCTTACTGTGCATAGCTTAAGGCTCTTTCTGCGAATAACGTATCGCACTCAAGGTTGCCGATGGATTCATTTTGTTAATAATTGATTGTCATATACAAAGTGCATATACAAAAAAGGAAGCCAATTGGCTTCCTTTTTACAACTATCTTAAATTGATAATTTTAATAAACGCTTAGCTTATGCAAATTCATGCATCTCGATGCCAGCCATTTTTTGCATTACGCGTAATACCTGACAGCTATAACCAAACTCATTATCATACCAAACGTATAAGATTGCACGATTACCTTCAGCAATCGTTGCTAATGAATCCACGATACCAGAGAAACGGCTACCAACCATATCTGTTGATACTAATTCTTTCGATGTACTGAAATCAATTTGGTTGTGCAATGGCGAGCTTAACGACATTTCTTGTAGATAGCTGTTTAGAGATTCTCTTTCAACTTCTTTTTCAAGATTTAAGTTAATGATTGCCATTGATACGTTTGGCGTTGGTACACGGATAGCGTTACCAGTCAGCTTACCTTTTAGTGCAGGTAGTGCTTTTGCTACAGCAGATGCAGCGCCAGTTGACGTTAATACCATGTTCATTGCAGCGCCACGGCCACGACGATCACCTTTGTGGAAGTTATCAATCAAGTTTTGATCATTGGTATATGAATGCACAGTCTCTACGTGACCATTGCTAATACCGTATGCGTCTTGAATTGTTTTTAGTACCGGCGTGATCGCATTCGTTGTACAGCTTGCTGCTGACACGATGTTATCTTCAGGTAAGATATCTGTGTGGTTAACGCCATAAACGATGTTTTTAATATCGCCTTTACCTGGTGCTGTTAATAATACTTTTGCTGCGCCAGGTGCTTTTAAATGCAGACCTAGGCCGTCAGTATCACGCCAAATACCCGTGTTATCGACAACTAATGCATTGTGAATACCGTGTGCAGCGTAATCAATTTGATCAGGACCATTTGAATAAAGGATCTTGATATAAGTACCGTTAGCAATGATTGCATTGTTTTCTTCATCAATATCAATCGTACCATTGAACTGGCCATGTACTGAATCACGACGTAATAGAGATGCGCGTTTCTCAATATCACCAGGACCGCCACGTACAACGATTGCACGTAAACGTAATAAGTTGCTCTCACCTGTTTTATCAACAAGCAGGCGTGCAAGTAGACGACCGATACGACCAAAGCCGTACAGTACAACATCACGAGGTTCAGGTAGAGTATCGCTATTTAATGCAGGTGCTAATTCAGCACGTAAGAATGCGTCGATACCAGTAGAGTCTTCGTTTTCGCCCCAATAGCGAACAGCCAAGCGGCCTATATCAATTTGAGCGTTACTAATCGGTAGTTCACTGATCACTTGTAGTAATGGGAAAGTTTCAGTGAAACGTAAAATACGTCCTTCATGGCGCTTAACTACGCGGTGTGCTTTTTGAAGATCAATTGCTGTTGCATTTTGTAATGGGCGGCCATAAATTAATACCTCAACGCCTTTATTACGATACAGCTTTCCTAACAACGGTAGCATAGACTCTGCGAGTTCTTGGCTCTCTTGCCAATTCAATAAATGACTTTCAGATGGCATCTCTTTTCCCTTTTAATCACAACTACATGTAAGAAACATTTAAACAACAGCCGTATAACCAACAGCTGACATTTAATCAATTTGATAGCTTAATCATACAAAAATAACCGCAAATTTACCAATTAATCATGTGAATTAGGTCTTTTTTTACTTTCCGACTTTCATTCAAAACACAAATATTTAACAATGAAATAGGAACACTTTCACTTTTTGCGCTTGCTCACTTTATAACCGAGGTATTGACTTGCTCAACCGCAAACCAATATTTCATGAATAGTGAATAAATCATAAAGAAAAAAGGCTGTATTATTAAGTCCAGTCCCAAATTGAAGCTTTTAACTCACCCCTACCCCACTCATTAGACAGTGTGAGTAAATCTATGATAGGGTTTCCTCATCTTCTATTTAAGTCTTAATGTTATGTATCGTGTTCGCTTTATTCGTCGTCTAATTCCGACTGTTATTCTAGCAAGTTTACTCATCGCCTGTGATGCCCCTGACAATGTGGCTACGATTTGTGGAAACGATAAGGCGATCTGCGCAGATTTGAATACCGATGAATGGTGTCAGGCAGAAAGAAACGAACTAATCACTAAACGTTTTGCAGCTAAAGAAAATACCAATGACCAAGCACAATATGGATTATTAACCGCGCTTAATAATTTTCAAGAATGTATCAAAATAGCCGCGCTAATTGAGCCAAGAACACACCCCGAGTTAAAAACCCTGCGGGTATCAGCCATGTTGAGTACTTACGATGAACTTATCGCTTTAGAAAAACAGACTCTCAGTAGTAATAACCCATATATTCTCAACTATCACTGGGTCGCTCACAATAACGAAAATGCCAAACGACGCTTTATCGCCTTATCTAAGCAGGAAAATTTCGATGATCCAGCCCTGTATTTCGCTATTGCAAATATTTACGATAACAATAACGCCAAAGCTATCGCTAATTTACTTAAAGGTATAAGCCTCGTTAACCAGGATAATCAGTTCGACAGCCTTCAATTAGACAACTCTCGATTAAAAAATAGCAGCAACATCAGCACCAAACTGCTCTACGCCATTATCACAGCTTACATGCATGAAAGAGATTACGCGCTGGCTTACCTATGGTCGCAGGTAGCTATAATGTCTGATGTGGAAAATATAAACTTAGATCTGTTTAATAAGCATAAAGTAACGCCAAGCGAACGACGCCGTTTAGATTCATTAGCAATAACAGTGGCAGAACAAATAGAAGAACAAGAGTTTACGACTGACAGCTATGCACATACGCTATCAGTCGTTGGGATTTAATCTAGTTATAACCGACTACAACGCTAACAGTTGCACACCGCGAGCGTCTAGATAAGCCGTTAACTCTTCAGGTAACTCAGCATCCGCTTGATAATAACAAGCGCAAGCATGACGCTCACAACTCAATAAAATCATGCTCAATAATTCATTGAATTCATGATTCTGCCAAATACCAGCATCACCAATCGTTAACCATTGTTGCATAATCGATAACGGTTGATTAAGCACAAGTCCCGCAGATTGCATCGTTGTGAAATCAACTAAAGCGCGGAATGCTGCATAGCCATCTTGGCGTAATTGATAGCTGTTTATAGCGTGACTAACAGCCCCCGCTAATACATTATCTAGCTGGCAATGTGCTAATTGATAGTCAGCTAATAACCAATGGGCAAATGAACCAGCATTAGCTGCATCAATCGCAAAATCCATATCGCGTAATAATGACTTACCAGTCAAAGCATTATTCGCCGTCACAACTAGCCATAAGTAAAATGCATAAGCATCACTCTGCGCATCTTGCCATTCAACTGTTTGTGTTTCTTGACGTGTCGCTGTTAGCCCGTCAGTAGCATAAGCTGTTAAGTATTGTGCCAAATGACTTTGCTGCAGTGAAGCACCTGCAATGACAGTCTTCAACGTCAAGGCAAATTCAGTCTGTTTTTTATCGTTATTAAACTGCTGCTGTAATTGTGCAAGTGGTGTAGATACGCTCATAGCGGTAACCACTAAACCAGGCTGCGCGTAAGTCAATAACTGGCTCAGCACTGATTCTGTTGTTGGTAACGCAGTCACTGCCATCGGTAATGCAGTAACAAGAGTCGGGGTTAAGGTCGCAGGCGGATTAACGATCCAGCTTTCGCCCAACGGCTCTTCACTACCCTGGTCAAGAATCAATAATTGATAAGTACCCACCGCGAGCGGTTGCTCAAGGCTAATTTGATAGCTTTGCATTTCCATATCGTGTAAATGATAAATGCCATTTAACGACCATTCGATTGGCGTAAACTCACCGGTTTCAATAACAGCTTGGTTTGCTCTTACTTCCCAAATTAAATCTTCAGTCACGAATTCAATCGGTAAGTGCAGATCAAATTGTATCATTGCCGATTCATCCGCAATGATAACGGGAGGTAATGCACGTAACCAAAATTGCTTAATTTCCTCTTCTAGTTTTAGACCTAATTCATCTGTAAAACCAAAATCAGCCAATGCTTGTGTAATTAACGTAGTCGGTAACGCTTGCTCATCGCCATTGGCATTTAATTCAGTGCAGCTAAGACCAAGCATTTGGCCTAATTGCAGAATATGTTGTGCTGTCATTTGACACCTTAAATAGTGAACCTAGCGCTATTATACCGAATCAATATCAAGATGCGAGATCACCCGACATCAGAATAGGCTAGTCATGTTGTATGATCTCGATTGCTTGATCGTTTTTACACGTTGTTGATACGCCATGCTTGTCTATACTCCATGAAAGCGAAGATTCGTATTATTCAAACAAATTATCCTGATTTAATTTTGAATTTTAAAAATACGATAAAAATAAGACACTTAGTCAGAACATAAACCATATTCAGATGAAACTAAATAACGTCACAGGGAAATATTCATGCCAACATAGCGGATAATCATCTCAATTTGTGATCTCGGTTATTTAGTTTTTGTAAAAACTCGTAATAAATAGAACAAATAAATAGTTAAAAGTGACCTAAATCAGCTAATTTTCGTAAATTTGCAACATTTTGTGATTCAACGCATACATTTTGGTATTTATTCTTGTCTTTTTATCAAAATCTTGTAAATTTACAACCAAGCAAGATTATTAATTCAAACTTTCATTTAAATTTAATGGGTACAAGTTATGACAATTAAAGTAGCAATCAATGGTTATGGTCGAATCGGCAGAAACGTACTTCGTGCATTCTACGAAGGTGGTAAAGAGCAAGACCTAGAAATCGTTGCAATCAACGACCTAGGTGATTCAAAAATCAATGCTCACCTAACTAAATATGATACTGCACATGGTCGTTTCCCTGGTACTGTTGATTTTGATGCTGAAGCACTAATCATCAACGGCGACCGTATCAAGACTTTCTCTGAACGCAACCCGAAAGACTTACCTTGGGCTGAATTAGAAGTTGACGTAGTACTAGAATGTACTGGTATCTTCGCAAGCAAAACTGCATGTCAAGTTCACCTTGATGCAGGCGCTAAGAAAGTACTTATCTCTGCACCTGGTAAAGATGTAGATGCAACTATCGTTTACGGTGTTAACCAAGACGAAATCACTGCAGACATGACTGTTGTTTCAAACGCTTCATGTACTACTAACTGCCTAGCTCCAATTGCTAAACTATTAAATGATACTGTTGGTATCGAAAACGGCATGATGACTACTATCCATGCTTACACAAATGACCAACGCCTATCTGATGTATATCATTCAGATTTATACCGCGCACGTGCAGCGGCAATGAACATGATCCCAACAAGTACTGGTGCAGCAGCAGCAGTTGGCCTAGTAGTTCCTGAACTACAAGGTAAATTCCAAGGTATGGCGGTACGTGTACCAACAATCAACGTATCTCTAGTTGACCTTACTTTCGAAGCTGGTCGTGATACGACTCCTGAAGAAGTTAACCAAATCATCACTGATGCAGTAGCTGCGGATCCAATCCTAGCGCGTGCACTAGCTGTTAACAACGAACCTCTAGTTTCAATCGACTTCAACCACGATGCACACACATCTAACTTTGATGCGACTCAAACTAAAGTTCAAGGCAAACTTGTTAAAGTTATGTCTTGGTACGACAACGAGTGGGGCTTCTCTAACCGTATGTTAGATAACGCTATCCTACTTATGAGCGCTAAATAATCAAACTAGATTAAATAATCTAAGTTAATTGATTTATAATGCTAAAGGCGACCATCAGGTCGCCTTTCCTATTTTGGGGACTTTATGTCATATCGCGATACAATCACAGATCAAATCAAGTTAACTGAACATATTCAGTTGGTTACAAGCAACGGCCTTAAATACCTGCATATTACGCACCCCAAAGCGGTAGCACGTATCAGTTTATTTGGTGCTCACCTGCTTAGCTTTACCCCCGCAAACTCAGCGCCGGTGATCTGGATGAGTGATAATGCTATTTTTAACGGTGTAAAAGCGATCCGCGGTGGCGTTCCTATCTGTTGGCCTTGGTTTGGTCCAGCAAATGAAAGCCCAACGGTACAACCCCTTGCACAAACTAAAGATTACCCATCTCACGGCTTTGCACGTAACAACCATTGGCAATTACTTGATACTCACAGTGATAGCGACACTTGCACTGTGCGTTTACAACTAACACCAAGTCCTGAAATGAAAAGATTATGGCCGCATGATTTTAATCTCATCGCCGAATTTACGCTCAGTGAGTCGTTAACAATTAACCTCACTACGTTAAATACAGGTGATACCAGCTTTGATTATGGCGGTGCGTTACACAGCTATTTCCAAATTTCACAGCCCGATGCAGTACAAGTACATGGTCTAGATAGCAATAATCCAGTGCCGCGAGTATTAACTGGTGATGTGGATATTATTTGTGACAATCCAGCCGCTACAATTACCTTAGAAGATAATCAGCTTCAGCGTAAGCTTGATATTAATAACGAAGGTAATAACGCGATGGTCGTTTGGAACCCTTGGCAAGTAGGTGCGAAAGCGTTTGTAGATATGCCGGATGACGGTTACCAAACTATGTTTTGTTTAGAACCAGCCATTATAGGTAAGAAAGCGGTAACGGTTGCCCCAGGCACAAGCCATACACTGACAACGAGACTCAGTGTGACAGCGCTGTAATTATTGAGCAAGCCCTGTCATTATAAATAGAATGGTGTCATTTCAAGATGAACATCTGGCTTATATAGCAGCATTCATCTTGAAAAGTCATTATCGTTGCGCCAGTGGTGTATCCACACTTTCATCCACTAGTGAGCGCACAGCAAAAATAAGATTATCGACTTGCTGAGAAATACTATACCTACTCATATCTTGACCCGTTAACAAGCGACCGAGCTCTGCAAGTTGACTACGTAAATGTTGATCTTTACGCATTTTATCTTCATCTTTCTGTGAAATTTTCGAGGCCACCGCATCTTTGATGCCACTCACCTGAGATTGAAAGTCCAACGCGGTTAATTCTTCCGTTCCTAAATAACTATTTAACGAACTTAAGTGGTCACGATAATTGATCACTACGCGTTCTGCCGATGTTTCAATTCTTGATTTAACCCAAACAACTTCTTTGGCAATACTCTCCGCTTGTTTTATTTGGATATAAGTGCCGTTTAAATGTTGTTGAATAAGGGTATTATCACGAGGATCTTTTTCAATTAATCGTTCTAAACTATATAATGCATTTAAAGCTTTATTATAGCTTTCAGGTACAAGCTCCTGATCTAAGGAATTAAACTCAGATGTTGGTAAACGCAGGACTTTACGTTTTATCATATCAACTTCAAGACTATTATAATCACGCTCTAACTTGATTTTTTGATGCTCTAACCCTAATCCAGTACCACGACTCTCAATTAAAGCAGCAAACTTAGTCGTCGAATCACGTAATTTCCCGAAACGCGCTTCAAAACCATCAACATCAACACTTTGAATAAACTCATCATGATCACGGATAACCGCTAATAACGGTTCTGTAAGGAGTTTTGCTTGAAATGCTTTATTCATGCGCTGAACAAATAGTTCGGACTCGATTTCAATTTCTTCACTGCCCGAGCTTGAAAACCAACTACCGCCATTCGGCGTGTAATTCTCATACATACTCAGTAATTTTTCACGGTTATTTAACGCTAGCTCAAAATTACTGGGGGCATAATAAGCAAGATCTTGTTTATTACCACGTTGATACAATATCTCCACGGCATTCATTGCAGCATTCACCGTATTCATTTCTTCTGATGCAGCGGCAGATAGAGTAAAGCTATCGCTGTCACCGGTAAACTCGGATAAGGTGACACAGCCCGAGAATAAACTCGTCACCAGCATTAGCCCTGAAAGTTTAAGCGATAATTTGAATTGTCGTAGCGTTGATAATTGGCGTTGCTTAGATAATTGTCGTTGACCTAGCAATGTAATGAGCATGAACATCATCCTTTTGTTCGAGACAGACTGAAATTAGCAAGAACAGCATACGTGGCTGATATTCCAAATGGAGGTCTGAGTCAGGATAAATGCGACAAGGCGTTACAAAACAGCACTTAGCTCAACACTAAGCAGGAAGGAGGCATGAGTAATATTTTTCACATAGCTAATACTACTCATGCTTAATGACGGTTAACCTAGCGCACTGAGTAGCGCTTTAATAGGATGGTTAAGTCGTACTTTGTCCATCCGTTTCACCTGACTACGGCAAGAATAACCCGTGGCCAAACAACGTGAAGCATCGCGCTGTGATATCGCGTGTTTCCAGCTCTGGCTGTAAATAGACTTGGATGCGTCAACATTTTTTGCATCATGACCAAAACTACCAGCCATACCACAGCAACCCGTTGCTACCGTATCTAACGCTAAACCAAAGCCGTTAAATACCTGTTGCCACTCTTGTTCTGCAGTTGGCTTGTTGGTCTTTTCAGTACAATGTGCAAACAGGTAATACGGTTCCGTTTGCTGATTTCCAGCCTTCTCCGCTTGCCCAACAATAGCGTCACGTAGATGCATTTTAGCATTGTCAGTTAACAACCACTCTTGAATAAGCTGAACGCTAAAGTCACCGCGTTTGTCCGCTAAGATTTGTTTATATTCGTCGCGATAACACAGCACGAGTGCAGGCTCAATACCGACCATCGGCATACCCAACTGCTGCAGTTCATTCAAAAACTCTGCTGCTGTTGCTGCCGTTTTAGCAAATTTAGCTAAGAAACCTTTTACATGCTGCGGTTTACCATTCGGTTTAAACGGTAAGATCACCGGTTTCAAGCCTAGTTTTTCAATCAGTGCCACTAATGTCTGCACCAATTCAGCTTCATAAAAGCTGGTAAATGGGTCTTGAACAACCAATACATGCTTGGCTTTATCTTCCGCACTTAATCGCTGTAAAAAAGCTAAGTCAAAGCTTTGCGCATAATGACCACGTAATGATTCCGATAACGTTGGCACACTTAATAACGGAATATCCACCATGCCTATCGTATGCTTAGTCGCCGCTTGCAACCAATCTTGGCCTAACCAGAAATTAAAGAACTTCGGCATCTTCGCCATCATCGGCGTATAACTTTCAGAATAGCCTACCGCAAAGTCTTTAACCGGACGTAAATAACGACTGTGGTATTGATCAATAAAGCGTGATCTAAACTCAGGTACATCCACTTTAACCGGACATTGCACAGTACAGGCTTTACACGCTAAACAGCCTTGCATTACATCCATCACTTCATGCGAGAAATCATAACGGCCACGGGCTTTGTTCCAGCTGTTTTTTAATAGCGTGGTAAATGTGGCCACGCCACCTTGTTGAATAGTCAATTGCTGACCTAATTCATGCTCCGTCATTTCATGGCAAGATAACTGACGTAACCATTCACGCATTAAACCAGCACGGCCTTTTGGTGAATGGCGGCGATCACCGGTGTGCTTAAACGACGGGCACATCGGGCTTTTGGTATCGTAGTTAAAACACAAGCCATTACCATTACAGTCGATTGCTTGCGGAAAGCTTTCGCGTACTGTAACTGGGATTTGGCGATCATACGCGCCACGTTTCGTCGCATCGACTGATACTAATTGCGCATCGCTGTTGATAGGGGTACAAATTTTACCGGGATTGAGACGGTTATCCGGATCAAAGGCGGCTTTGATCTTACGCAGTTCCGTAAATAGCTCATCACCAAAAAACTCGGGGCCATATTCAGAACGGAAACCGCGGCCGTGTTCGCCCCACATCAAGCCTTTATATTTCGCGGTTAATGCCACGACCTTATCTGATATTTCACGTAAGATAACTTCTTGCTGTGGATCTAACATATCTAGCGCGGGACGCACATGTAACACACCCGCATCGACATGACCAAACATGCCGTAATGTAACTTATAGCTATCTAATAACGCTCTGAACTCAACGATATAATCAGCTAAATGTTCAGGCGGTACAGCCGTGTCTTCAGCAAATGCTAATGGTTTTGCTTGCCCTTTGGTTGCGCCTAACAAACCCACCGCTTTTTTACGCATACCATAGATTTTCAGTACATCACTGAGTTCATCACAAATTTGATAACCAATCACACCGCCCTCTCCCGCAGCCATTAAGCGGTCAAGCTCTGCGGTTAGTCCTGTGATTTTTTGTTGTTGAATGTCACCATCGTCTTCGGCAAATTCAACAAAGTTAATCCCCTGCATGTCTTTATTTGGTACATCGGTGATCAATGATTTAACCGAATGCCAAACGATATCTTGCTTGGCTAGGTTTAATACCACTGAATCAACGGTTTCTACCGACAAGGCATTCGCTTTAATTAAAAAGGGAGCATTACGCAGCGCAGAATCAAAGCTGTCGTATTTCACATTAACCAGGCAACGGAATTTAGGAATTGGCGTTAAGTTCAATTTCGCTTCAGTGATAAATGCCAGCGAGCCTTCAGAACCACAAAGGATACGGCCTAAATCAAATGCTTCGGTGTTTTTATCATAGAGGTGTACAAGATCATAACCAGTCAGAAAGCGGTTTAATGCTGGGAAGGTGTCTGTAATTTGTTGTTGCTTATGAGTGATAGTATCAATCACTTGATGGCACACTTTACCCAGGTAATTATCACGCTGCGTTTGTGCCTGTAACTGCTCACGAGACTGACTTGTCGTGATTAATTCAGAGCCATCCATTAATACCGCAGACACACTTAATACGTGGTCACTGGTTTTTCCGTATTTCAATGAGCCTTGACCCGACGCATCCGTGTTAATCATGCCACCAATAGTGGCGCGATTACTGGTCGATAAATCAGGCGAGAAAAAGAAACCATACGGTTTAAGAAATTCATTGAGCTGATCTTTCACTACGCCCGTTTGTACTTGTACCCAGCCTTCCTCAACATTAATATCAATAATGTTGTTCATGTGGCGCGACATGTCGACAATGATACCGTCGGTCAGCGATTGGCCATTGGTACCAGTACCACCACCACGCGGTGAAAAAGTAACAGTTTTAAATTCAGTCTGTAATGACAACGCCGTCATTATCATCAAATCTTGATGATTACGCGGCAGTACCACAGCTTGCGGTAATAACTGGTAAATACTGTTATCTGTCGCAACGGCTAATCGGCTAGCGTACGACTTTTCAATGTCACCACTAAATTCACTGTTCTCTAACGCGCTTAAAAAAGCGAGATATTCTGATTTTACTGCATCCTGATAACTTAATTCGGGGATCATCATCCATTCCCTTGTGACAATTTTTAACTAACTGCATTATAACATGAGTGATTTAATTCATCGCCTATAGATAAAGGCTAAATTGATCTCACTTATAAGTGAAATGTTAAGGCTGTTAATACACATAATGTACATCTACATAAATTACTCAAACTTAGACCAAATATGTGACCTGTTTGCTTGCGGTTTTAGCCCTGAACAAATAACATGGACGAAAAATAATATACTCATCTGACATGTGGGTAATTACAAGATGTAACACAGAATCCGTGTTTTATAACATCAAATAAGCATCTATTAGGAAATAAACAAATGCGCATTGCTTTAATTGCCCTTGCCACCAGCTGTATTCTACTTGGAAACACAGCTCAAGCTACTGAAATAAAACAACAAAAAAACACTGTAGATAACTTGCAAACCGAGCTTGAAAGTATTCAATCAGAATACAGCACATTCATCACATCACTTGCTGTGGTAAATGACAATATAGCACTCGAAAAAGCCAAATTAGCGCAAACAAGAACGCAAGGAAAAGCACTTGTAGGGCAAACAGCTAAAGCATTGGCAGAAATGAATGAACAATATGCACTAATGATTGATAACCCAACACAAGACATTAGTGCGTCGCAAAATGACTATCGTCAGGCAATTCAGCAACAACAGAAAAATAAACAGCTGATTAAAGATTCAGTTGCGCGCTTAGCCCAGCTAAATAAACAGCTATCAGACAAAAATATTGAACGCGTTAGACTGCTAAATCAACGTGAAACAATCAGTGAAGAAATAAATATTGCACGTATTAATCGTCTGACGAATGAAATGCAGAAAACTCAATCTCACAACGTAAGCCAAAGTGTAAGCTGTGATTTGGAAACTTCATTTTCAAAATGTATTACTCGCAGTAATCTATTGAGTAAGCAAAAAGCGTCAAAGACTTATTTAAACAATCTGTTTAGCTCAGTAACTGAAGCTAAGCTAGTCAATAAGCATAAAGCTAATTCTAACGCTCATGTAAAATTGCTAGGCAACAAGGTACTAACGAGCGAATTCAGTGGCCAAGGTACATATAGCTCAACGATGCAGCTAACAATGCAGGGTGTATTACCAAAAAATGAAGCGTGTAATTTATTAAACATCTCGACTCGTTACTGCGCAGAACAAGCTCCATCAGCTAAAAATAATCTCGTAAAAACGGATAAAGGCACATTATACGAACTAACTATTCGTTCTAACCAATATGATGATGAAGTTTTTATTGATGGCGTTAGCTATGGCTCAACCAAATTATCAGTGATGTTGTCACCGGGTGCTCACCATATCGAGGTCAAAAAACCAAACTACATTAATTTTGAGCAAAGCGTAAAGCTGAGAAGTAATACGATGATAAGAGCTGAGTTAGTCAAAGCCAGCGTGTCGTTAAAAAATGGTCAGGCAGTACAAGACTTTTTAGCGTCAGGTGAACGTGGTCCAGAGTTAATCTCAGTACCAGGTGGTCAATTAGCCGCTAGCGAAAATCAAGCTAACGAGCAAGCGATTAAAGCTTTCTCTGTGGGCACAAATCCGATCACCGTTGCCGACTTCAAACGTTTTGTCGCAGCCAGCAACTACACTACCGCTGCAGAATCAGGTAATGGTTGTGTTGAATATGTTGACGGTAAAGAAACATACAATGCCGACTTAAACTGGCGTCAGCCTGGTTTTACACAAACCGATGAGCACCCAGTGGTGTGTATTAATGCTACCGATACCAATGCTTATTTAACTTGGTTATCAAAAGCAACAGGCCAAAAATACCGTTTGCCAAACAATGGCGAGTGGGAATACTCAGCGCGAGCAGGCAGTAGTTACAGCTACTGGTGGGGTAACGATGCTGGTAACTCAAAAGCCAATTGCGCTTATTGTGGTAGCCAGTGGTCGAACAAAAGTACCGCGCCGGTAAAATCATTTAAAGCCAATAGGTTTGGCCTATACGATACCGTCGGTAACGTTTGGGAGCTGACTAGTGGTAATAATCTAGTCGCACGAGGCGGCGCTTGGAACTTCGCGCCTAAACTTGCTCAAGTTGATGTTCGTCTAGAATTAAAACCCGATTTCCGCGCTAACTATGTTGGTTTTAGAGCTCTACGCGAAAACTAAAATCAGCAATATGATAAACCTCGAAAGATATTGACCTAGATATCACTTCAAACGTCCGGTGTAGCACATCGGACGTTTTGCTTTCTAAGACCCTTGCAGATAAAAATTAAATTAACCTCACCGATAACGCCTCACCAAGATAGGGATTCCCCCCTCATATTTCCCAATGTTGGTGCACAACAAGCTAAATTACCCTACCTATCATTGGTACTATACTTGCTTAGTGTTATATACCCAGAATAGTTATATACCCTAGATGGATATAAGGTATGCATTATGAATCAATTATTAACCTTCATACTTAGTGGCACATTATTATTTTGTACCTTGCTTGGCTTTAGCTTTTTATTACTGCAAATGCAGCAGCAACAGCAAAGTCGTCGACAGCTACAAATCGATGGTCTAATTAAGCTAAATGTAATGCGTAAACTGTTAACTCGTATGCAGCAACACCGCGGCTTATCAAATGGTATTTTACATGGGGAAGAGGATCTTAAACCACGATTAATCGCAGTCACTGAAAAGGTGAATCAGCTTAATATCGAGATAGCTGATATGTACCCAGACCTGTCAGACAATGAGCGTTGGCAAGCAATGCGCGATCACTGGCAGCGTTTAGCGGCTGATTACTTCAACCTTAATATTCGCAATAACCTCGAGCAACATAACAAACTCGTCTTGAATTTACTCTACCTTATCAACGATATTGCATTTGATAACAAGCTGCATCAACTCAACAATAATAATAGCGAATCTATCCAGTTTTTATGGCAGGAATTGTTATTTACAGCAGAAAGCATCGCAAAAATACGCGCTATTGGGACAGGGATTGCAGCAGCCAAAGTCTGTACACGCGCAGAACGGATTCGACTTAGCTACCTGTGTCAGTCATTGGAACAAAGTATTAATATTCAAAAAAATCCGGACTATTTATTAAAAATATCTTATCTACTAAAAGTCATTGATACTGAAATCATGATTAGCCGACCAACCATCAAAGCAGATCGCTTTTTTAATATTGCGACAGAGTCTATTGATATGATTTTAATCAGCTTTGACAAACAACTAAATAGTGTTGAACAGCAGTTATATACATCAACCAGCATCAATAAGCATCCCGCATAAACAAAAAGCCCCAAATCAATGTGAATACACACTAACTTAGGGCTCTTTATTTCAATACCAGCACTTAGAACAAGACTTAAATACTGGTTAGCTCACGCGACTTTATTTAGCGTGTTTGTCAGCTAAGTATAACCAAGTGCTTAATACTGTATCAGGGTTAAGTGATACGCTATCAATACCTTGTTCAACTAACCATGCTGCGAAGTCTTCATGATCCGATGGACCTTGACCACAAATCCCTACGTATTTACCGGCTTTCTTAGCCGCTTGAATCGCCATTGAAAGCAATACTTTAACTGCTTCGTTACGTTCATCAAACAGGTGAGAAATGATGCCTGAATCGCGATCTAGACCTAGTGTTAATTGCGTTAAGTCATTTGAACCGATAGAGAAACCATCGAAGTACTGTAGGAACTTGTCCGCAAGTAATGCATTTGATGGTACTTCACACATCATGATAACGCGTAAACCGTTTTCACCACGTTTCAGGCCATGTTCTGCAAGTAAATCGATTACTGATGCTGCTTCGCTTAGTGTACGTACGAATGGCACCATGATTTCAACGTTAGTCAGACCCATGTCGTTACGAACACGTTTCATCGCTTCAGTTTCCAGTGCGAAACAATCGCGGAAATCTTGAGAGATATAACGTGATGCACCACGGAAACCTAACATTGGGTTTTCTTCTTCTGGTTCGAAGAATTCACCACCAACAAGGTTTGCGTATTCGTTTGACTTAAAGTCAGACATACGCACAATTACTTTTTTCGGGTAGAACGCCGCTGCTAGCGTAGAAATACCTTCTTGTAATTTCGCGATGTAGAATTCAACAGGAGACTCATAACCGACAATCATGTCGTTGATTTCAGCTTGTAGCTCAGGCGATTGCTTATCAAAGTTAAGCAATGCTTTCGGGTGAATACCGATCATGCGGTTAATAATGAATTCAAGACGCGCTAGACCAACACCTTCGTTTGGTAATGCCGCGAAATCGAATGCGCGATCAGGGTTACCGACGTTCATCATTACTTTTACTGGAATTTCCGGTAAGTTATCAACTTTCGATGATGTTTCACGGAACGGTAAGATACCTTCATAGATGAAGCCAGTATCACCTTCAGCACAAGATACTGTTAGTTCTTGGCCGTTTACAATAAGGTCAGTCGCGTTACCACAACCTACAACAGCAGGGATACCCATTTCACGTGCAATAATTGCAGCGTGACAAGTACGGCCACCACGGTTTGTTACGATTGCAGAAGCACGTTTCATGATAGGTTCCCAATCTGGGTCAGTCATGTCTGTTACTAATACATCGCCTTCTTGTACTTCATCCATTTGTGCAATTGATGAGATAACTTTAGCTGGACCTGCGCCAATCTTACCGCCGATTGCACGGCCTTCAGAAATAACTGCAGATTTAGCGTCTAAATGGAAACGTACCATAACTTGCTTATCTTCACGGCTACGTACTGTTTCAGGACGTGCTTGAACGATATAAATTTTGCCGTCGATAGCATCTTTAGCCCATTCGATATCCATCGCATGGCCGTAATGTTTTTCGATGATCACAGCTTGTTTCGCGAGTTCCATTACTTCTGCATCGGTAATAGAGAACTGACGAGACTTGCTTGCTTCAACATCAACGATTTGAACTTGCTTGCCATGACCTTCGTCAGCAGAGTAGATCATTTGGATCTGTTTGCTACCGATGTTACGACGTACAACAGCAGGTTTGCCTTTAGCAAGTGTTGGTTTATGAACATAAAATTCATCAGGGTTAACTGCGCCCTGTACAACCATTTCACCAAGACCGTATGAAGACGTAATGAATACCACGTCTTCAAAACCAGATTCAGTATCAATAGAGAACATCACACCAGATGATGCTTCATCACTACGTACCATGCGTTGAATACCCGCAGATAATGCCACGCCACGGTGGTCATAACCAGAATGCACGCGGTAAGAGATTGCACGGTCATTAAATAGTGATGCGAATACATGTTTAATCGCAACAATGATGTTGTCATAACCACGTACGTTTAAGAATGTTTCTTGCTGACCAGCAAATGATGCATCCGGCATATCTTCTGCTGTCGCCGAAGAACGAACAGCAAACGATGCTTGTTCGCCTGCTTCACCAGCTAATACTGCATAGCTTTCAGCAATAGCGGTTTCTAATTCAGGTTGGAAAGGTGTGTCGATGATCCATTGGCGAATTTTCGCGCCAGCTTCTGTTAACGCTGCAATGTTATCAACATCTAGATTATCTAAAAGTGTATAAATTTGGTCATTTACACCACTTTGCTCTAAAAACTCATTAAACGCATCCGCGGTAGTTGCATAACCACCAGGAACTTGCACGCCTGCGCCTGCTAAATTACTGATCATTTCACCTAATGATGCATTTTTGCCGCCAACGCGTTCAACGTCGTTCATTCCAAGTTTTTCGTAACCAATTACGTACTCTATCACGGCAGTTCTCCAGATTTAATCTATCTCAAAAATGATTTTAATTGTGAGCGATATTCGATATTGCTCACATATTATCAATGCAAAATAATCATCTTGCTTTCCTTAGTGTTTTTAATCATACACAGCTATTAATTTCAATGTAAGATACTTAATTAGAAAATTTCATCTGTTTATGAAAAGGATAGAGTAAATGCAAACTGTTTTTTATGTTTCTGATGGCACCGCGATCACCGCTGAAGTCTTTGGTCACGCGCTTCTAAGCCAATTTCCGATCGAATTTGATCAGCATACTTTTCCCTTTATTGAGACTGAAGAAAAAGCAAAAAACGTTACTCAAAAAATCAACGAACATGTGGCGAAAACAGGACAGAAGCCACTAGTGTTTCATTCGATAGTTTCATCTGAAATAAGGACAATCATCGAATCAAATGAAGGTCATTCTCACGACTTTTTAAGTACATTTGTGGCGCCGCTTTCTGAGCAATTAAATATCAAAGCAGAACCAAAATCGCACCGTACCCACAGCTTGAAACTGGATACTTATGATGCCCGTATTGAAGCCGTGAATTACGCCCTCGCAAATGATGATGGTATTACCTGCAAAGATTACGACGATGCAGACTTAATCTTAGTCGGTGTATCCCGTAGTGGCAAAACGCCGACCAGTTTATATCTGGCATTACAGTTTGGGATCAAGACCGCCAACTACCCATTTATTGCCGATGACATGGATGAATTAAAGTTGCCACCAGCATTAAAACGCAATAAACATAAAATATTTGGTCTCACCATCGATGTAAAACGTCTGCAAGATATCCGTGGTGAACGCCTTGCTAACAGTACTTATGCGTCATTACGTCAATGTAAGTTAGAAATCGGGGAAGTAGAATACTTATACCGTAGCGAAAAAATCCCATTTATTAACAGTACGTCATTCTCGGTTGAAGAGATCGCCACTAAGATCTTGGATAAGAAAGGCTTAAAACGTCGTATTTTTTAACTTTTAATTTAGTGTCCTATGACTTAATTAAACCAATATCCTGCACGCTTACATATCATTTTAAGCGTGCAGGATTGTTATCATTCTTGTCGTAATTCTCGCTGTAACAAACGCCATACCGATGAGTCATTGACGGACAGATCATAATAACTCGCATCATTATCACTGTTACCAACATGCTTTAAAACAGCCTTCACAGGCACCACTTCCATCACTGAATTAGTAATAAAAACTTCATCTGCAGCAAGCACATCCGCAACAGCGTAATCTCCCGATTCCAACGGAAAAACCAGCGTATTCAACAAGTTTAAAATATGGGTTTTCATCACTCCTTCAACACCACTGCGTTTGGTGCTCGGGGTATAAACTTTACCGTCTTTCACCCAAAACACGTTAGCAACCGAGGTTTCGATAACATAACCCTCCGTCGAGCACACTAAACCATCAGCCATGTTATGCGCCTCTAGCTCTTGCTTGATCATCACCTGATCCAATCGGTTTAAGGTTTTTAATCCCGCCAATGCCGGATTCACCGTTTGTTGATAGTCACACAGCATTAATTCAATGCCCGACTTTGCCCATTCACAGTAAGTTACTGGCATAGGACGATGTTGTACATACCAATTAGCACTTGAGCAGCCCATAGTACCGTAAACATAACCGTAACCACGACCGCCCTCGCCTCGGGTGATGGTGACTTTTAAAACACCCTTTTGTAATACCTGCGCTTGCTGGGTGATCACCGTGACTAGTTCACCCCATAATTCAAATTCAATGGCTAACACCGCACACGCTTGTTGTAAGCGTGTTACGTGTAAATCCAGTAGTAAGGCTTGTCCTGCGGCTATTTTGATGGTGGTAAAGTGCCCATCACCAAAATTGAAACCACGATCTGCAATTGCAACATCTTGACTGGGTGAGCCATTAATAATCATATGCTGTGCATCCAAGTTACGTTTTTCATTAAAATAGTAGGCCATTAAGGTTTAAGCACTGATTGTATGTTCACTCTGGCTTGCAGTTCAAACTTTTCGTTAAAATAGTCAGAATAATAAATGCTAGATTGGCGTAAAAACTGCCTAAGTAAACGTTTACGGCCTAATTTATACAGCCATAACGGGATGTGCTGGTACTCAGCGCGAATGGCTTTTTCATAGTTAGCATAAATAGCGTCACACTGGCCTAATACGCTTAAATCAATGTCTAGAAATAACGCTTGGTCATGCTCGCTAACTAAACCGGTAAGTACATGACTTGGTTTACTTGGATGTCGCGTTAACAAAATCAGTTCATATACTTGCTGCACTAACGCAGTCGATACCGCCAAATTAGTTAGCGCTGTCACTGCGTATTGCGCACTTTTCTCTTCATTATCACTGCGTCTCACATCATAAATAATATCGTGAAACCAGATCGCCAACGCCACAGCTAACGGATTATCCAATGTAGCCTGCACCTGATCAAACCAAATAAAGCAGGCGTCAATATGGTGAAGGTCGTGATAATACCGATGTGTTTCTTGATAATGTGGTAACAGTCGTGACCAGGACTGCTGCACTTCTGCCAAGCTCAACGAGGTAAAATGTTGCGTCAATAAAGTCTGCCAACGCAGAGCCAAACGCTCTTCCATCATCAATTCCTGTAACAAGGCGGAAACTGCTGGGGAATATCTGAGCAGATGCCTGTCACCCCCCAGTTATACAACTGATTGGCTCGCGCGAGACTATTAACGGTCCACACGTTGACGCTATAGCCTGCCGTAGTCATGACATGAACTTGTTGCTCGGTCAGTCCTTTATCTTTAGGATGCACGAATTCAGCACCAACATACTGCATCGACGTTAACCAATCATTCGGTAATGGTGAAGTAAATAGACAGGCTAAACTGATTTCCGGTGCACGACGTTTTACTTCTGCCAATAATAAATGGTTAAAGCTGGAGATCAGTAATTGCTGCCCTCCCTGCCAATGATGATTGATATCGCGAATAATGCCGTCGATTAATCTGTCTGTCGCGGCTTTATCCGTCCCTGACTTAATTTCTAAGTTCAGGTTCATACCCGTCTCGTTGGTGAATAAGATAAGATCCACCAACGTCGGAATCCGTTCACCGACAAAGTCTAATCCGAACCATGCCCCTGCATCAATATCATCCAGGTCAGTTACCGTTATATCGCGTAATAAACCATTATGGTCGCTGCAGCGGTCAAGCGTTGCATCATGACAAATAACCACCGTACCATCACCGAGCATATCTGCGTCAACTTCAATCCAGGGAACATTGTTGTCCTCGGCCAGTTGAAACGCAGCCAAGGTATTCTCAGGAGCGATAGAAGACGCACCACGATGCCCCATGACCATCTTGCCGGCTTTTTCACTGGCGGATGGATTAAACTGAAATGTATTGGCAATAATTTCAGATGTTGTATTTATCATAAGTGGATCTCGGCTATAAAACAGACTTTACTTTGCAGGGCGAGTAATCACGCACGTCGCAGTACAATGCGCATAAAGCTTGCCGTTAGCATCACGGATATCGCCTTCAGAGATAACAACTGTTTTAGAGATGTTTAATACCTTGCCCGTAGCATGTAGCTCGGTATCTTTTGGGATTGGGCGCACCATTTTAACATTCAGATCTACCGTACCATAACTCTCACCGGCAACCAGTGTGGTATGTGTTGCGCAGCCTGTAACTGAATCGAGTACCGTCGCCGCAAAGCCACCATGAACACCACCCATTGGGTTTAGGTGGCGATCATCAGCTTGTACCTTAAAGTGGATCTGACCTTCGCTTAAATCCACACATTGCATTGGCATTGTGTGACAAATTGAAGGATGTGGGAATATTCCCTCCGCCATTGCTTGTAATATCTCTAGTCCACTCATTTTTGCTGGGTTTAACTGCTGACTCATGCTCTTTCCTTGTCTCATTAACATTATTTTTAGCTGCTGTATTACAACAATATTCTCACAAAACTACCGTAATCCGGCAACCATTGCTGATAATGTTACACCCGAATCTTATCAATTAACAATAGCGCAACAATAAATCGTGTAGATCGCCAAATATCACTTCCAACAATGCCTTATATACGGTACTTTTATTACAGAAAGATTAACAACAAACATAATTAAAGCGGTGGAGACGGGATGTACTCAATAGAAAAATCTCATAAATTAGATAACGTGTGTTACGACATACGTGGGCCAGTATTAAAAGAAGCGAATCGCTTAGAAGAAGAAGGTCATCGAGTAATCAAATTAAACATCGGGAATCCCGCCCCATTTGGTTTTGAAGCCCCAGAAGAAATCGTTAAAGACGTGATCCATAACCTGCCATTGAGCCAAGGTTATTGTGACTCGAAAGGATTATATTCTGCGCGTAAAGCTGTGATGCAGCATTATCAACAGAAAGGTCTATTAGATGTGTCGATTGATGACATTTATCTAGGTAACGGAGTATCTGAGTTAATCATGATGTCGATGCAGGCATTACTGAATAACGGCGATGAAATCTTAGTACCCTCTCCAGATTACCCACTATGGACAGCGGCGATTACCCTTTCAGGCGGTAAAGCAACGCACTATATTTGTGATGAAGAATCTGATTGGTACCCTGATCTAAATGACATTAAAGCGAAGATCACACCGAATACCAAAGGTATTGTATTAATCAATCCGAACAACCCAACGGGTGCTGTTTATAGCAAAGAATTCTTGCTAGAAGTGATTGAAGTGGCGCGTCAAAACAAACTGATTATTTTTGCTGATGAAATCTATGACAAGATCTTATATGACGGTGTTGAACATGTACCTATGTGTACACTGGCGCAAGATATCCTGATTGTGACTTTTAATGGTTTGTCTAAAGCATACCGTATTGCAGGTTTCCGCTCTGGTTGGTTGGTATTAAGTGGTGCCACCCATCTTGCTAAAGACTATATTGCCGGATTGGAAATGCTCGCCTCGATGCGTCTGTGTTCGAATGTACCTATGCAACATGCTATACAAACGGCGTTAGGCGGTTATCAAAGTATTAATGAATTAATTCTACCGGGTGGGCGTTTACTAGAGCAACGTGATTTAGCCTGGAAGATGTTAAATGATATTCCGGGTATCACGTGTGTGAAACCAAAAGGTGCTATGTATCTGTTCCCGAAAATTGATATGGAAATGTACAATATCAAAGACGACCAGAAATTTGCCTTAGACTTGTTACAACAAGAAAAGCTATTAATTGTACAAGGCACAGGTTTTAACTGGGGTCGCCCCGATCACTTCCGCGTCGTATTCTTACCACGTGTTGAAGAACTAACAGTTGCGATTAACAAGCTAGCTAACTTCCTGAAGACTTATCGTCAGGATTAGTTTTAGATTACGATCAAAATACAGAAACAACAAAGGCGCTTAATAGCGCCTTTGTTGTTTCCAAAATCTGATTAGACTTAAGTCATAGATGTAGCTTGTTTAATACTTCACGACCCCCGAACTCATGCTACTGTAATGAAACCGATGACTTACTTACACTTAGCCTGTATTGTCATAAGGTGCCTTTCTTATTTGGAGAACGTTATGAGCCATTTTTTTGCCCACCTCGCCCGCATGAAACTCATTTACCGCTGGCCGTTGATGCGTAACGTCACGCACGAGAATATCGCCGAACACAGCTTACAAGTTGCCATGGTTGCCCATGCGTTAGCGCTGATCGGTAATACTTATTACGGTAAGAGTTATGATCCTGACAAAGCCACGTCGATGGCACTGTTCCACGATACCACCGAAGTGCTCACTGGCGACCTGCCTACCCCAGTGAAGTATTACAACAAAGCCATTATTCGTGAATATAACAAGATTGAATTAGCTGCAGAGCAGACTTTATTAGATATGCTACCGCCTGAGTTAAGAAAAGCTTACGAACCATTATTATCAACGCCAGAGCTAGATCCAACATATAAACAATTAGTTAAAGATGCTGATATTTTATGTGCACACATGAAGTGTATCGAAGAAGAAAGTTGCGGTAATCATGAGTTTTCTAAAGCTAAGATCCGTTGCCAAACGGCATTAGACGAACGCATGACAGATGAGATACGTTATTTCCTTGATGTGTTCTTACCGAGTATTGGTCAGCCGTTTGATGATATGGATTGAAACCTGATAAGCGTAAACAGAACTTAAGTAAAAAAATAGAAAGCCTGATCCTGTTCATGCCCAGAATCAGGCTTTTATTTTATGAAGCGCGAACGCTAATCTTGACCAATGAAAGTTGCAGCAATAAATGAAATAGTACACCAGAGGCAAATAACGTGATCACGATACTTGCACCACTGGGTAAATCATAATGAGCAGACAACACAATGCCCGACATGATCCCGGTAACACCAATGCCCATACTCGCGATAAAAAACCGTATACCTTTTAACGCAGATGCACACAGCGCGGGGATCACCAATAACGCAAATTCAAGGTAAATACCCGTCAACTTCACCGTTATCGGCATCAATATAGCGAAGATAATGTAAAATCCACGTCCTTGCATAAATGCCGGTTTCATTGTAATTAAGGCCAACATCGCCGCTGTAATAATCGCTAACGGCCAAACATCATCCCACGTTGCCCATAACAACTGACCATTTAAGATCCCTTGAATGAAGTCAGCACCATGCGGGTCTTTACTTGCCAACAAAATCGCCAATGACGCCGAAACAGCAAACAAGCTACCGATCATGGGTTCAAGATGCTCTTGATAGTGCTTTGCCATCAAAGCAATTAAGCCACATAGTAATAATGATAATACCCAAGGACCGATCATTTGCCCTAACCAAGTCTCGGGTAATACATCAAAACGACTTAGCCAATACTGACTAAATGCAGCGCCTAATGCAGCAACTTGCGCTACCGCCAAATCAATAAAAATGATCTTACGCGCTAGCACTTGTTGCCCTAATATCACATTACCCACCAGTGCAATCAGTCCACACAATACAGCCGGTGCTAACCAAAGATAATCTGCCAACATAGACTAACCCTTTACTGGTTGTGGTTGTGCTAGTACACGCAACAAGTCATCCAATATCTGGTCATACAGCTCGTCAAGAGTTTGCCCTTTCGATACCGTCAGCGGTAATTGGATCACAGGCTTGTCCGTTTGCTGATGTAACCAGTTTGCTGCGCGCTTATTCTGATGAGAAGAATAAATAATCGCATCAAACGACGCAGGGTCTAACCTGGTCAACGATTGCAAATGTGCCGTCGTCGGTGAAATACCCGGCTTAGGCTCAAGGTCCGCTATCTGCTCCATTCCCAACCAGTCAAACAGGTAACGATAGGTCTCGTGATAACTCACCACTTGTATGCCTCGCAGCGGTTCAGCGCGTTGCTCCCATTCAACTAACTTTTGTCGCCAATGCTCACGGAACTTAACGCCATTAACGAGGTAACTAAATGCATTCGCGGGATCTATACTTTCCAAACGTTTGCTCACAACGCGAGAAATTCGGATCATATCGTTGGCAGCAAACTGCACATGCGGGTTACCATAAGCGTGAATATCCCCCATACTGCGGTCAACATGATGATGCGTATCCAACATGCTAACAATCTCTGACGCATACAGCATACTTTGCTTATTGTTTTGCACTGCCGGATTACTGCTTCGCGCCTGCAGCATAGGTAGCCAACCGACTTCCAATTCAGCACCTGAGCACATAGCCATATCCGCTTGACGCATCTTGGCAATTAAAGACGGCCTAGCTTGTACATAATGCGGATCTTGCAGTGCAGTTGTCGCAGAATAGATGGTTGCTTTGGGTGCATGCGCAGCCAATAAGGCTTTCCATTCTGGCTCACAGACGAAGATATTCAACGCCAGTGCAGGTGCAGACAACATGACCGCACTCACGGTCACGAATAATGTGCTGTTCTTAAAACGCATGAGCACCGTGCGCCCCAAACGTCATCACATATTGCAGCGTGAATACGTTATCTGTGGCTTTGTCTTGGTTTTCAACACGTGTATATTGCGCACGAACAGTCCCAAAGTGTGAAGAGTCCCACGCCACCATCGCATCAATTTCACTGTCGTTCAGCGACGTTAAGTGTGGCTGTGTACTACCGTGATGTACATGTCCTTCGTAACTTTCAGCATCACTGTAGCGCAGACCCGCAGACCAACTTGGTGTAAAGCGATATACACCCGATACATAATAAGCCGCGAGTGTGTCTGGTGCATTTTTTTCACCCTTAAATTTGCTATCCACAATGTCATCTAACAGCATGTACTCAGCAGATAAGGTGAAGTTACTGTATTTATAGTTACCGTTAGGTGCCCATTTCCACACAAAATCAGCGCCATATAGATTAGAGCCCGTCACCGCTGATGCGTGACTGTGATCATGTTCATCATGACCATCAGTACTATGATCATGCTCTTCAAAGTTGTTCACTTTACCATTTTCATTACGTAAGTAACTTAAACCAAACTGCCAACTAGATGATTCAGAAAAATCATCACCAATCTTTAATGTCGTGGTATATACACCGACGGCAGTGGCATCATCCACCGCAGACATTTTGCTACCACTTAACGCTTCAACACCTAGTTTTACATACATGTCAGTAGGTAATACCAGGTTTGCACGTAAACCATCATCGTAATAATGAGAGCCTAAGAAAGTACGATAAGCAACAGGTCGCTCAACGAAACTGTCTGAATGCATGTGTTGATTGTTCATGTAACCGAAGTCAGACAGGAAACGACCACCGCGGATATTAAAGCCATATGGCATCGTTAATGTTTGAATGAATGCTTCTTCTAGTAGCAATTCAGTTTCATCACCATGCGTTTCTAACACCGTCGTTAATACACCGTGGAACTTGTCGTCAATATTCGCGGACATGCTAATTTCGGTGTGGCCGAGGCCAAATCCTTCGCTACGCTCTGAGTTATTACGTTCACCATTTTGATAATAACCATCAAGCACCACACCGATTTGTGGGTTTGACAATGTATTAGCGAACGCTGGTGATACCAAAATGCTGCTGATTGCGAGGGAAACCAATTTCTTCTTCACTGTTTATCTTCCTTAATTGTTATAATATAACACTTCACATTTTGTTATGTTATAACATAACAAAACAAAGGCAAGCGATAAATATAACCGTCTGAAATTTAAACAGTATAAAAATAACGATAAATATTATTAAAATAATGGCGTGAATATGAGCGGTATTTACAGCGAGAATAGCGACGTAATGTGGTGTAATTTAGCTTTTTGATGATCGGGCATGTTATTTATTCAGCAGGTGAACTGTCTATATTTACGCCTGTATCCTCACTTGTAACAGGCGTCATATAAGGCGCTAATAATGTCAGCCAGTTGTTCGCGATCGTGTCATATTCACTGATACAAAAATCACCACGTTCAGTAGAGAAGCCAGTGTCTTTTAACAGGTATGCATAATTCACATCATCACTACCATAAACATGGCAAAGCGTGGCGTAATAACGTTGTAGATCAAGACTGTGTTCGTCCCAGAAATCAGCCTCTTCAAATTCAGTCACCTCATCGCCTTCAAGGTAAAATAATTCTGCCGCGCTAATTGCGATTTCAGCGCCGTTTTCAAAATATTCTATCGACAATACCGCTGCGAGGTTATCTGCAGCATCTTCTTCTTTACCAACAATGGGGAGTTCATGATTAGCGATTAATGCATGGGCAAGTTCATGAAATAACGTATGGATAACAACGTCCATGACAGCTTGATTAATAGCTGCGGGATCTGTCTTGCCATTATCATCATCAGCGTAATTAACAGCCTTGAAACGCAGCTCGACTTCGTCTAAAAAAGTATAAGGAATGAGAATGTAATTAGTCGCAGGGTCGTATAACGGGCCATCATCACCACCAAAGACAATCGTTAACGGTTGCTCAAAAATAAACTCTGAATTCATTAAACTCAGTGTATCTTGAATACTGCTATCTGACTGCAACCTTTTTACGATAGATTGCAGCTGGATATCACTAGTCTGCTGATAACGCACAATAACATTATCAGCAGCCACACTCACGCTAGAGAAAAGGACTGTCAGAGCAAATAACCACCCACGTTGATAACCTTGCATACCTTTCTCCTTACCGCTTAATAGACTTTAATAATAGGTAGCATTAATCCCTCATAATAAGGATTAATTACCAATAATAGGCGTCCAGTTAAATTCAGCATTGTAGCTATTACAATCAAATAAGTTAGCTTCAGCATTCGCTACATAGACTTGTTTCTTCGCTGAGGTCGGGTAATCAAGATATGACGAACATGTGGCGCTTTGCCCCGTGCCGATAACCACTTTTGCACCCGCTTTTAAACTGCACAAGGTCATTTTATCTAACGGCGACCATTGATAGCATATTTGATAATCACTGCGATATTGGGCTATTTGTCCACGTGGACTTTTAAGTGCCCACCACTCCCCGAATTCACTTGCTGAATTGCTGCTATTCCAAGCGCGAAACAACATAATTTGTGTATTCTGCTTAGCTACATACACCTGACCCTGACAGAGTTTGCCTTCATCCGGTTCACCGATAGATTGTGCTAACAGTGCGGGATCTGATACAGCGGTAAACTTACGACTAAATTCGACTGGTAACTCCATGTCACCAGCACACTCAGCGGCAGATATCGGCGTTGCTTCTGGTGCTAGTAGTAATACCGGGGTAACCGCATCCGCAGGATCTATAACTGGTGCTATCGGATCTTTCTTTTCTAATAAGACACAGCCAGAACAACTTAAAATAAGTATGCCCGTTATCGTATTTTTCAACATAAACTCTCCTTAGTCCAATGTCGTATTATTCACTTATATCGCAGTAGGTTAAGTAATTAAAACAGGAAGTGTGAACCTTGCCCATCTTTGAGTAGGTTCGCTAGCAATACAATACCTTGCTGAAAGCGTTGTTCGTCATTTATCGCCATTAACGATAATCGAATATGGTTACTTTTATCACTCTGTTGCGAGAAATAACCGCCACTGCTCACCAATAATTGTTGGTTTTTGGCTTCCATAACCAAGTGTTCTTGTCGCCAATGTTCAGGTAGTTGGATCCAGACATGATAACTGGTCGACTGACTGCTGCTGACTAAAAATCCAAATTGCTCTGCCACAAAGCTTTGACGCTGTTTGGCCAATTGTTTTTGTTGGTTAGCCATAGCAAATGCAACACCAGAATTAATCAACTGCGTGGCCACAGCAAAGTTAAGCGGTGACGCTAGCCAAATAGACGTGCGAATACATGCGCCAACTCTGCGGATCTCACTTTTTGGTGCTTTGATAAAGGCACAACGTAACGCCGGGCTAATCGCTTTTGACAAACTGGTAATGTGAAAACTTTTTTCCGGAATATAGTTACCGATAGCAGGGAGAGTCGTTTCATTTAAGAAGCCATAAATATCATCTTCTAATAACCAAATATCACCAGCGCGGATCACTTTAGCAATCGCTTCTCTACGCGCTTTCGGCATTGTCACACCCGTTGGGTTTTGATGTGACGGCACGATGACAACTACTTTCGGTTTATCGCTAAGCATAGCTTGTTTAAGCGCAACCGGGCACATGCCTTTATCGTCCATCGCAACTTCGACAATACGACGACCCAATAAATTAACGATAGAGAGAATACCAGGGTAAGTAAATGCTTCAACGGCAATACAATCACCCGGATTGGTATAAGTCTGGATCAAAATATCCAATGCATTCTGCGCACCACTGGCAAGCAGTATTTGCTCTGGATCTGATACTGACAAACCAAATTCTGTCGCCCATTTCATCCCCGCTTGTCGATGCGCTAAATGTCCTGAGTGCTCAATATAACCCAATAGTTCACTCGATAATGTCGCATAGGTTTGTTGAAATGCGGCCTGTAGTGGTAACACATTATATTCTAAACACGGCTGTAGAATAGAAAAGTTATAATCCACATCATCCTCTGGTGCTTGAATAACTGTTTCCAATTCTGAATCACCACAGACAAACGTGCCACGACCAACAAAGGATTCCACTTTGTTTTTATCTGCCAATAATTTGTAGGCTTTAGACACTGTTGTTGGCGTCGTTTCAAGCTCATCAGCGAGCACTCGATGCGGCGGTAATTTAGTATTCGCGGGATACACACCGGTATTAATTCTAGCTTCAATGGTTTCGGCGATCTGTCGAAACTTTATATCACTCATTAACTTGCCTCTAATGAACACTGAAAAAACATAATCTAACTCCCCTTAGTTTACCTTGCTGAAATAAAACATACAGTGCTAGATCCATTACTCCTCTCTATTTATCTATTCATAAAAGCATTGTTTCATAAAAGCATAGTTGTTAATTAATTGTATGAATGTAATTGACATACCACACCATAATGCAATACCGTACCAATTGACATATGTCATTGTGATTTTTACATTTTAGATCCAATTAGGATCTGTAAAGATCAACAAGGGTGGCTAAATTATTTATACCGACGGGAGAATAACAATGGAAATTTTTGGTTCAGATATTACGCTGTGGATACTGTTAGCGTTAATGGCATCCGCACTTGCAGCTGGCTTTATTGATAGCGTGGCAGGCGGTGGAGGCCTGATACTCCTGCCTTCATTCATCTTAGCGGGGTTACCACCACAACTTGCTTTAGGGCAAGAAAAAATAGTCAGCACACTCGGTACCATTGCTGCGATCCGAAACTTTGTCAAAAACAAAAAGGTCATTTGGAATGCGGTGGCATCAGGGATCCCCGCTGGACTAGTGGGCGCTTACTTAGGCGCTGAAGCGATCCTCTACTTTGATCCTGATACGGTCGGCAAGATAATCCTAGGTATGTTACCTATCGGCATCATCATCTCTTTTATTCCCAAGCAAGATAATCACCAGAGTGAACAAGTCATTAATACTAAGGTTATCTATTTTGGCGTGCCATTAGCCGTATTTGTGATTGGTTTTTATGATGGTTTCTTTGGACCTGGGACGGGCAGTTTCTTGATCTTGGTTTTGCACTACTTATTAAAATTTGACTTGGTCTCGGCGTCAGCAAACTCAAAGCTCTTCAACTTCTCGTCTAATATAGGGGCATTAATTGCGTTTATGTTAGCGGGTAAATTGCTTTATATGCTAGCGCTTCCTTTAGTGGTGATGAACCTGATTGGTAACCATTTAGGCAGTGCATCAGCAATGAAATTTGGCCCTGACTTTGTACGTAAGACATTATCCGTATCGCTGATGTTATTGATGACGTCATTAGGTTATAAGTTTCTTCTGGTATAGCTGTTTTCAACTATAATTATAAGATTCTGCACTGAAGTTATTATCATGCCATTGAGCTGTAAGGATGGTTACCATGTTAAGACATTACTATATCGTCGACTCGCTGGATGAAGTCGAGATAATCGAACATGAATTACAATCCTATGGCATAGATAAAAACCATATCCATACTTTAACTAATGATGATAAATCCTTAGTACATCATCACTTATACGAAGTGGATAACTCACTGAAGAAAGGCTTAATTAAGCCTGGTGATATCGGCGCTGCAATTGGCATTGTGTGCGCAGCCACCATCTTGCTACTGACTTACTTTCAAGGCTGGTATCTTGGTCCACTGGGTGGTATGCCACTTATCATATTCGCCTTACTGGTACTGGTTTTTTGCACTTGGGAAGGTGAGCACATGAGTATTCAACTGCCCAATATTAATAGCCTGTCATTCAAGCAATCCCTCGAAAATGGCAAGACTATCTTATTTATCGACATCGAACAACAACAAGAATTAACCATTAATAAAATTATGATATCCCACCCCACTTTAAAACCAGAGGGAATGACAACAACGACGCCAGAATGGTTGATCCGACAGCAAAAAAAATGGCAAGGTTTACTGAAGTAACAGACAGAGATTGTTATACTTTGCGCCCACAGCACTATAACGGTCTCAGCTTGCATGCCACACACAGCCCTATTCTTTCGTCAGCAATTAACATTTAGTTCGCATAACGACTTGCTAATCAATGCAGATGCACCAATGAATGTTTACTTCTTTAACAGTAACAACATTGCTAGCGAACAGATCACGGCACTGGCTTCACAGTATTTACAGCCACAAGAACGAACGATATTAGCCAAGCGTAAACAGCTGCAAGCAAAGCAAGAATACCTCGCGAGTCGTTTTATTATTAAGGCCTATGCGAGCCAATACTTCGGCTATGATTTTGACTCTCTGACCGTACTATTCGATGATAAAGATACTTGCTTAAAGGTTTATCAGCATAACAAAATCGTCGCGTTACATAGCTGTATATCACACTCACACGGCAACGTACTCGTCGCGCTTGTACCGAGCCAACAGTCTGCATTTAAATCAATACAACTGGGGGTCGATTTAGAATGGCTATCGACCAAACGATCACTCGAAAAAGTCGCTAAACATTATTACCATCGTGAAGAATTACGCGCTTGTATGAGTCAAGCTGAAGATGTTTCTGAACAGATTAGTAAGGAAGTGCATGCTGAGGCGTTATATCGTATATGGACGCTAAAAGAGGCGTTAGCTAAAGCCATAAAACAGCCGATAGCGACGTTATTACGTGATAATGTGTTTGAGTATTGCCAATCGTTGAATGTACGTTCTGGTCGTTATGAAGTTCATGATGAAGTCACTAGCAAGACGTTTGATATTAGCATCATCAGTGATATTGAGCTCACTGATAATGCCCATATTCAGATACTAGCCAACACGGTAGTCGATACAGTGTCGTGTCATAGCTAAAATCAAGATTTACGCAGCGTTAAATAAATAAAATATAAACTTGCGACAAACCACAGACCGCCCCACATAAAGGTCGCGCCGCCCATTTCATTCGCTAACATACGGGCGTCAGATAACGAGCCACTATGTACGATGGTATCTTGCCAAATGTCGATAGGCACATAAATCATGCTAGCGCTGGCAAACACTAATAATACCGTTTGCTTGATTGCCGCATTGGCATACTTTAACAATGCCATGATCGTCAACGCTATAACTGCCGCAAAACCTATGGTATATAAAGTGCCACCGAAGAACACAGCAACCAGTAACATAGTGATAGCCAATAACGCTAAACTAATATCGGTGGTTTTCCGACGACTGCTGGCTACATAAAATAACAAGCCAAACAGTAATGAACCTAAATAACCAGCACTCAAAATAATAAACCGTGAGCCGCCCATAGAGCGAACGTGGCCACTTTGATAAGCTGACACGACAAACTCCACCACTTTACCGCCTGTAAGCCAAGTAGCTAACGCATGACTTAACTCATGCAAAAACACCACCAAAATCTTCAGTGGTGCAATTAGCGCACTTTGCCACATAAAAGCGAGAACCGTGAATACCAGTATAAATAGAATTCGTCTATCTCTCGCGATCATGATTAATTACTCGGGTAACAAATACCACTGCCGCCTAAGCCACAATAGCCTTGTGGATTTTTAGCTAAGTATTGTTGATGTTCTGCTTCAGCATAATAAAATGGTGCTGCCATATCAATTTCAGTCGTGATCGTTTCCGTGCTACCGCTATCTAACAATGCTTGCTGATAATGCGCAGCAGATGCTTTTGCTTCAGCCAATTGCTGCGGCGAACTGCAGTACAAGGCCGAGCGATATTGCGTCCCCTTATCATTACCTTGACGCATGCCTTGAGTGGGTTGATGGTTTTCCCAAAACAAGATCAACAATTCTGCATAGCTAATCACTTCAGGGTTAAAAACCACTAGCACCACTTCGGTGTGACCCGTTTGACCCGTGCAAACTTGCTGATAACGTGGATGCACAGTGTAGCCACCTTGATAACCCACTGCGGTTGTTACTACGCCGGGGATTGACCAGAACAAACGTTCTGCGCCCCAAAAACAGCCCATTGCGAAATAGCAGGCTTGATATGGTTCAGCAAACGGCGGGACCATTTTGGTACCTGCGACATAATGAAACGCATCAACCGATATTGCCGTCGGATTATCTGACAGCGCATCTGATTTACTAACCATAGTTAACTTATTTTTTTCAAAAAACATAGTGAACTCCAACGGTAATGAGTCAAAAGACAGTGTTTACTTAAACATGCTATCGCCGACTTGATCGATGAATAACTTGCACTTTTGTAACGTGATCTGTTCAGCTTGCTGCTTATTCATGCACACATCAGAACGAATAAATTGGTGTTTTAAATTATCCGCTTCTTCGTCTCCAGTCACTGGTTTTTCAATTAACCCAGCGACACGATACTGACCGCTTTCTTCTTGTGGCATGACAAAAATAAGATACTCATTGTAATGTACCGGTTCAACATTTGGTGTGTTGTCGGCAGTTTTAGTATCCGAATCCGTAGAAGCAGAAAAAAATCGTTTTAATAATCCGAGCATAAGTCACAGCCAATATAATTGTTTAATAGTTAATCAGAGTATAATCAGCTAGCTAGAACAGAGCAATAGCCTTATACAGAATGAAACTAATTTACCCTTATCTTATTTTCATCATAATATGATTTGAGTCGCAATATAATTATAATAGAAATGTTATCTAAAGCGTATTATGAGTGGATTCCAGGCCGCTAGAAACAACAAAGGCTTGTTACTGCAATAGTAACAAGCCTTTGTGAATATCATTTAGCGTTTAACAATCGCTATATTACAAGATACGTTTTAACAACATATCCAAGCGCGTGGTTTTAATACGGCGCATAAATTTCTGCACAGGAGCTGGATAGTCCGACATACTTTCTAAATCAGAAAGGTGCTTAATGCGACGGGTATTTTTCATCACATGCTCTTGCTCGGCTTGCAGAGTATCTTTCAATAACTGCTTAGTATCATGAATCAACAGACCATTTTCAAGGTCTAAACCCCAAGCGCGAGGGTTTAAGTTATTACCTGTTAATAGATGATACTTATAATCACAACACAAGCCTTTAAGGTGGAAGCTGTTGCCTTCATCAGTCCATAAACGCACATTAAGCAAACCTTGATCGATATAAGGTTGGCAAGCTTTTACAAACTTATGTAAATACGTTTCATAGATATAAGGCAGTGCTGATATCACTTTAAACGGTTCTTCCGGTGGAATGAAAAAATCATTCGCGGTTTTATCACCGATAACCAAGGTTACTTTTACATTACGTTTTAATAGACGCTTAATATCTTTCGATATTGATAGCGGTAAATTAAAGTAAGGTGTAAAAATAGTTACTTCACTTTCAACTGCGCGTAGCAAGTTAGTGATGGTTTGGTTTAATTTATTACCATGACGACCAAAACCTGAAATAGGCGTGATACCCACTTCATTACTTTCTGGTGTGGTATTAATATAATGATACTGCGCACTACGTAATGTATGTTTGAATTGACGAATATCTTGCTTCAAGGCTTTGCTTGTAGGGATAGACTCATCATCAAGTCGGGTCACCGCGTTTTGACTGACAAAGTAATCTTCTAAATACGCGACCATCGAATCTGCTAATGCAGGGTTATACAATACATGGTAACGATCACAACGGTATTTTTCTGCTTGATGCAGATAGATATCATTAATACTCGCGCCACTGTACAACACGTTATCATCAAAGATGAAGCCTTTGAGGTGCAATACACCCAGTACTTCTTTACCTTTAACAGGCACACCTAGGATCGTCACTTTATCGCCTAGTCTTTTGCGCATGTCTTTATACAAGTCGGCATTACCGCCATGTTCTTTCTGGCCAATAAGACCACGTTGTGCTCGATGAAAGTCAACGAACACTTTAATAACTAAGCCAGGGTTGTTTACTCGAGCCTGGTACAGCGCATTAAGTACTTCTTTACCTGCATCGTCATCTTGAAGATACAAAGCCGAAAGATAAATACGTTTCGAAGATGAAGCAATTAAATCTAATATTTTTGCTTTAAAATCACGCGCTGAAAATAAAACATCAATATGCCCTGCCGACATCGGCAGTTGCTTTAAGTTGGTAATCGTAGATTGATAAAACTCTAATGATTTCATATGTCGTTTCAAGCTGATTTATAAAAGTTAATAGATAATTATCACCGATCCCCATCATGATTGCTATTTATCTCTGCAATTATTAGAACTCAGTGCTGAAAAATTACATTTCTTAACAAAAGTTATACCGATAATGTTAAATTTGTCATCAATAGCTAATTCCTATTGATGATTATTAAATAAACAATTTCATTTTATTTCAGAAAAACATATCATGTAGGCATATAGAGTGAATTCACTCACTAGCAACTGGTACTTGATAATAGAGTACATATCGCGTGCTAAGCAATTTTTTACCCGGAGTTTTTATATTATGTTTACAGTTATCTTTGGTCGTCCTGGTTGCCCTTTCTGTGTACGTGCAAAACAAATTGCAGAAACATTAAAAGCTGAAAATGAAGATTTTGATTACAACTATATCGATATGCTTGCAGAAGGTATCAGCAAAGCTGACCTAGAAAAATCAGCTGGCGTTCCTGTTAATACAGTGCCACAAATTTTTGTTGACGAAAAACACGTTGGCGGTTGTACTGAATTTGAACAGTTCGCTAAAGCAAACTTGGGTCTATACGCATAAGGCTCAGCCATGTCGTTATTAAATAAGATCCGTTGTGCATTTACCTTAGGGCAAGGCGTATTAGTCGACTTGCCCGACCTTGATCCAAGTGTTGATCCATTTGAGCAGTTCCAAAACTGGTTCAAAGCGGCGCAAGACTGTGGCATTGTCTTACCTGAGTCCATGACAGTATCAACTGTTGATGCTAATGGGTTTCCTTCATGCCGTGTGGTGTTACTGAAAGAATTAACTAAAGAAGGCTTTGTTTTCTTTACTAATTACGAAAGTCGAAAAGGCCAAGAGCTAGCTCAAAACCCACATATCGCAATCACATTCCACTGGAATATTTTACAGCGTCAGGTACGTATTCAGGGTGTGGTCGAAAAGATCTCAGCTGAAGACTCTAACACTTATTTCCAATCTCGTGGACGTGGTAGCCGAATTGGCGCGTGGGCATCAAGACAAAGTGCAGTGATCTCTTCTCGCAAAATCCTCGAACAACAAGTTAAAGATGTGACGAGTGAATTTGCGGATAAAGAAGTGCCGTTACCTGAATTTTGGGGTGGTTACCTGGTAAAGCCAAGCAGTATTGAATTCTGGCAAGGTAAAGCCGACCGCTTACATGATCGCTTTAGTTATGTGAAAGATGGCAATGATTGGCGTGTTGATCGCCTAGCTCCTTAACTTAGCTAAAACGCAGTGAAAATAAAAAATAAAGCAGGTAACTCCAGTTACCTGCTTTATTTTTATCTACAATTTATAACCAATTCAATTTCTCGAACATATCACCAACACGGTTTAGTTCCGCATCCAAACTTACCGCATGATCGTCTGCTTCACCAACCCAGCCTAAATTACCTAAAAACTGATTAATAAAGCCTTTGTTATCAAATAACCCATGTAAATAACAGCCATAGATATTACCTTGCTGCCAGCCTAAATCGGTTTCAATAAAACTTTTACAGCGCGCGTTTTTAGTCTCGTCACTGCCATTACATATTCTGGTTTTACCATGGTGTATTTCATACCCAGATAACTTAAAACCTTGCCAATCAATATCACGTTGTTTAGTGGTTTTAGTCTGTGCATGCGCGGTGATAATAGGCAATAACCCTAACCCTTGTTCATCACCACCTTCAATATGATGCGGGTCAAGGATCTGCTCGCCAAGTAATTGCATACCGCCACAAATACCAAAGATTGGTTGACCACGCTGTGCGGCCTTGCTGATTTCGTTAGCTAATCCCGATTCCCGTAGGTGTAATAAGCTCGCTGCCGTATTTTTGCTACCCGGTAATATAATGGCGTCAAAGTCAGCCAATGATTGCCCATCACGCAGTGGGACAACACTGACATTATCTTGATTGATTAAGTTATCAAACTCATCCATGTTGGCGGCATAAGGGTAAGCGATTAAAGCGATATTAATCTGACCACTTTTAAATTCAGCACGGTGATGCAAGGTATCTTCTTCCGGTAAGCGGTGCGGGAAATAATGAATATTGGCTACTGTCGGTACGCCAGTTTTATCTTCTAGCCACTCCATCGCATTACCCAAGAGTAATGGGTCACCACGGAATTTATTTAACACAAAGCCTTTAATCAGCTTTTGTTCTTCCTCGGCAAGGCACATATAAGTACCAAGTAAATGAGCAAATGCGCCGCCTTTATCAATATCTGCAACAAGATATACATCTGCATTGCAGGACAGCGCTACACTCATATTGACGATATCACTGGCGCGTAAGTTTACTTCCGCCGGACTACCAGCGCCTTCAATAACAATTTGCTGAAAATCTTGCTGTAAATCACCAAGTGCTTTTTCAACATGCTCAAAAAGGTGCGACTTGCGTTCCATCCACGGAATGTTACTTAGCTCAGGCGCAGGTTTACCATTAAGGATCAGTTGGCTTTGAGTATCAGCGCAGGGTTTGAGTAACACAGGATTCATGCGGACATCAGGTTGTACTTTAGCGGCAATGGCTTGCAAGTATTGCGCACGGCCAATTTCAGCACCTTGCGCTGTTACGGCGGCGTTATTACTCATATTTTGTGCTTTGAAAGGCGCTACACTGACACCACGATTAGCAAACATACGGCATAATCCGGCGACAACGAAACTTTTACCGGCGTCGCTAGTACACCCCATAATCATGATTGGCTTTGTCATTTTATCTTCTTGAATTAAATATTAAGTGTAAGTGGTTACTGAAAAGTAAGATCGGTGAGTTTTAAATACGATTTACGTACGCCATGTTTATATACTTCAACTTGCGCAAGCTGGTAATCTAATTTGGGCACAAACCAATAATAAGTCGCACGGTTTTTCTTCTTTTTAACTTCTTTGACTTTAACCGCTGTCATATCGCCAAATATCGTATTGATGGTCTCTTCTTGTACGACTTCAAAGGCAATGGTTTCTAGTTTTTTTTCAAAAACCCATTCGTAACTAAATGCGGTTTTACCTAACTTAAGGTCATTTTGCACGACAATCGTCATTGCCCCCACATCCATCACATCTGGCTTTGCTTTTATTTCGACATGACCATCTTCAAAATCCATTAAAATGTCACCATTATCCTCAAAAGAGGCTGATGAAACATCGCCAAAGCCCATTACCGATGTTTCATGTTCGTAACGGTCAGTGGTTAATACGTTATCTTTAAAATCAAACCACGAATTATTGGTGTAGTCACCAGTGCCAAATAATACGCTTGCTTGCGTTGTCAGTTTGTAGCTATCACCATTTAAACGGCGCAATGTACGCTCACCGCTACCAAATCTGACATCTTTGTAATACACCGCATATTTAGCTTGGAAAGGATAGATTTTGGCTTGGGCTGAAGATACGGTCATCGCGTAAGTCCCTATACTCAATATAATCGTGTAAACAAATTTGGTAAATACCGTCATTCTCTGAACTCCCTCAAGTAGCTCCCATTGGTCAGATGCGAACCCTGACTTTTTTGGTCTATAAGCCTTAATAATTTTAGTCTATTTGACTTATAAATCTTAATATTTAAGCTCTATAAGTACATTTTTATATAACCACAGCCGCGGCGCAGTAATATTTTTAGCGATTATTATTTTTAACAATTACTATTTCTTCGTAATTTGATAATCACGTAACTTATTGGCAATCGCGGTATGTGATACCCCTAAGCGCTTTGCCAATTGGCGAGTACTTGGATAAGACGGATAAAGACGCTGTAACAACAGTTTTTCAAAGCGCTTGCAGGCCTCATCGAGTGAACCATCAAACAAGGCTTCATCAAAACTGCTATTTTTAGTCGTCGGTAAGTTTAAATCACATGGATTTAGTACATCGCCTTCAAGTAACGTCAGTGCGTGATACAACACATTACGTAATTCACGTACGTTGCCAGGCCAAGGGTAAGATTGTAATAACTCCAATACATTACGGCTTAACTGCGGCTTAGTACGCTGAAGCTCATGACTAAAGACACTGCAGAACGAATGACAAAGCGGAATAATATCTTCTTTACGTTCACGTAGCGCAGGTACTGTCATCGATAATACATTCAAACGGTAATACAGATCTTGGCGGAACTTGCCGTCGCTAATTAGCTGCGGTAAATCATTTTGCGTGGTACAAAAAATACGAACATCAACACGCACTTCTTGTTCATCACCAACGCGGCGGAAACAACCCGTTTCAAGTAACCGTAAGAACTTAGTTTGCAAGTACGGTGACATGTCACCGATTTCATCTAACAGTACCGAGCCTTCATTGGCTAATTCAAAAATACCGCGTTTGGTTTCCCCCTCATCAGTGACGACACCAAACAGTTCTGACTCTGCAACTGCGTCAGGTACAGCAGCACAGTTAAGCGCTAAAAATTGATGTTGTGAGCGCCCACTCGCTTGATGGCATGCTTTCGCAATCAGTTCTTTGCCCGCACCAGTTTCCCCCAAAATCATTAAGGGCGCATCCAATCTGGCTAATTTTTTTGCGGTGTTGATTAAGACATTCATTTTATCGCTTTTAGCGTGGATCTCATCAAATGCGGCAAACTGAAAGGTACGCAGGAAATTAAATTGCTTACCAATGCGGTCAACAGATTTTAAGATGATCACCGCACCAACTAATTCATCTGGTTTGACGGCTACAGCGGCTTTCGATAATGCCACTTGATTGATATCACTGCTAATACTCAAGGGGAGAATATCGCCAAGAAAATCCTCATCTAACAGAGTCAGTTTTTGTGTTTGTGCGCAGACTTCTTCTGATTCTAGCCATTTGGCAATGGAGAACCCTTTAACGAAATTGCTAATGCAGTTACCTTTCACCTGAGACTCCAAAAGCCCAAGCGCAGTTAAAGCAGGTGTATTAACCAAAGACACGAGGCCTTTTACATCCACCGAAAACACAATATCAGGCAAATTCGTCATCAAGGTTTGAATTTCTTGGTGCTCTAGTTCAGAGGGTAGATAACTCACAGTTTTAACGTCGCACACGCCACTAATACGACGAAGATTAGCCATCAACGCCTGTAAGTCAGAGAATTCGAGATTCGGTGATTTAATAAATATCCGATCTGGTTGTTGGATTTCAATCGCAGATAAATTAATGTCTCGCGCTAAAAAACAATCAAGGATCTCTCGACTGATACCAACTCTATCTTCACAAACTAATTCCAAACGCATTACTGTAACCACCATAAAATACTATGCGTTTATAATAGCATGTAAACAGCGCTATCAACGCCAACAAAATGTAGTAAGTCATATTACGAACAGATGCATTGACTATATAATAAATCCTTGGTTAGGCTGTTAAATAACATCCAATCACAATAAAACAAGCTGATATAATTCGACTTTTACTTCATATTTAAAAAAATTTAACTATTATGGTGTAAAAGCGCCAGATTAACTTGGTTGAACATTGCCTTAATGATAAATTAGCAAGGTAAGTAATCGTGATAAAACAATATGCCTATTCTAAATTTGATTAAAAATATACTGCCTTTAACCGTTCTCTTGTTGTTAACAGCATGCGGTGAGCCCCCGCCAATAAAACAGAACGGTCTGTCTTACTGTACCGAGGGTAGCCCCAGTTCATTTAATCCACAAACTGCCACATCAAATGTGACCCTGGATGCAACGACGAGTCAACTCTACAACCGTTTGCTATTTATTGATCCTAATACGCAGCAATTCAAAGCCGGTTTAGCCATTGACTGGGAAGTATCTGAAGATCGTCTCTCGTATCGCTTTTTCTTGCGTAAAAACGTACGTTTTCACCAAACGGATTACTTTACGCCGACGCGTCCGTTTAATGCCGATGATGTCATTTTCAGCTTTGCACGAATATTAGATAAGACGCATCCTTATCATGACGTTTCAAAAGATGGCTATCCATTTTTTGAGGGGATTGAACTCGACCAGCAGATCCAATCACTCGTTAAGATTGATGACTACACCATTGAATTTAAGCTCGCGTTACCAGATTCTTCGTTTATTGCTAATTTAGCCAGCGATTTTAGCGTTATATTATCTGCTGAATATGGCGACACCTTGATCGCGTTAAACAAAAAAGCCGATATTGATAACCTGCCGATAGGTACAGGTCCTTTTAAGTTTAAAGAATATCGCACAGATAACTTTATTCGCTATCAGCAACACGCGGACTACTGGGGCGAAAATTCGAAAATTGAACAATTAATTTTTGATATCACCCCTAATTCATCATCACGATTAGCCAAATTACTCACTCAAGAATGCGATATAATGGCCTATCCGGCGGCAAGCCAGGTAGAGATGATCAGTGAACATGACCGTGTGAAAATATCGGTTGAGACTGGTTTAAACGTGGCTTACTGGGCTTTTAATACTGAAAAAGCCCCCTTTAACAATCCTAAAATACGTCGTGCGCTTGCTCACACCATCAATCAAGAAACCTTATTACAAGCGGTTTATTACAATACCGGTGTTAACGCCAAATCAATTTTACCACCTGTCTCTTGGGCCTATAATCCCTACCTTAAGAGCTATAAATACAATCTTGCTTATGCCCGTCAGTTAATCACTGAAGCGGGTTATCCAAATGGTTTCAAGATGAATATTATGGCGTTAAAATCATCACAAGTTTATAATCCCGATGCTGTGAAGATGGCAGAGCTGATTCAATCAGAATTAGCACAAATTGGTATCGAGGTAAAAATAATTAAATATGAGTGGCAGCTCATGGAAAAGAAATTACAACAAGGTGAATATGATAGTTACCTATTAGGTTGGGTGGCCGATAATAATGATCCAGATAACTTCTTCCGTTTCCAACTGAGTTGCAACGCGATTAACACTGGTTCTAATTATACTCGCTGGTGTAACTCCGAATTTGATGACTTGATTAACCAAGCCGTCACAGAAACAGAATACATTGAACGCGTGACGCTCTATTATCGCGCCCAAGAAATTATTCAACAAGAATTACCACTGATTCCATTAGCACACTCATTACGCTTACACGCCTATACCTCGGGACTGAAAGGCGTTGAAACAACCGCTTTCGGTGGCATCAATTTCATTAATACAGTACGGCAGTAATTTATGTTTTTTTATATTATAAGACGCATTAACCTACTCGTTATCACGGTCACTGCATTAACGGTCATTGGCTTTTATCTACGTAGCCGAGTGCCGGGTGACTTAGCGTTAGACGGTAATATATTCAGTAATTACGTGGATTATTTACTCGCTATTATGCAAGGTGACTTGGGCGTAACAAGTGGAACTGGACAACCGGTACTAGATGAAATATTGATAGTGTTTCCCGCGACGTTAGAGCTCTGCTTTAGTGCCTTTATTCTGTCTATTATGATTGGTGTACCGATTGGCACAATTGCAGGTATGCAACGCGGCAGTTCACTTGATAGCACTATCATGGGCATCTCACTGTTTATCTTTTCAATACCGGTATTCTGGTTAGCGTCATTAGTGATGATGTACTTTGCCTTAAATTGGAATTGGCTGCCTGTAACAGGTCGACTCAACTTACTCTATGATATTGATTCAGTTACCGGCTTCATGCTTATTGATACGCTGATTTCTGATAACCCGCATAGTCAAGATGCATTTTACGATGCGCTTAAGCATTTATTGTTGCCAACCATTGTATTAGCGACCGTACCGACGACCGAAGTTATCCGCCAAATGCGTAATCACGTCAGTGATGTAATGAAGCAAAAATACATTAAAGCTGCCGCAAGCAAAGGCTTGAGTAAGACTGAAATTATTATGCGTCACGTACTACGTAACGCAATCCCCAATATGATCCCGCATTTAGGCCTGCAATTCAGTACCGTATTAACCACTGCGATGGTCACTGAAGCGGTATTCTCATGGCCCGGTATTGGCCGTTGGTTAATCAATAGCATTTATCAACAAGACCATGCCGCGATCCAAGGCGGTATGTTAACAGTGGCTATTTTTGTGGTGACCGCCAATGTATTAACCGAAATATTAACGGTTGTTATTCATCCAATTCGCAGGAAAGAACTTTATGCCCAACATTAATATCTTTGCGGATGAACATATTCTGTCTCCTGCAGAACAAACCTGGAAACATTATTCATCCCAGCAAATTGCAATGGCCGCTTTATGGGCACTAGGCTTGTTATGTTTCCTCATGGTTTTTGCGCCGTTGATTGCGCCACACGAACCCGATATACGCCAAGCTAGTTTACTGTTACAGCCACCATCATGGGATGAACAAGGCACTGTTGATTATTTCTTTGGGACTGATGATTTAGGTCGCGATGTATTATCTCGGTTATTATATGGTTTACGCTTAACGTTTGGTAACGCACTGCTAATTAGTGTTATCGCGTTAGTTATAGGGACGACAATCGGCATTACAGCCGCGATAAGCCGTGGCCTGCTATCGAGTACCTTGCATCATATAATGGACACAGCGTTATCGATCCCATCACTATTATTAGCGATCATCTTTATCTCTGTGCTTGGGCCTGGCTTAGACCACAGCTTGTTAGCGATTCTACTAGCTTCTATCCCGCAATTTATTCGTGGCGTATACCTGTCGGTTTACCAAGAACTGCAGAAAGAATACATTATTGCCCTCAAACTCGATGGTGCAAATAACTACCGTATTATTCGCTATGGTGTATTTCCAAATATCATCGAAACACTGGTTAACTTACTTACCCGCGCGATCTCGTCAGCTATAATTGATATTAGTGCATTAGGTTTTTTAGGCTTAGGCGCACAGCGTCCCCTTTCTGAATGGGGCACGATGCTATCCGGTGCAACCGATCTAGTATTCATTGCACCTTGGACAGTGGTACTGCCTGGACTCGCTATTCTAGTGACTATTTTCATTGTAAACGTCGTTGGTGAAAGTTTAAGACAATCCGTCATTGCGGGAGTTGATTAATGGCACTGCTCGATATCCGAAATCTCACGATTGAGATCGAAACACCGCAAGGTACATTAAAAGCGGTAGATAAATTTAACATTACCCTAAGTGATGGTGAAGTACGTGGGCTGGTAGGTGAATCAGGCTCAGGGAAAAGTCTGGTTGCAAAAGCAATTATGGGCATTACTAAAGACAACTGGCGGGTACGAGCGGATCGCTTACGACTGGGGGATATTGATTTACTCAATTTAACCCCAGTGCAGCGCCGCCGAGTCATGGGTAAAGAAATTGGCATGATTTTTCAAGATGCAGCCGCCCATTTGGACCCATCAGAAAAAGCCGGCGATCAACTTGCTGAAGCCATACCCTGTGATCAGTTTACTGGTCATTTTTGGCAACGTTTTAATTGGCGTAAAAAACAAGCCATTGCCCTATTACATAAAGTGGGTGTAAAAGATCATAAAAAGGTGATGAACAGTTACCCTTTTGAGCTCTCTGAGGGCCTTTGCCAAAAAGTAATGATAGCGATGGCGATTGCCAAAAAACCGCGTCTATTAATTGCTGATGAACCGACAACGGCAATGGAACCCAAAACTCAGAATCAAATATTACGCTTATTAGATAAATTAAATAAGTTATCCCACACAACCATCTTGCTGATCAGCCACGATTTAGAAACAGTAAGTCTATTAGCAGACAATATGACCGTGATGTACTGTGGTCAAATGGTTGAAAGTGGTACTCGAGAGCAAGTATTTAATCATACGCATCACCCTTATACTGATGCGTTGTTACGGGCAAACCCCGACTTTAGCCGCGTGCCACACAAAGCTCGTTTAAATACCTTGGCGGGTCAAGTGCCACTATTACATCACCTACCCATTGGTTGCCGACTAGGGCCGCGCTGCCCTAACGCACAAAAAAACTGTGTGATAACACCGCCAATGCAAAAAATAAAAGGCCATATGTTTAGTTGTCACTTCCCGTTAAATGCTGATGAATTAAAGAGTAAAAAATGCCAGAAGAAATAATTAATAGTGCATCCGCAACGCGTGTTCAGCCTTTATTACGGGTGGAGAAATTAGGCAAAACCTATATCAACCCGACCGGTTTTTTTAAGCGTCAGGAAGTCGTTGCTGTTAATGACATTTCATTTAGTTTAAATCGAGGTGAAACACTGGCAATTATTGGTGAAACAGGCTCAGGGAAATCAACCCTCGCACGATTATTAGCAGGAGTCATACCACCTACCACAGGTCATATCTATGTTGATGGCTGTAAACTTGATGCGGGTAACTCCGATTTACGCTGTCGTTCGATTCGTATGGTATTTCAAGACCCTGAGACATCGCTTAACCCGCGAACCAGTGTGGGACAAATCTTAGATGCACCGCTGCAATTGAATACCGATATGTCAGTGGCTAAGCGTACTGAGAAAATAACCGATACATTACGCCTAGTAGGCTTGTTACCTGAATATGCGACCTTCTATCCACCAATGCTATCAAGTGGACAAAAACAGCGTATCGCGTTAGCTAGAGCGCTTATTTTAAACCCCAAAATTATCATTGCCGATGATACCTTATCGACACTGGATATTTCGTTGCGCTCACAGATGATTAATTTAATGCTAGAGCTGCAAAGAACAATCGGTATCTCTTATATCGTCGTTACCCATAACATGGGCTTAGTGAAGCATATAAGCGATAAAATGATTGTTATGCATCAAGGAGAATGTATCGAGCAGGGAAATAGTGAACAACTTTTCTCTAATCCTACAGCGGCATTGTGCGGACAAATATTATCGAATCAATATAATATGAAAAAGAGTAACTGTAAGTAATGAGCCGTCATAGCTGATAACCATCACCAGCCGATATTATTGAGTTATATTGTCGGGCTACATTGTTGACATTAATTGTAGCGGTTAATCTGACTTTGCTCTAATGCTTCTTTCATATTTTTCATCGCCTTTGCACGCATGAAAAAACGCCATGTTTGGCGTGGCACCCGCTGCTTAATCATATTATCACTTACTAATAAATACTCTGTGCTTGCTAGATTCGTTATTACCGTCACCTTCTGACGTGATATATCAAATTCGGCAGGCACATGACTGCCATCTTTAAACATACCGAACTCCGTGAACACCAATCGCTCAGGCTTCCCATAGATATCATCTGTCGATACCCACTCACCTAAAAGCGGATTGTCTTTAGGTAAATAAAGCCATACGCCAGCCGATAAGATCAGTACAGTTATAACCAGGGCAATAATATATTTAATCATAATGCTCGCTTCTAATAACAAAAAATCTCGGTGCAATATCATCACACCGAGATCCTATTAACTCACTTAACACAGACAAAGTTACCGTCTGGCTAGTCCTGTTATTACGTTATGCTTTACTCTGCAACAGCAGGGTAAGAAACATCAGCAGCTTTAATCAGCGTTTGTATCAACATCTCATAGTCAGCTTGCGCATTGATGTTTTTCAACGTATCCGCTAAACGAGTTGCTTCTTCAGCATTCGTTTCAGCATCACGTACAGACGTGAATTTAAGCAAGGTTACATCACCATTTAGCGATGTTTCTGTTGCTACGCTTGCTTGTTCTGCAACAGGTTTAGGCATTGAGAATAATTTACTCAATACTTTAAAGTCTGCTTTTGTATAATCAAAACGGCTTAACCATTCCGGCGCAGTGAAGTTTGCATCGACACTTGCTAGTTCCGTCGTCACATTTTCACCAGCATTAATTTTAGCTGACACAGTATCCATAAAGCTCAATGCTTTTTGCTCTGCTTTAGTCGCTGTTAAACGAGCCACGATTTCAGCATTAACATCTGCTAATGGTTTTGTCGTTTGCGGCTTGTATTCATTAAGACGAACGACAATGCTTTGTGTATCAGATAGATTAATGATTTCAGAGTTTAACGCTTCCGCAATAAAGTCCTGGTCAAATAATGTGCTCACAATTTTCTGATCATTTAATGGTGCAGGAATAGCGTCTGCTGAGAACTGCTCTGTAGAAACAATTGTTAAACCAGTTTCTTCAGATGCAACGTCCAGTGAATCAGGCACTTCGAATGCTTGTTCCGCTAACTGCTCAGCTAACTCATCAAAACGTGATACCGCTTGCTCATTCTTCAAACGTGTTTCAATCGTTGCTTTAACATCAGCAAATGCTTTCACTTTACCCGGTTCAACAGCAAGTAGCTTAATGATGTGGAAACCAAAATCACTACGTACTAGCTCTGTTGTCACATCACCATCATTCACAAGTGCAAATGCAGCTGTTTCGAATGCAGGATCCATGATGTCTTTTTCTAACCAATCTAATTCACCGCCATTTTCACCGCTGAACGTATCATCAGATGATGATTTCGCTAACTCAGCAAAATCTGCGCCTGATTGGATTTGTGTTAGTAAATCTTGAGCTTTCTGTTCTGCAGCTGATTCATCATCATTAAATGCCACAAGGATATGCGCCACTTTACGCTTATCTTCTTGTGCATAAGATGATTGATGTTCATTGTAGTAATTTTCAGCATCGTCAGCAGCTAATTGAATATCAGCACTGATATCCTTCATATCCACTAAAATGTAATCTACAGATGCTTGCTGCTGTGTCTGGAAAGCACCTGTGTTTGCATTGTAATAGTCACTTACTTCAGCGTCAGTAACGACAATATCAGCAGCGAATTTATTTGCTGGCACGATAAGCTGGCTCAGTTGACGTTGTTGATTTTGTAATGCCGCTAATTGCTGTACTTCATTTGGCAAACTAAACTCAGAGTTTACAAGAGCGTCAGTTAATTGTTGCTGAGCAAAATCAGTACGTAAGCGTTCAACAAATTGCGCAGGTGTCATACCACTTTGACGTAGTAAGCTAATATAACGTTCATCATTGAAAACACCATCAGTTTGAAATTCTTGCATTGCAAAAATATAACCACGGATTTTTTCATCGCCAATACGTAATGCTAAGTCATCTGTCATTTGCTGTAATAGATTTTGCGCAACTAACGTATTAAGAGACTGTTGACGTACTTGATTTTGAAATGCTGGTTGTTCCCAACGCGCGGCAAATGATTCGCCTTGTTGCGACTCTAAACGAGAACGATCTGTTCTCACTTGATTTTCGAGTGCTTGTGTTGAAATATCAACACCATTCACTGTTGCCGCAGATTGAGCGCCACCAGTACCAAGATAGCTACTTACACCAGCAAGGGCGAATGTAACGATCACTGCACCTAAAATAATCTTAGCACCCGGTCCTTGTGAACCTTCGCGAAATTTCTCTAACATAATTGTATTCTCTAAACTGCAATACAGTAAATAACAATAAAAACGCACCTAATGGTGCGGCTTTACTCAATAATGATTAATAACGAATAGCTTATGCTTTTAATGCATCTTTCAACAATTTCCCAGCTTTAAATACTGGCAGTTTCGATGCTGCTATTTGAATTTCTTCGCCTGTTTGTGGGTTACGGCCAGTACGTGCCGCACGATCTCGTACGCTAAAAGTACCAAAGCCCACTAGCGTAACAGAGTCTTCTTTTTCAAGTGTTTCTGTTACCGATTCGATCATTGCATCAATAGCACGACCAGCAGCAGCTTTAGAAATATCAGCTTTAGCGGCAACACTGTCTATCAGTTGAGCTTTATTCACTTTCTTCCCCTAATCTTAGTTATCTATATACTAGAATATAAATAGAACTAACGTTTATAGCGTTTATAACAAGGTTAAAGTGACTATTCAAGTCTGAATAGACACTCTAACCTATAAAACCATTACACTATTTTGATACCACTTCGAAAGCATCCGGATGATTTTCTAGCGCAAGCACCAGAACTTCTTCAATCCAACGTACCGGATGGATCTCAAGATCACCTATCACGTTTGCTGGAATTTCTTCTAGGTCACGTTCATTTTCTTTCGGGATCAAGACACGCTTAATACCACCACGGTGTGCAGCAAGTAATTTCTCTTTCAAGCCACCGATAGGTAATACTTCACCTCGTAACGTGATTTCACCTGTCATTGCAACGTTTGCACGTACAGGGTTACCCGTTAAGCTTGATACAAGTGCAGTACACATAGCGACACCAGCACTTGGGCCATCTTTTGGTGTAGCGCCTTCAGGTACGTGTACATGAATATCACGTTTTTCGTAGAAGTCGTTATTAATGCGTAACTTTTCAGCACGAGCACGAACAACTGTCATCGCTGCCTGAATAGACTCTTGCATCACTTCACCTAATGAACCAGTGTAGTTAAGCTTGCCTTTACCAGGAACAGAGGTGGTTTCAATCGTCAGTAAATCACCGCCGACTTCAGTCCACGCTAGACCAGTTACTTGACCAATACGGCTTTCACTCTCAGTTTTACCGAAATCAAAGCGTTGTACGCCTAAATATTCAGATAAGTTATCTTCATTGATAACCACTGACTTAAGTGTTTTATTCAATAAGATCTGCTTAACTGCTTTACGGCATAACTTTGAAATTTCACGTTCAAGTGAACGCACGCCCGCTTCACGAGTGTAATAACGGATAATGCCCATTATTGCGCTATCTTCAATCGTAATTTCTTTCGCTTTTAAGCCATTTCGCTCAATTTGCTTGTCCAGCAAATGCTGTTTAGCAATATTCAGTTTTTCATCTTCGGTATAACCCGATAAACGAATCACTTCCATACGATCAAGTAATGGACCAGGAATATTCATTGAGTTTGATGTTGCAACAAACATCACGTCAGACAAATCATAATCAACTTCAAGATAATGATCGTTAAACGTTGTATTTTGTTCTGGGTCTAATACTTCCAGTAATGCCGATGCAGGATCACCACGCATATCCGATGCCATCTTATCAATTTCATCTAATAAGAATAATGGGTTGCGTACTTCAACTTTCGCCATTTTCTGGATAAGTTTACCCGGCATAGAACCGATATAAGTACGGCGATGACCACGGATTTCCGCTTCATCACGTACACCACCCAGTGCCATACGAACATACTTACGGCCTGTTGCTTTAGCAATCGATTGACCTAACGATGTTTTACCAACACCAGGAGGACCAACAAGACAAAGGATCGGACCTTTAAGCTTATTAACACGGCTTTGCACTGCGAGATATTCTAAAATACGTTCTTTTACTTTATCCAAACCAAAGTGGTCTGCATCAAGCACTTCTAACGCTTTACCAATGTCTTTTTTAACTTTTGAACGTTTCTTCCAAGGAACTGAAACCATCCAATCGATATAACTACGCACTACAGTTGCTTCTGCAGACATAGGAGACATCATTTTTAATTTATTTAACTCAGCAATGGTTTTAGCTTTTGGTTCAGCAGGCATTTGTGCTTGCTCAATTTTTTCAGCTAATTGTTCAAATTCATCAACACCATCTTCAGACTCACCAAGCTCTTTTTGAATCGCTTTCATTTGCTCATTCAAATAGTATTCGCGCTGGCTTTTTTCCATCTGTTTTTTAACACGTGTACGAATTTTCTTTTCAACGTGTAATAGGTCGATTTCAGATTCCATTTGTGCCATTAGGAACTCAAGACGCTCTGCAACGTTGCTTAGCTCTAACACCACTTGCTTGTCTTCTAATTTCAACGGCATATGTGCTGCCATTGTATCTGCAAGACGCGCAGCTTCGTCGATCGCCGTTACTGATGTTAATACTTCAGCAGGGATCTTTTTGTTTAGCTTGATGTAACCTTCAAACTGACCAATCGCAGATCGAATTAGTACTTCTTCTTCATCGTCAGAGACAGACTCAGAGATCATATATTCAATTTCAGCTTGGAAGTAATCATCGCCATCACTCAAGCTATTTAATTTAGCTCGCTGTGTGCCTTCGACTAATACTTTAACAGTACCATCAGGCAATTTTAACATTTGTAAAATATTAGCGACTGTACCCACGTTGTTTAGGTCTTCAACTTGGGGATCATCTTGAGCTGCATCTTTTTGTGCAACTAAAAATATTTGTTTATCTGTATCCATTGCGGCTTCAAGACAACGAATTGACTTTTCTCGGCCAATAAACAAAGGAATTACCATGTGGGGATAAACCACAACATCACGCAATGGTAATACAGGGATATTCACGCTTTCCGTACGCTCAAAACTCATCTTGTCCTCACTTATAAAACTGGACTAAGGGCTAATATTGAATATATAGGGGTTATTACTCAACAATCAATGCTAGGAGCTTAAATTATGAAAAATAATATAAAAAAAGGGGCATTGCGCCCCTTTTTAACAGTAAGTGTTTAAAAATCTAACACTAGTCTGCTGATACTGCTTTATTTTCAGTATTTTCATAAATCAAAATTGGTGCTGATTCTTCTTTAATTACAGATTCATCAATCACAACTTTGCTAATATCTTCAACTGAAGGAAGATCATACATAGTATCCAGTAAAACAGCTTCTACAATTGAACGTAAACCACGTGCTCCGGTATTTCGAGACATCGCTTTTTTCGCAATTGCAATCAGCGCATCTTCACGGAACTCCAGCTCAACACCTTCTAAATCGAATAGTGCTGAATACTGTTTAGTCAGTGCATTTTTCGGTTCTGTTAAGATCTGAATTAATGCATCTTCATCAAGTTCTGTTAATGTCGCAGTCACAGGTAGACGACCGATAAATTCAGGGATAAGACCGAATTTAACTAAATCTTGTGGCTCAACTTTTGCAAAAACTTGAGATAAAGTTGCTTTTTCAGCTTCACCTTTCACTTCTGCTGTAAAGCCAATACCACTGCCTACGTTCGTACGCATTTCAATCACTTTATCTAAGCCAGCAAACGCGCCGCCACAGATAAATAAGATCTTAGATGTATCTACTTGTAAAAACTCTTGTTGAGGATGCTTACGACCACCTTGTGGCGGTACTGAAGCAACAGTCCCTTCAATCAGTTTTAGCAATGCTTGCTGAACACCTTCACCCGATACGTCACGAGTAATAGATGGATTATCAGATTTACGTGAAATTTTATCAATTTCATCAATGTAGACAATACCTCGTTGGGCTTTTTCTACATCGTAATCGCATTTTTGCAATAGTTTCTGAATAATGTTTTCAACATCTTCACCAACATAACCAGCTTCAGTTAATGTTGTTGCATCAGCCATAGTAAAAGGTACATCAAGAATACGCGCTAACGTTTCAGCTAATAATGTTTTACCGCTACCAGTTGGACCGATTAATAAGATATTACTCTTACCTAGTTCTACACCGTTTGATGTATCGCCATTGCGTAAACGCTTATAATGATTGTATACCGCAACTGCTAATACTTTCTTAGCATGATCTTGGCCAATGACGTAATCATCTAATTTGCCACGAATTTGATGCGGTGTTGGTAACTCATCACCTTCACGTTTTGGTGCAATTTCTTTAATCTCTTCACGAATAATATCGTTACAAAGATCAACACATTCATCACAAATGTAGACAGATGGGCCAGCAATTAACTTACGTACTTCGTGTTGGCTTTTGCCACAAAAAGAACAATAAAGTAATTTACCGTTATCCCCATTTTTTGTTTCTGTCATTCGATAACCTCACATTACAGGTAGAAAATCTTATGCCTAATCTTAATTATGGCTAAAAGAGCCTCGACCTGTCAAAAATTACTTAATCACGTTTTGTTATTACTGTATCGATAAGACCATAATCCATCGCTTCAGCAGCCGTCATATAATTATCACGATCTGTATCAGCAGCAAGACGATCATACTCTTGACCAGTATGCGCAGCTAATATTTCATTCAATTTACGCTTAGTTTTAAGAATCTCATTGGCGTGAATTTCAATATCAGATGCTTGACCTTGATAACCACCTAACGGTTGGTGAATCATGATCTTAGCGTTAGGTAATGCGTGACGCTTACCTTTTTCGCCACCAGCAAGAAGGAATGCACCCATGCTCGCAGCCATACCCATACAAATTGTAGACACATTTGGTTTGATAAACTGCATGGTGTCATAAATTGACATACCCGCACTTACAGAACCGCCTGGTGAATTGATATAAAGGAAAATATCTTTATCTGGATTTTCTGATTCTAAGAAAAGTAGCTGTGCAACAACTAGATTAGCCATGTGGTCTTCAACCTGGCCAGTCAAAAAGATTACACGGTCTTTTAAAAGTCGAGAATAGATGTCATAAGAACGCTCGCCTTTAGCTGTTTGTTCAACAACCATAGGGACTAACGCGTTTGACGGAGACTCAGTGATATCATTAAAGAATTTTGACATATTATCATCCCTAAATAAAAATGGCCCAAGTGAAATACCCTCACTCGAGCCATTATAGCGCTTAATTACGTATTTTGTTCAATCGAATCAACAATTATGCGTTTTGAGTCGCTTTATTCATTAGTTCTTCAAACGCAACTTCTTTTTCTGTAACGTTTGCTTTTTCTAATACTAAATCAATAGCTTGGTCTTCAACAGCTACGTTACGAACGTTTTCTAGTGCTTGTTCGTTGTCTTTGTAGTGTGCGATAACTTCAGCTGGATCTTCGTATGCAGACGCCATAGATGCGATCATGTCTTGAACACGAGCGTCATCAGCAGTGATTTCGTTTACTTTGATGAATTCACCAAGTACTAGACCGATTTTAACACGACGGCTAGCTTGCTCTGTGAATAATTCATCAGGAAGTTCTGGTGCGTTTTGTGGTGCCATTTGGCCAAAACGTTGCATAGCTTGCTCACGTAATGTAACGATTTCTTGCTTAACTAGTGCAGCAGGAACGTCGATATCATTTGCTTCAACTAATGCGTCAAGCACTTTAGTTTTTGTGTCAGCTTTGATAGCTTGCTCAAGTTCACGGCTCATGTTTTTGCTGATTTCAGCTTTTAGAGACTCAAGAGTACCGTCTTCAACGCCGAATTTACCTACGAATTCTGCATTGATTTCTGGAAGTTCTTGCGCTTCAACAGCGTTTAGCGTGATAGCGAAGCTTGCAGTTTTACCTTTCAGGTTTTCTGCATGGTATTCTTCAGGGAAAGTTACTTCAACAGTGAACTCTTCGCCTGCAGATTTACCTACGATGCCTTCTTCGAAACCAGGGATCATACGACCTTGGCCCATAGCTAGTGTGAAGTCTTCAGCTTTGCCGCCTTCGAATTCAACACCATCGATGCTACCGTTGAAGTCAACTTTAACTTGGTCGTTAGCTTCAGCAGCGCGATCAGCAGTAACCCACTCAGCGTGTTGCTTACGTAAAGTTTCGATCATGCCATCAACATCTGTATCTGTTACTGAAGATACTGATTTTTCGATTGCGATTGCTTCGATACCAGCAACTTCGAATTCAGGGTAAACTTCAAGTGTTGCAGTAAAAGAGAAGTCTTCGCCTTCTTTAACAGCTGCAGGCTCAAGAGTTGGTGCGCCAGCAAGGTTTAATTTTTCAGCTACGATTGCTTCGTAGAAGTTACGTTGCATGATTTCGCCAGCAACTTCTTCTGCTACAGCAGCGCCAAAGCGTTTTTTGATTACTTTAGCTGGTACTTTACCTGGACGGAAACCGTCGATACGTTGAGTTTTTGCTAAACCACGTAAACGATTGTCGATTTCTTTGCTAACTGTTGCAGCTGGAACTGTGATAGTTAAACGGCGCTCTAGGCCTTGAGTCGTTTCTACAGAAACTTGCATTTAGATACCTCTAATGAATTTATTAACATTTCCAACTGGAAATTTAAGACGCGATATTATAGCTAGCAGCAAGAAAAAAATCGAGCATTGCCACTCTAAATAGCACTTTAATATTTTATTTGCTTATAATGTATGGATGAAAAGTTAAAATTCAAGAACAAAACTGACTTTTATGACGAAATAAGATGAAAAACTACAAATTTATAGTGTTATAACTTCACTTTGGTTAATTACTCACCATCACAAGAAAATCCCCAATCTCTTACTTTCACCGACAGTGAACAATATCTACGAGTCAGTATAAAATTAAAATGTACACTATAATCAATTTGACGTGAACCAGAACAACCTGCTTTAGATTGCTATTAGGAGTTTTCATGACCCTTGTCGAAATTGAACATGCATTTTTAGATTTTACCAATCAGCTCGAATCACTCAAAGAAAAATATCCCAATCCTGAGATGATGCAGCATATTGATAACTTGATGACCGATACCCAAATCATCAAACTAAAGGTGATGCGCTTAGACAGCGTAAAAGAACAGGACCAACAAGACTTGTCACAATCGGTTGCCTGCCACATCAAGAAATTACAGGAGCAGATATCAGCCCTAAAAAAATCTTTTGAAATCGTCACCTTCAACGCGTGAAACACGACAGATAAAGTCGTTTATCTTCATCATAAATAGCGCAATTAACATTTCTGTAACTATACTTCGGCAAATAACAGTGGATTGTTAAATGCTGACAGTTGTCGCAGAGAGCTAACACAATTCACTCATTATCTAATCTATATTTTGCGAGTCATTATGGATAATTTTGAGGGAGGTTATGTGCGCTTATCTAAACTAACGATAACATTAGTCGCATTTGTACTAGGGATGGGATCAACACCGCTATTTGCCCAGCAGTCAACACTGAATATGACCGAGGGCGTGACGGGGATCAGCAACACAGTTTATAACTTACACATGACCATTCTCTATATATGTATAGCGATTGCGGTCATTGTATTTGGCATTATGTTTTGGTCTTTATATCGTCACCGTAAATCCAAAGGTGCCGTGGCCGCCAAGTTTCATGAAAGCACCACGGTTGAAATTATTTGGACTGCGATCCCGATCGTCATTTTAATTGCAATGGCCGTGCCTTCCACACAAGCGTTAATCTTGATGGAAGATACCACAGAAGCAGATATCACCATTCAAATCACCGGCTCACAATGGAAATGGCATTATCGCTATTTCGATGATGACCTTGAGTTTTATAGCCGTTTAACCACCAGCCAAGCAGAGATTAATAATGAAGTAGTAAAACAGCCGCATTACCTCAAAGAGGTCGATAACCCGCTCGTATTACCCACCAATAAAAAAATCCGTTTCTTGATCACTGCTGATGATGTGATCCATTCCTGGTGGGTACCCGCCTTTGCGGTAAAGAAGGACGCCAACCCCGGTTTTATTAATGAAGCTTGGACCAAAATTGATACACCTGGAACCTACCGTGGCCAATGCGCTGAGTTATGCGGCAAAGATCATGGTTTCATGCCAATCGTGGTTACAGCGCTAGAACCTGCAGCATTTGATACTTGGCTAGCGCAAGCAAAAGTAACAGCCAAACAACAGTTACAAGCAGAACAAGAAAGTCTGACGCAAACGCTAGACATGCCTGCAATGATGATGCTCGGCAAAGAAGTCTATAACCGCACTTGCGCAGCTTGCCATCAAGCTGGAGGGCTAGGTATTCCAGGCGCATTCCCGGCACTTAAAAACAGCCCTATTGCACTTGGCGATGTGAATAAACACATCGATATTGTCCTGCACGGGGTATCCGGCACCGCAATGGCTGCCTTTGCCAAACAGTTAACTAAAAAAGAGCTCGCAGCAGTTATCACCTATGAACGTAATGCTTGGGAAAATAACACCGGTGACATTGTACAGCCAGCGCAAATTGACACTGCATTAAACAATAGCAACTAATCGGTAATTCAAGGGACTGCACATGAGCGATATACAATTAAAAGATAATGCAGAGCAAGTAATGAACTCTATTCCTGAAGCACTGCACGATGACGAACACCACGGTGCACCGAAAGGCTATAAACGTTGGTTATTTTCGACTAACCACAAAGACATTGGTAGCCTGTATCTGTGGTTTAGCTTAACCATGTTTTTTATTGGTGGCGCCATGGCAATGATCATTCGTGCCGAGTTATTCCAACCAGGCCTACAATTAGTTGAGCCTAACTTTTTCAACCAAATGACCACATCACACGGCTTAATCATGGTATTTGGTGCTGTGATGCCAGCCTTTGTCGGCCTGGCTAACTGGATGCTGCCCTTGATGATAGGTGCGCCGGACATGGCCCTGCCACGCATGAATAACTGGAGCTTTTGGATTTTACCGTTTGCCTTTTCATTATTGCTGTTATCACTATTTACAGAAGGTGGGGGCCCTAACTTTGGTTGGACCTTCTATCCACCGTTATCAACTAAGTACAGTCCCGACAGTACTGCAATGTTTGTATTCTCAGTACATTTAATGGGGATCAGTTCGATAATGGGCGCCATTAACGTCATCGTGACGATTTTAAATATGCGCGCACCGGGCATGACATTAATGAAAATGCCAATGTTCGTATGGACCTGGTTAATTACCGCATTCCTATTAATTGCTGTGATGCCGGTATTAGCGGGCGCGGTGACCATGATCTTGACCGATAAGTATTTTGGTACCAGTTTCTTTGATGCCGCTGGCGGTGGTGATCCCGTACTCTTTCAACATATATTCTGGTTCTTTGGTCACCCCGAAGTTTATATTATGATCTTGCCATCGTTTGGCATCATCTCCGCAATAATTCCAACCTTTGCTCGTAAGCAATTATTTGGTTATCACTCGATGGTATACGCCACTGCATCCATTGCTATTTTAAGTTTCACTGTGTGGGCGCATCACATGTTTACCGTCGGTTTACCGCTTGCCGCAGAACTATTCTTTATGTATTGCACCATGCTGATATCAGTGCCAACAGGGGTGAAAATATTTAACTGGGTTTCAACACTCTGGCGTGGGTCTATCACCTTTGAAGTGCCGATGTTATTTTCACTGGCGTTCATCGTCCTATTTACTATCGGTGGGTTTTCAGGATTAATGCTGGCGATCACCCCCGCTGACTTTCAATACCATGATACTTATTTTGTTGTGGCACATTTTCATTACGTACTGGTTACTGGCGCCGTGTTCTCGATTATGGCAGCGGCCTATTACTGGCTACCGAAATGGACAGGCTTTATGTTCAATGAAACACTGGGTAAATGGCATTTTTGGTGTTCACTTATCTCGGTCAACATCTTGTTTTTCCCAATGCATTTCTTAGGACTTGCCGGTATGCCACGCCGAATTCCTGACTACGCATTGCAATTTGCTGATATCAATAAAATAGTCAGTATTGGTGGTTTCCTATTTGGACTGTCTCAGTTGATTTTCGTTGCTGTGGTTATTATGGCGGTTCGTGGTGGTCAAAAAGCCCCAGCAAAACCATGGGAAGGTGCTGAAGGATTAGAATGGACAGTGCCCTCACCAGCGCCTTATCACACCTTTGATACACCGCCAGAGGTGAAATAATGACAGCGCCGAAAATAAAAAAACACTTACGACTGCTAATTTTTAGCGCCGTCGGTATGTTCGGTTTTGGTTTTGCCTTAGTACCACTCTATGATGTTTTTTGTGACATTACCGGACTAAACGGCAAAGATTTTAGCCGAGAGTCATCCGTACCGATGACAACTGTCGATGAGTCTCGCACTGTGAAAGTTGAGTTTGTCACCTATCTAAGCAAGCAGCTGCCTTGGAAATTTAAACCTGAGATTAACAGCATTGAGTTACATCCCGGTGAACGTTATCAAGTCAGCTTTGTCGCCACAAATCAAAGTGCTCAAGACACCTTTGGCCGCGCCGTCCCGTCGATTAGCCCAGGGTATGGCGCGCAGTACTTAGTTAAAACAGAGTGTTTTTGTTTCCAAGAACAAATGTTAGCGGCCAATGCAGAGGCGATGATGCCACTTATTTTTTATATCGACCCAAACATCCCTGCTGATATATCGACATTAACCCTCGCCTACACCTTGTTTAAAAACGAGCCAACAACTGATTTAGCAATGAGCCAACAAAAGTAGCGATGCGCTAGGAGCCTTGTAATGCAAGATAATAACGAATATGCCAAAGCACCCAAAAATTACTACGTACCAGCCAGTAGTATTTGGCCTTTAGTCGGGGCCATTGCACTGTTTATTATTGCTATTGGCGCAGCGACCACAGTACAACTCATCGGTAAGGAAGGTAGCAATACCGGCATCCCTATTTTATTTGTTGGTATCGCCATTTTATTATTCATGCTGATTAGTTGGTTTCGTAATGTCATCAACGAATCGATGAAAGGTCTCTACAATGAACAGCTCGACCGTTCATTTCGGATGGGCATGCTGTGGTTTATTTTTTCTGAAGTGATGTTTTTTGTGGCGTTATTCGGGGTATTATTTTATCTACGTAACTTGTCGATCCCTTGGCTTGGTGGTGAAGGTAATAATGCCATGACCCATGACGTAATTTGGTCTGAGTTTATCCCCACATGGCCACTAACAACAACGCCTGATGGTAGGGTAACCCAAGCAATGCCTTGGTATGGATTACCATTAATTAATACTGTCATTTTAATTAGTTCATCAGTAACACTACATTTCGCTCACCATAACCTGATCGCCAAACACCGCGCGAAACTAGTGACTTGGTTAGCGATTACTGTGACTCTTGGAGTTACTTTCTTATTTTTCCAAGCTGAAGAGTACATACACGCTTATCAAGCGCTATCATTACGCTTTGACTCCGGTGTCTATGGCAATACTTTTTATATACTCACAGGCTTTCATGGCATGCACGTTACCTTAGGCGTGATCATGTTAACCGTGATGTTATTACGGGTCATTAATGGCCATTTTACCCCAGGTAAACACTTTGCTTTTGAAGCATCAGCTTGGTACTGGCATTTTGTGGATGTCGTTTGGATTATTTTATTTATCTTTGTCTACATCGTTTAACCATTTATCAGTAAAGTGTTTCACTATCGCGACACAAATCACGTCATGACTTCGATACCAAATAAGCTAAAATTAACTATAGACTTACTTGGTATCGTCTTTTCGCATCAATTGATACTAGCTCTTTGACTTCACCAGCATTAATCTTTAGAATCTCCGGAAATTAGCGATGGAGAAATCAAATGGAAACTTTAACGATCACCCGCCCAGACGACTGGCACTTACACCTTCGAGATGGTGATGTTTTAAAACATACTGTTGCTGACATTAGTCGTTACATGGGCCGTGCTATCATTATGCCTAACCTAGTACCGCCAGTAACAAATGCTGAGATCGCCAAAGAATATCATCAACGTATTTTAGCTAACGTACCTGCGAATTCTTCATTTAGTCCATTAATGACTATCTACCTTACTGATCAAACAACGGCTGAAGATATCCACGCAGCAAAAGCAACGGGTATTGTTTATGCGGCAAAGCTTTATCCTGCTGGCGCAACAACAAATTCATCATCAGGCGTGACGTCAATTAAAAATGTTTACCCTGCACTACAAGCATTACAAGATGCAGGCATGCCATTGTTATTACATGGTGAAGTAACAGATGCAGACATCGACATTTTTGACCGTGAAAAAGTCTACTTAGATACAGTATTGAAGCCTGTTGTTGCTGATTTCCCCAATTTGAAAATTGTACTTGAGCACATCACCACTGCTGATGCTGTTGAGTTCGTGAATAACGCCAGTGATAATATTGCTGCAACAATCACAGCCCATCACTTACTGTTCAATCGTAACCACATGTTAGTTGGCGGCATTAAGCCACACTATTATTGCTTACCAATTTTGAAGCGTAATACCCATCAAGCGGCCTTGATCCAAGCGGCAACGAGCGGTAGCAATAAGTTCTTCCTTGGAACAGATTCAGCACCACACGCCGATGATAAGAAAGAGTCTGCTTGTGGTTGTGCAGGTGCTTACACATCGCATGCTGCAATTGAACTTTATGCTGAAGTATTTGAACAAGAAAATGCGCTTGATAAACTAGAAGCATTCGCCAGCTTCAATGGCCCTGATTTTTACAATTTACCACGCAACGCTGACACGATCACGTTAGAAAAGTCGGCATGGCTAGTACCAACAACGCTACCATTTGGTGACGCGAAGATGGTGCCAATCAGAACTGGCGAGACTATCGCTTGGCAAGTAAAATAACACCGCTTTAGTGATGTGTTGCTATCCCAGTACCCTGTACTGGGATATTACTCTGTAAGTTACTTATAAGTTTAATATTTCTACTGTTTTACTCCCTTTCTATTAAATCAACTCTATGCTTAATTGCACGCTACTATTGATCGAGAGTAGATATGCAAACACATGTTGATGCCATACCTAAAGCTAAGTCTAAGCCCAAATATAACCACCCTAAGCGTTTAATTGGGTTTGTGGTTTTTAGTCTATTTGCCGTCGGAATCTGTATTAAATTAGGACTATGGCAGCTTGCACGAGCGCAAGAAAAGCAAGCGCTATTGGATATTGAGCAAGTCACCATCACGACATTAAGCCAAGTGAAAGCAGATAACTTACATCATCAAGTATCATTACAAGGCTCTTTTGACAATCAACAGCCGATATTACTCGATAACCAGATCAATCATAAACGTATCGGTTACCACTTATATCTGCCTTTTCACAGCGATGAAAATACCATATTGGTTAATCTTGGATGGCTAGCCGCATCGCCATCACGGCAGGTACTGCCGGAGATCCCCAAATTCACAGGTCTCTATCATTTAAACGGCACATTAAGCGCCCCACAAGGCTCGCCTTGGTTACTCGGAGATAATATCAGTGCTAGTAAAGACAACGTATTGCTGGTGCAACGTACGGACATCTTACAACTGCAATCTTATTTAGATACCCCATTGAAACCACTATTATTGCAGCTGGAGCATAATTCCACGGTTGGCTTTAACAAAACGTGGCAAATCACCGTCATGCCACCAGCAAAACATATCGCTTATGCTGTGCAATGGTTTGCCTTAGCATTTGCATTAAGTCTATGCAGTGGTTACTGGATAAAAAAATACTAACTCTAACAAACGAACATAGTACGCAAGATAAGGATTAGTCATGCAAAAGAAACCGTTATTTATCATGCTCGGATTATTCATAGCACCTATTTTAGTGGCTAAAATAGTGCTGGTTAATGATTGGTATCAGGGGGCTAAAACCAATGCAGGAACATTAATAACCCCGACTCTCGCAATCCCATCCAGCCCTCAGGCCTGGTTACTACTCTACAACCCAGCCGATAATTGCAGCGTCGTTTGCCAAGAAAGTATCTGGCAAATCCAGCAAGTACACACTCTACTCGCCTCCGAAGGCAGTCGCGTGCAACGCTACCTCACAGCGATCCCCTCATTAGAGTCTGAATATATCGATACGCAGGCACTCACAAAATTACAATTAAGCGCAGTCAATCAACAGCAATTAAGTGCGGATACACTATATTTAGTTGATCCACTAGGAAATATTTTCATGCGTTATCAATTCCCTGCAGATAAAACAGCTGCAATGAAAATATCAGCGGGTCTATTAAAGGATTTAAAACGCTTACTAAAAATATCGAAAATAGGGTAAGCCGTAATACACAAGGATGGTCTATGCCAAAACTACTCAATCTGACGATAATGTTAGCCTTCATCGTTATTATTCTTGGCGCTTATACACGCCTTACCGACGCAGGGCTCGGCTGCCCAGACTGGCCGGGCTGTTACGGCTTTAATGTTGTTCCAGCCAATGCACAAGACATTGCCTCTGCGCAACAGGCTTACCCAGATAAACCATTACACGCAGGAAAAGCCTGGAATGAAATGATCCATCGCTATATTGCTGGACTACTCGGTATTTTTATCCTCATCATTTTCATCCTCAGTGGTAAACAAAAACAACAACTCCGATTAGCAACCGCACTCATTCTCTTGGTTTTATTTCAAGCTGCGTTAGGTATGTGGACTGTCACGATGAATTTACAGCCTATTATCGTCATGGGGCATTTATTGGGTGGCTTTAGTATTTTATCCCTGTTGATATTATTCCGATTGCGGTTATCTCGACCAACAATGACACCGAATCTACTAACCCAGTCTTTAGATAATCAGAGTCAGCAAACTCTTATATTGCCTCTCCATAGACAGCGTTTAGCTCGCGTTCAATTATATTGTGCCATTGCGCTGCCAATCGTCATCATTCAAATTGCGCTTGGTGGTTGGACAAGTTCAAATTACGCTGCAATTGTCTGCACTGAATTGCCTATTTGTAATGGAGACTGGTTAAGTCGCTTTGATCTCAATGATGTATTTAGCCTCAGTCCCATAGCTGACACCTACCAGTACGGGGTTCGAGATACTATCGCCAGAATGAATATCCACATCACCCACCGAATATGGGCAGGCGTGACTATCATTTATATTCTGCTCACAACCTATCAATTACTCAAGCATCAAGTCGAAAAAAAGATACGCGTCATTGCTATCGCCTTGCTTATCATTCTTTGTTTACAGGTCAGCTTAGGTATCGCTAATGTTTTATTCCAGCTACCACTTGGCATTGCAGTGGCACACAACCTAGTTGCGGCGATCTTACTGATAACCTTAATCACTCTACTTTGGTTCAATCAACAGCAACTGCAAGAGGTGCTATGAATACACAATCCATTAAATTAACGCTTGCCCCAAACTGGCGCGCTTACTATCAACTCACTAAGCCTAAGGTTGTGGCACTCCTATTACTCACTGCATTGGTCGGTATGGTACTTGCTGTTCCCCATTTACCTAGTCTCGCGCTATTAGTACCAGCGATAATTGGTATTGGACTACTGTCTGCCGCCGCGGCCGCTTACAACCACATTCTAGATCAGCGTATTGACGCCATCATGACCAGAACCCACCAGCGTCCATTAGTACAAAATACCATTACTACACCCAGAGCATTGGTCTTTGCGACAAGTATGGCAGTCGTTGGTATGGCGACCCTATTTATATTTGTTAATGCCTTAACCGCGTGGTTAACCTTCGCTAGCCTAATTGGTTATGCCGTGATTTACACCATGTATTTAAAACGTGCGACACCACAAAATATCGCTATCGGCGGTCTTGCAGGTGCCACACCACCACTGCTTGGTTGGACTGCAATGACTGGTGAAGTGACCGGCCAAGCACTGCTACTTGTCATGATCATCTTTATTTGGACTCCCCCCCATTTTTGGGCGCTGGCGATCCATAAAGAAAAAGAATATGCCAAAGCGAAAATCCCGATGCTCCCAGTTACCCATGGCGCGGAATATACTAAAACCCTGATACTGCTTTATACGCTATTGCTATTACCTGTCACTTGGTTGCCTTGGCTTACCCAGCTCAGCGGTTTACTTTACTTAGCAGGATCAACAATCTTAGGGGGTTGCTTTATTTATTACGCTTATCGCTTAAAATTCAAACCCACTCGTAAAACGGCATTTCAAACCTTTAAATTCTCAATCATCCATCTAATGGTGTTATTTATATTATTGTTAGTGGATCACTGGGTTATTCACTACTAAAACAAAACCGCTAACTCCCTCCTAAGTAATTCATTGTTAAAGGTAATAATAATCCTGAAAATAAGGTTTTTTATTACCTTCGCCTTTAAATTCCGCCGAAGAAATAAAATCAACAAAGCTTTACACTACAAATTAGAAATATAATGAATTGTTATATGGGATCAATCTCTAATTAACAGCGCTGCCTACTATATTGCTAGTTGTTTTTTAGAATTAAATCGCTATCATAGCGAAATAAAAATTTGAGAGATTAAAAAAAAGTTTAATCCTCGTTATTCTGCCTAACAAGAGACTGTTAGCGCGCTAATTATTTAAGCTTATATAACTTAAGCATCTGCTGAGGAATTACTATGATCAGTGTATTCGATATCTACAAAATTGGTATTGGTCCATCAAGTTCTCATACTGTTGGTCCAATGAAAGCTGCCAAACAATTTATCGACGACCTACGAGCGACAGGGAAGATCCGCGAAGTCACTCAAATCACAGTGGATGTGCATGGTTCATTATCGTTGACTGGTAAAGGTCACCACACTGATATTGCTATTATCATGGGTTTAGCAGGTAACTTACCTGAAACTGTTGATATTGACGCAATCCCAGAGTTTATTCACCGTGTTGAACAAACACGTCGTTTAACGATCGGTCTACAATGTCATACTGTTGATTTTCCCGCTTCAGCTATGAACTTTATCGATGAACCACTTGCACTTCACGAAAATGGTTTGAAAATTCATGCTTACATCGATGGTGAAGTTTCATTCACAAAAACTTACTACTCTACGGGTGGTGGTTTCATCGTTGATGAAGAAAACTTCGGCCTAACACAAGGTGAAACAGCTGACGTTAAATACCCATTTAACAGTGCTGCGCAACTAGTTCAACACTGCCAAGATAATGCATTATCTATCAGTGCATTAATGGCTGAGAATGAAAAATCATTCCGCACTGAACAAGAAACACATCACTTATTCTCTGGCATTTGGACTGCAATGGCAGAAGCGATTGAACGCGGTTGTAAAACTGAAGGTTTACTTGCTGGTCCATTACGCGTACCACGTCGTGCAGCGGCGCTTAAACGTCAACTAGAAGCAAGCGATGGCTTTAATACTGATCCAATGACTATCATTGATTGGGTTAACATGTTTGCACTTGCTGTAAGTGAAGAAAATGCTGCAGGTGGCCGTGTTGTTACAGCACCAACAAACGGCGCAGCTGGTATCATTCCAGCTGTATTAGCATACTATGACAAGTTTATCCGTCCGCTAACACGTGATGAATACACTAAATTCTACCTTGCATCTGGTGCTATCGGTATCCTATACAAAACTAACGCATCTATCTCTGGCGCGGAAGTAGGTTGCCAAGGTGAAGTTGGCGTATCATGCTCAATGGCTGCAGCAGGTCTTGCTGAGTTAATGGGTGCAAGCGCATCACAAGTTTGTGAAGCCGCTGAAATCGGCATGGAACATAACCTAGGTCTAACTTGTGATCCTGTAGGTGGCCAAGTACAAGTACCTTGTATCGAACGTAACGCGATTGCTGCAGTTAAAGCAATCAACGCTTCACGTATGGCAATGCGTCGTACGAGTGAGCCTTGTGTGTCGTTAGATAAAGTTATCGAGACAATGTACGAGACTGGTAAAGACATGAATGCTAAATACCGTGAAACATCACAAGGTGGTTTAGCAATTAAAGTATTAAATGTTGGCGATATCAAAAAAGCCCACACTTGTACTTAATCTGTCGTACTCCTAGATAACAAAAATTATTTAGGGACAGAACAAATAAAAGCCAGAATGTGCTCGCCACTATTCTGGCTTTTTTATATTCGTCAAAATCGGCATTAAAACTACCTCATAAAAGGTGTTAATCAAGCCTAACGCCTTTGATTACTGCGTTTAATCAATTCGTACTCCCCCTTAGAAAAAGCCTCATACTTTCAGGTGTAAATAGCAGTGAATAGGCATCACCCTGATGACTTTGCTAGTTAATTATTCTCTACTCCCTTATTAAGTCACTTATTCTATTTTATCGCACGACGTAACCAGCTGTCCGCTCTGCAAATATGAGGGAAATATAAATGAAAGCGCTCACTCTGCCCGACATGGGATTTCTGTATTGCGAAACGGTATCACGCCCAAATCATGTTGCTGCAATGCAAATTTTTGATATGCCAAATAACGACCAAGGCGATTATGGTGAAGAGCTTTACCAACAGCTTATGCAGTTTACCCAGATAGAAAAACCATTTAATTACAAGTTACATACTGCTTATTCCGGATTAATGTATTGGCAAGAGGATGACAACATTGACCTGGATTATCATGTTCGTCAGGTCCGTTTACCTACCCCTGGCGGCAGAGAGCAATTGCTTGAGTACATAGAACACGCACACTCTAACCTGATGGATCGTAACCGCCCATTATGGGAAATGCATTTAATTTCAGGGCTTGCTAACGGTCAATTTGCCGTCTACCTGAAAATGCACCATGCATTTACTGATGGTGTTAAAGCGAATAGCATTCTGCTTAGTTATTTAACAACACAAGCCAATGGAAAATTAAAAGCATTTTGGACTCAAACAGGTTTTGAAAGTGAACAGCCTGATACTGAAGTAAAAGCAAGTATGGTGAGTAAATTAAAGCAGAGCAGTGCGATATTAACGAAACAAGTACGCGCTATTCCATCCATACTGGGACTTGGCTCTAAATTAATATTACAAGGTGTGAATGTCTATAAAGCGAATATCATCACCCCATTTACCTCACCAAAAACCCCCTTTTCAATCAGTCCGAAACGAGCTCGTCGAGCCTCAACCAGCATACTGCCACTATCACGGGTAAGAAATATAGGTAAAATAGCAGGGACAACAGTTAATGATGTCGTCGTCTGTATTTGTGATATCGCATTACACCGCTATCTATCTGATCTTAATTACCAACTTAAACAACCGCTTACCGCGCAAATTCCGGTGAGCCTACGCGATGCAAACGATATTACCTCCAATAACCGTATCGCGATCACCATGATTGAGCTTGCCCACAGTAGTGCCACGCCACTCTCGCGGCTAATGGCAATTAAAGATGCTTGTAACAAGTTAAAACAAGAAACCAGTTTATTATCAGATGAAGCATTAACAAGTTATACCCTTGCCAGTCAGGGATTAGCGGTGATAAGCGAATTATTGAACCTAGATAATGTATTGCCACCCGTCGGGAATGTACTGATCTCTAATGTACCAGGTCCACGTAAACCTATGTATATGATGGGGGCGAAAATGCAAGAATGCTTCCCGCTATCAGCTTTACCGCCAGGTATGTCACTCAATATTACTTTATACAGTTATATGAATAACATTAATGTCGGTTTAATTGCTTGCCGCTCAAACCTACCCGAGTTGACCAAATTATCGAGTTATATCGATGATGCATTTACTGAACTCGAGCAAGCTGTTATGAATAGCGCGATTGATATTGTCAGTGAGCAAATCGCACGACTAGGCCACGATGATGTATTATCAAATAGCATGCATGAGTTGATTAGTGTCATTAACGATAATGCCTGTTCGACCGTTGTGCTCGATACAGCAAAAAATCCAGTGGTCGCAGTAAAAGAAGATAATCAGAAAAGTAGTAAAAGGCGGGTCGTCAAAGTAGCCAAGCGGACTGACGATATGCTTAGTTAATTTATTTTTGAATTAGATGACGCTTAATAACACTTAAAATACACTCGGCTAAATACAACATTTAGCCGAATATATTGACTCTGATTATATAAACGGTTTGATGATAGCGATAGCCTCGTTACCTTGTTGGTAACAGGATCTCTTTAAACATATCGTCAATCTCTTCTGCTGTTTTAAGCATAATCGCTTTATCAACAACATCGCGTGTTAAGTGCGGGGCAAATCGTTCCATAAAATCATACATATAAGTACGTAAGAAAGTCCCTTTACGGAAACCAATTTTAGTCGTACTTGAAGTAAATAAGTGGCTAGCATCGATACGCACTAAATCATCATCGACTTCGTCATCAAATGCCATTGTCGCTAATACACCGACGCCAATACCTAACTTCACATACGTTTTAATCACATCGGCATCTGTTGCAGTAAATACAATTTTAGGCTCTAGTCCAGCTTCATCAAACGCACAATCTAATTCTGAGCGGCCAGTAAAACCAAATACATAAGTAACAAGTGAATATTTAGCGATATCTTCAACCGTGATCTTACCCACTTTCGTTAACGGGTGACCCGGTTTAACGATAATAGAACGATTCCAGTGATAACAAGGTAACATCACCAAGTCACTGTATAAGTGCAACGCTTCAGTCGCAATCGCAAAATCAGCAGTACCTTTAGAAACCGAGTCACTGATCTGTGCAGGTGTGCCTTGATGCATGTTTAATGACACATCAGGGTAACGTTCTATAAAACCTTTAATCACTTTCGGCAATGCATAACGCGCTTGCGTGTGCGTCGTCGAGATATTTAAGGTGCCTTTCGAAGGATGGGTATGCTGACTCGCAACCGCCTTAATACTCTCAACCTTGCCTAGAATATCAGCAGCAATACGAATAATATCTTTACCAGCAGGCGTCACTTTAGTGAGGTGTTTTCCGCTACGTTCGAAGATCTGTACACCAAGTTCATCTTCTAACATACGCACTTGCTTACTGATGCCAGGCTGCGAAGTATAAAGACTTTCTGCTGTCGCAGACACATTCAAATTGTGATTGAGAACTTCGACTATGTATCTAAATTGCTGTAACTTCATTCGTGATGTGCTCTATATTCCAAATAATTAATTGCATTCTAACAAAACAATAGCAGAATGCTGTTATTTCTTGTTAATAATATATCCTAGGGATCATTACTTTATACGCCAGTCAAAATATCATGACACCATTAGACGATAACATTAAACCAAGCAAAGACACAGTTGATTATGCCCTGATCCTGACATCTGCCGTGCATGACATGAAAAATTCATTATGCCTGTTATTGCAATCCATTGAATCTATGTCGGCAGATAGTCACATCGAGCAAGATAAACAAACCCATACTGCGAAGCTGGCTGATTTGCACTATGAAGTATTACGACTGAACAGCGGCTTAATTCAAGTGCTGTCGCTCTATCGCGATGAAAAAGATCAACTGCCATTAAATATTGCTGAATGTTTTATTGCTGATTACTTCACTGAATTTTGTATTAAAAATCAGTTATACAGCGACAGTCATGGCATCGAGATTAACGTTAATATTGACCCCGATCTTGCTTGGTACTGCGATCATAATTTAATTAGTTACTTATTATCAGATGTCTTTATTAATGCGTTACGTTATAGCAAAGGCAAGATCCTAGTGACTGCAAATCTTGTTAATAATCAACTTGAAATAGAGATTGCCGACAACGGTGACGGCTACCCTGATAGCATGCTGCAAGCTCAACACAACTCAATGTCAGAGCTAAGCTGTAAGCAAGGGCGTACGGGGTTAGGCTTATATTTCGCTCGTTTAATTGCGAATGCACATGTAATTAAAGGGAATACAGGACATATATCACTGCGCAATGGCGGCAAACTTGGTGGTGGTATCTTTACCTTAATACTACCTTAGCAAGGGTATTTATAGTAGTATCTTAGTACCGCAGCAAATTTAGGTTTATAACACCATGAAGCTCACCCTTATAGTCATCGCCATTGCTGTGCTACTTTTTCTAGTGATCGGCTATAACATCATTTTACAATTCAAGCGTAAAGCTGAGACTGAAAAACGTCAGATCATCATTAAACATAAGCAAGTCATTCAAGACACTGAAGAATTGCTACTAAACGCAACATCACTACCGTACAGTAAAGTACTTACATTAGTGCTGCACAGCCGTATGCATGATTCACTTACCGCTACATTACAAATGGATCCAAGTTTACCGCAAGTACGACAGCGTCTGGTGAATGTCAAAGCGCAAATGGCGCAACTAAAAGAAGCGCCAGGGCACAGTGAAGAAAAAATGTTTCGCTCCCCAAATTCAGATAGAGAAGCAATTGTATTACTTCAACAAATTAAAAAAATTCGTGCAGTATTGCGTGCTGAGCATGCGAAAAGTAAACTGAACACTCAGACCTTCGTCATTGAAGATCGTAAGCTTGAATTAATGCAACTCAATGTCAATATTGATAATTTATTAAAGCGAGCCTATGAAGCGCGTGCAACACGTCAATTTGGTTCTTGTAAGCAGTTGCTACGTAAAGGCATTGATACCTTAAACAATATCAATGATAAAAATGAATCACTGACCACCAAACAGCAAACTTTGGCATCACTGCTGAACGACGTCAATGAGCAGCTTACTCAGGCATCATCAGACGATTTAAAGGATCGCCAAGAAAAAGAAGATGAAAAGAACGAGCTAGACTTACTGTTCCAACCAAAACAAAAATGGTAATACGTAACAGTTACTCGTTAAAATAAGACTCAAACTTAAAACCGAAAACAATAAGAAATACGTTGTGATCCTACGATCACAACGTAACGACTTTACTAATTCCCCACCGACCTTACCAATGCATTATTTATCCTGAACACGTTCATCTCGACGCTCTACAGAGCCAAATTCTGCCGCTAAGTCTAATCCTAATAACGCGCGTCTCAGCATATCTAATGCGATATATAACGCCACAGTGCGGATACCTTGACGGCTCCAACGAGGGATAAATAACAACTGACTATAAGTCCGCGTTTTACTGGCCAGTGCAAAGGCAACCGTGCCAACCGGCTTTTCCTCACTACCGCCACCAGGGCCAGCAATACCTGACACCGCGACCCCAAAATCAACACCCGCATTAAGCATCGCACCTTCGGCCATCTCAGCTGCGACTTCGATTGACACGGCGCCGTGTTTAGCCAATGTCGTTTGCTTAACATTCACTAAACGGCTTTTAGATTCATTGCTATAAGTCACATGACTTGAATCGAGATAACCAGAGCTCCCTGCCACGGCAATCAATTCACTTGCGATCATGCCACCAGTACACGATTCAGCAAGCGATAAGGTCTGCCCTTTCTCTAGCATCATGCTTTGCAAATATTCAGCAAACGATAAGTCACCTTCGAATAGAATAAAATCAGCTATTTCCGCAACGACTCGTGCTCTTGCCTGCTGCAAATCAGCACTGTTCGTCGACAATAATTTGATTTCTACCATGGGAAAATCGACTCGAAAACCTAAGGTGATTGAGTCCGGTAAATTTAATGCCTGCAGTTGCTCATTCAGCACAGATTCAGAAATACCAAAGGTTTTAATTTTGATTAAAGTCGGCACGCTCACAGCAGTAAAGTGCTGTTGAATATCCGGTAATATTTGCTCTGATACCATGTGTTTAAACTCACTTGGTACGCCAGGCGTAAAATAAAAACGCGCGCGATTGAATTGAAAACTAAAACCACAGGCCGTGCCGACCGCATTATCCACCACTTCACTACCCTGCGGTAACCAAGCTTGCTTTTCATTGCTCGTAGACAAGGCGCTATTAGATTTAGCATATTTAGCCACAAGATGATCAAACCATACTTGTGAACGCACTAGCGGTACACCCATTGCTTTGGCTGCCGCATCGGCACTGAGATCATCCGATGTAGGCCCTAAACCACCATTCATAATCACGACGTCTGCGCGATGACTGGTTTCTGTGATAATATCGATAAGCGACTCTAAATCATCAGCCACGGTATGGCGACGAGTGAACGATCTACCCTGGTCAAAAAAGTGTTGTGATATCCACGCCGCATTGGTATCGACAATCTGACCTGACAATACTTCATCGCCTGTACTAATAAATTCAATACGCATTAACTGTCCTTATTTACTCTATCCGTTAATATAAAATAACTGAGAAACGATAATATCCCACAACCACTAATCACCATGATCATAGGTAGCGGCGTTCCATCATGCAAAATGCTAACAACTAAACCAGCAATGGCACCAAAACCAAAGCGTATTGTCGCCGATAATGCCGATGCAGTGCCGGATATATGCGGAAATTCAGCCAATACCCCAGTCATCACGTTCGAACCGATAAGGCTAATTAACGAGATATAAGCAACGGTAGAAATAACTAATCCAGCTAAACCAAATGTCAGGTTCATATTTAATAACCAAAACAGTACCGACACCACTGCACTAATGATAATGCCCGCACGTAAAATCTGCTGATAACCAAAACGCATCACTATTTTAGCGTTCATCCACGTAACAGCCATCATACCGAGAATATTACAAGCAAATAAATAGCCATAAGCTTGTGCATCAATATCAAAATACTCAATGTATACAAAAGGCGATGCGGTTAAAAATGCGAACATACCAGAGACATTAAACCCACCACACAACATCAGACCAAGTACTTTACGATTACGTAAAATAAGCCAATAATTACGAAACACCTGCGGTAAATTAAAGGCGACGCGACGTTCTTTCGGTAATGTTTCTTTAATGCCGATATAACTCACGAATAAACATATTGCCGTCACTATCGCCAAAGCAACAAAAATACTCGGCCAGCTAAACCACACCAATAATTGCGCGCCAATGAGCGGTGCAACCAGCGGTGCCAGTGTCATTGATAGCACGACATAAGACATCATTTTAGAAAACATCGAACCGGAAAATAGATCGCGTAGCAATGAGCTAACAACCACAGATGCAGCACCACCGCCGATAGCTTGCAGTAATCTTAACCATTTAAATTGCTCAATCGAATCGCCGTAAACAATACCAATACTGGCAATAAAATACGTGACTAATCCGCAAATCAGCACAGGTTTACGACCATAGCTGTCTGCTAACGGGCCATAGAAAAGTTGACCAATGGCAAAGCCTAATAGGTAAGTACTGAGTGTGGTTTGAATGATTTCAATAGAAACATTGAAATCACCGGCAATACTTGGCATTGCCGGTAAATACATATCAACAGCAAGCGGTGTTAATGCTGATAACAATGCAAGAAAAGGAATTAAAAAATAAGTTTTCATCATAAGCCAAGCGATTAAAATGGCTTATGAGTATATACCTAAACTATTACAAGATGCAGTGATAAGATGCTGTCTTATCACTTTTTTAAGCCTATTTAAACGACAGCTTAATTCCAGTCTTTAGCTAACTGGGTATTATCCTTTTTAAACAATTCACGCAGGTATTTATCTTTCGTCTCTTCAAGGTAAGCCGTAAAGATATCGATAGCCTGTTGATAACATACTAGCCCCGCTTCAGCCTCAGCTGGTAACAATAATACTTTAATGATCATCGCATGACAGTGCTGCATAGTGCCACGTAACATCTCAACTAAAAATGAGTGCTTCGTATCATATTTACTGTGTAACAAAATGAACTGTTGGTGTAATTGCTGCAGAGCATCATAACGAGTCTCAACCGACGGCTTTATTAAGGCAATCATCTCATCAACAAAGTCTGCAAATACGTTTTGTTCTAAAACGGCGCTGTACAGCACCGCTAAATCACGGGTATCTGAAGAATAGTGCGCTAACATACGGTCAACTAACTCGACTTTATCCAATGTTACATCAGGTAATCTAATATCTGCTTGATAGGCAGGGATCGTATTGTCAATTTTGATACCGTTACCCAAGTTATAACAATTTACATCAGGATAAAAAGTTAATAACTCCCCGAGCCCTTTTGCTGACATTTGGAAAATCATCGTTGTTTCAACTTCTTCAATATGATTTCCAGGTGCTACAAAACCAGATAAGGCTTTTTTATCAAACAATAATTTATCATCACCAGCCTTATCGTAATAAATACTTTTCTTACTGTGATGCGCTTCACCGCTAAAGCCAAGATCCACACCAAATAAGTAGATGTTTTTAAAGCCCATCTTGGTGAAGTAAGAAAGTGCAAGGTTGGAAACAGTCGGATTCGAGTATGTTAATAGCGCTAAACGATCCTTATCAAAACCAAGCTCTTCATTCTGAAGAATATACGTTGATGGTTCAACCGCTTTCAAGCCCATTAACTGGCGATCAAATAAATCAGTTACATCTGGGGTAATGGTATTTAATGTCAACAAGGGTATCGATTTTACATATTCATCATCATCGATCGTTTTCAGTACTGAATAGGTCTGTTTAGTACGTTCCATTTCCAGATGAAAATCAGGTTTGATATCATATTGGTGTAATGCCCGCAATGTTGTCCCACAGCTAGCGAGTAAGACCTTATCTCGATTCGCAATAATATATTCAATATGCTCATCCAGCGATGGGCCATTGCCTAATATAAATACCGGTAGCGCCTCACACTCTGGTAAAGGGACCGTTTCTGCAAGTAAAGGCACATGATTATTTAAGGTGTGATATTGATGTGCTAACGCCAATAATGAATCATCAAAAAATCCAAGACCAAATGCGATATGATAGTTTTGTGCGTTGAATTTTTCTAACGCCTTATTGACTTGCTCACTTTGATAATGCTGATAGCAAAAGTTAAAAGTCGCATCATAGCGCCCTTTAACCATCAGTTCATTAGAGATATCAGTAAAAAATTCATCTTCATCCGCACCAAGGCAGAAGTGAATACTACCGCCGCTCTCATCAAGCTGTGTTAAAACACTCGCCCAATCAAGCGTAAATAAACTCGCGTAGAAAAAATCATTTTCAGGCTCATAAATATACAGACGTTTAACACTATGCTTACTGAGCATTTCTGGCAAGAAATAACCTAAACCTAAGCCAAAGCAAACCATCATATTAATTGCTTCAGGTAAGATAAACTCTTCTTTATGTTTCTCGTGATAACCACGCCACAATCTAATTAATTGATTCAAGTATTTAACGTGGATGAAGTCAGCGACTGAATCAGCCTCTTTATTAAAATCAAGACGAGCCATTTTAGGATTAATACGATATTGTTCAAAATCAATCAAACTATCACGGTAATATTCTTCACCCAGCACAAAGTTATTATCAATATCAACCAGGTGTAGCAACTCATCAACTTGTGCTAATTCGAATTTAGCCGGTTGGTAAGTCGAAAATACGTTATAAATGTCAGGGATATAATCCTGAAAAGCCTGCATATTGGCTTCATATATGGCAATAGGATCTACTTTAGGTTGAGTGGCGGCATGAATCGCATCGATTTCATATGCTAAACTAACCTGTTTTTTTTGCTGGGTTTGCTGTGATTCTAAAGCAGCAATCTGAGCTGCGATATCGACGTTTAATTGACTCATAATAACAACCTAAAATTGTTTAATAGCAAGATACCGATTAATCGATTTAGACCTACGTTTAGTGGTAACTTGTTGGGATTCGATGTCTGATTTGAATGCGTTTAATTGTGTAATTTGCGTTTGATCATCAGCCATAATCTGCGATAAGAAAGCGTGTGTTCGAGGACATTGAGCAGGGTTAGTTAACGCTACTAACTGCTCAATTAAATGCTGACGTTGAAACAACAGTTCATCACATAGTGCCAACTGCTCAGTACTAATAGCGGCTATTGCGTCTGCAGATAGCGCTTCAATACTAGCCATCAATTCAACGTCAGTACGCTCCATTATTAAGCACCGCGACCTTGAGTACGGATTGACTCTGCTTTTAATTTTTCTGCTTGAGGAATGTTTAGCCACGCATCTTTAATCGGTGTCACTAATGTCGTAATTTCATCTAATGGTTCTACCGACTGCTCTAATGACGCATCATTTAGACGCAGTTGTATATAACGATATAGCGCATCAAAGTTTTCACCAATCTCAGGGTGAACCTTATGGTTGATGCCATCAATTAATCCCGATGTAATATTAATTGATTTATTAATCGCTTTTGCTCGGCCTTCAATATCTTTGCGTAAAACACAACCCTTTGCGACAGCAACAGAGTCTAACAATCCCTGTAACAACATAAAAATAACCTGATGGTTATCAGCCGTAGAAATACCACTTTCACGACTTACTTGCTGATAACGTTTTATATTAGCTCTCATGCTTTTTACCTAACTATTAATGTATATAAATATTAAAAAACAATATCACTAGCCTAATACATTACGAATATAATCACCGGTGGCGTTGTATCGTGTAACCGTATTATCTAAGGCTGTGTATTTTTTTCGTAATGTATTCTCAAATGATGAAATATGTTCATCTAATTTAATGCGATCATCTTCAATATCACGCAAGTTATTGTTCAGCATGTCCTGCTGCACGGAAATCATACCTCGATTTCCTAAACTATCAGACAATACCTTATTTACTTGTGCTGCAATACCATTATCCCCTGCAAAAAGTTTGCCAAGATCGTCTAATGAATTGCTTACTGCATCATTTAAGCGCTGAGTACCCGATTGACCACCATTTTTTCCAAATGGACTGATGGATAACATGCCCCCTTCTTCCAAGGAGATACCTGCAGCATATAGTGTATTTAACTGCTTATTAGCGCCTTCAACCACACCACCTGTAATCGTCTGCAGTTGCTGCTTCACACTACGTGCGGTCGGATCTAACTTCAGCACACCCGTTTCAGGGTTAGTCAACACGTTGATCGTATCCATTAAGGTATTATAACCGTCAACAAACCCATACACTAAATCCTCGACAGCAGCATGATCTGTCGCAGTGGAAAAATTGGCTGGTTCGTTAAGGTTCGTCAAACTATTGGCAGTGATCGTCACGCCCGATACGGCATGATTAAAGATATTGTTATCTTTGGTTATCATATTGCCATCAACAGTAATGATTGCATCAGTGGCTTGCTGGCCAACCATGCTTGATGAAATACGATTAAGACTTGAATCGGAAGTAAATACGGTTAAACCATTTTCTTTACCCGTTTTATCTGAGGTATAGATAATTTTGGCACCGACATCAGAGCTAATAACATTGGCACTAATACCATAATTATCAGGCGCATCATTAATTTTCATCTGAATGTCTTGCAAGGTATCAGTGATATTGACATCCACTTGAAAAGTATTTTTACCCGCATCAAAATACAGCATACCTTGGCCAGGTTTTGAATCCCGATCTGGTAGAAAATCAGATTCTAAGCGTGCACCTTGAGCAATTTGTTTAACTTCAACATCAAATGCACCTTTAGGCACAACGCCTTTTGTTTGAATAGTAATAGGTGACGCAGCACTATCACTACCAGCATCGGCTGACGTTTGCTCGACATTGCGTCCCTGATAGCGAATATTCGTTTTGCTCTGAAAAAAAGAATCTGTATTGCCGAGTTCAGCAGATGTCGCCTTAAAATCTGCAAGCGCAGCCTTCAATGTCCCAACACCAGATAGCTCAGTAGTGACCGCGACTTCTTTCTTATTCAGTCGGGATTCTTTTGGCATTTTTTCAGCGCTTACAAATGAGGTAATGATAGATTCAAGATCTAAACCAGAACCTGAGCCTGCCATCGTTATACCAGCCATACATATCCTTAATTTTCATCTATAGATAATGTAAGAGGCAATTATTTGCCTCTTACATTAAACATTCGACTATTTTATCACGCTATTAACATCAGACCATTTCATCGAATAAAAGTCCTGAACTAGCTGATACATTATCCTGAAACTTTTCAATGTTAGCAGCCATCTTCAATACAGCCTCTGACGGCAGTTCTTTCAGTATTTCACCACTATCAGGATCCACAATTTTAACAAGCATGCGGCCTGTATCGTCATGGATACTAAAATTTAACTTCTTATTATTAACATCGAAATGAGCTTGCAGTGTATCCTTTGCTTCAAGCAATTTTTGTTCCAGATCTATGTCATCGGCAAGTTTAGGGACAGATAGATGAGTTTTTTCAGGGAATGGGCTTTCACTAGGTGAAATTAAAACGGCAGGATTGGTAATGACAGATTCTTTTGTCACTACAGGGTCGGGATAAAAACGAGTGCTCTTATTATCCATATGATTATCAATGGACATGGTAACCCCCAAAGACTAAAATGCCCCGCAAAGTGCAGGGCAAAAATAAACTTAACCGTTTACAGTAGAGATAATGCTACTTGTGACGATTGGTTCGCTTGGCTTAACATTGAGCTAGCAGCTTGTTGCTGTACTTGTGTTTGCGCCAATTGAGCTGATTCTGCTGCAAAATCTGTATCAACAATACGTGATTTAGATGCTGAAACATTTTCAGAAATATTCGTAATGTTACGAATTGTTGATGAGAAACGGTTTTGTTTCGCACCCAGTTCTGCACGTGTGTCGGTTACAACAGCAAGCACTGAATCTAATTTAGCAATTGCAGCTTGTGCGCCACCGGCAGATGAAAGAGTCACTGTCGCAGTTAAACCAAGCGCTGTAGCGCCCATATCTTGTGAAATGGTAAGGTTAATTGTTTGACCTGAATCCGCACCGACTTGAATGTCAGCAGCGTATGTACCATTAAGTAGCTCTTCACCCGCAAATGTAGTATCCGTTGATACACGGGTAATTTCTTCTTTTAATTCACCAAACTCTTTATCCAATGCTACACGGTCAGCATCGCTGTTTGAACCATTCGCAGATTGAATTGAAAGCACACGCATACGTTGTAACATATTTGTTGTTTCGTCTAACGCACCTTCAGCTGTTTGAGCAAGCGAAATACCATCATTAGCATTTCGTGCGCCTTGGTTTAGACCATTTACTTGCGACTCTAAACGTGAACCGATTTGTAAACCAGCAGCATCATCAGCAGCGCTATTAATACGTTTACCTGATGATAAACGTTCGAAAGAAGTTTGTAAGTCGTTAGTCGCATTCGATAAGTTACGTTGTGAATTTAAAGATGCTACATTGGTATTTACATAAACAGCCATATTCGTCTCCTAAAAGAAATCCTGTAAAGGACTGCTGTGTATGTAAAATACAGCCCTTATTCATAATCGGTTATTTGTATCGTCATAAAAGTTATCGACACCAAAAATACATCCTTTAGAGTTATTTTGGTTTTTTTCTGTTTTTTTTCTTAAAGATATGAAAAACAAAATAAAATCATTACATTTCAGTTTGTTATGCAACAATAATTTTATCTGTCGAATTATTATATTATTGATAATCATAAAGATATGGAATAACAGAGGCTGTCAATTAAAAGTAGAGCAAATAGAGGGGGTCGTTTAGTGCGGTGCTATTTTCATTTAGTGCAGTACTATTTTGGCTCTTGCGAGCCAAAATAAGAATATCATTAACGTTACTACAATTAGCCTTGCAGTAATGACATTGCCACTTGTGATTGCTGATTAGCTTGACTAAGCATAGTACTTGCCGCTTGTTGTGATACTTGGTTTTGCGCCAGTTTTGCTGATTCTGCGGCAAAGTCTGCATCCATAATACGTGATTTAGACGCTGACACATTCTCTGAAATATTAGACAGATTACGAATAGTCGAAGAAAAACGATTTTGTTTCGCACCTAAGTCTGCGCGAATGTCCGTTACCGTTGCAATCGCTGAATCAATATCTGTAATAGCGTCCTGTGCGGCCGTTGCCACGAGTAGGTTAGCCATTGTTGAACCAACACCTAGACCTGCGGCATTGGTATTCGTGGTAATTTTTACATTAATAATTTGATTGGCATCGGGACCGATTTGAAAATCTTGATCAAAGGTCGCGTTAAGTAAATCCATACCACCGAATGTTGTATCGTCAGCAACACGGTTAAGTTCTTCTTGCAACTGACCAAACTCTTTATCAAGTGCAACACGATCAGCATCACTGTTTGAACCATTGGCAGATTGAATTGACAGCACACGCATACGCTGTAGCATATTCGTTGTTTCGTCTAGTGCCCCTTCCGCTGTTTGCGCAAGAGAAATACCATCATTGGCATTTCGTGACGCTTGATTCAAGCCGTTTACCTGAGACTCTAGACGAGAACCGATTTGCAGACCTGCTGCGTCATCAGCCGCTGAGTTAATACGCTTACCAGAAGATAGGCGCTCAAATGATGTTTGTAACGCATTTGTAGAATTCGTCAAATTACGTTGTGAATTTAAAGATGCTACATTTGTATTTACATATAAGGCCACGGTATCTTCCTTCTTCGCTATTTCAAATTAAATTAATTTTATATATCTAAAGATATAGCAATCACTGTGCCAAATACTAAACAAGCTAACAACAATATTACAAACCATTGATTTTACTTAACTTTAAATAAATTTAAAATTGATTTATATGACTTTAATTATATCAATGCCACTTCTAACCCTTACACTTTCCGTCAAAGCCAAAAAATTGCCGCCCAAGTGGCGGGAATATGCCAAGGAAACAAATAGTTTGCAGGTATATGTACGTTAGTTGAAATAAGGGAAGTGGCACTGTATGACTCGGGCGAGTGAAATAAACGTCGAACATAGGCATAAGTAAAACGAAGATGGTTAGTCAGTAGTAATAGTGCTGGAAGAAGGGTAATAGAAGGAGATAAAGGGAAAGAAAATACTTTTACCTATACGCTTAATAAGGGCTGTCGCGATAAGGATATAGGTAAAAGCAATATATTAGGCGGCCCCAAAAGGGGCCAGAGGGAGCCCGCCCTCTTAGCCTAATAGCGACATAGCAACTTGTGATTGCTGATTCGCTTGACTTAGCATCGTACTCGCTGCTTGTTGCGATACTTGATTTTGCGCAAGCTGTGCAGATTCAGCAGCAAAGTCAGCATCCATAATACGTGATTTAGACGCTGATACATTTTCAGCAATATTCGTTACGTTACGAATAGTTGATGAGAAACGGTTTTGTTTAGCACCCAGGTCAGCTCGAATATCAGTTACCTGTGCAATCGCACTGTCTAAATCAGCAATCGCGCCTTGCGCAGTACCCGAAGAAGCAATACTTGCAGAGTTAATCGATAAACCTGTCGTATTCATTGCTGTCGTAATTTTAACATTAATAACTTGGTTAGCATCAGCACCAACTTGGAAGTCATTATTAAACGATGCATCAAGCAGCGTCTCACCACCAAATGTAGTGTCTTTTGCAACACGATTAATCTCGTCTTTTAATTGACCAAATTCTTTATCTAACGCAGTTCGGTCAGCCGCACTATTCGAACCATTCGCTGATTGAATTGAAAGAACACGCATACGTTGCAACATGTTTGTTGTTTCGTCTAACGCACCTTCAGCAGTTTGCGCCATTGAGATACCGTCATTGGCATTTCGAGCGCCTTGATTTAAGCCGTTCACTTGTGCTTCTAAACGAGAGCCAATTTGTAAACCCGCAGCATCATCCGCAGCTGAGTTGACACGTTTACCCGATGATAAACGTTCAAATGAAGTTTGTAGATCATTTGTTGAATTCGTTAGATTACGCTGCGAGTTTAAAGATGCAACGTTAGTATTTACATATATAGCCATTCGTTTTCCCTCTGTATATAACGTGATTAAGCAATGACATGATTTTCATTGAAGTCGTGCTTAACGGTTAGTCTATAAATTATTATATGTTCATTGATTAAATAAATTGCAAATTGTGTGCCAAATTAAGCAATCGAATTAAATAAGCTTAAGTTATTGATTTTGTTAAATGACTTGTAACTCATCTCTAAAACATTCTGCTCTTTAGTCAGGTCTGTCATTGCCGCGGCAAGATCTGCCTCGGTAAGAATTGCCATCGCTTCCTGGTTAATAACCTTAAATGATTCATTTGATTCAGTAACACGTTCAATCGTGTTGTTACGACCACCAATCGTTGACATCGTTGACATCACCGAGTATTTCGCATTCTCAATACCGACTTGAGCATCAGCCATTCTTTCCCGAAAGCCCTCTTTCGAGAGAGAAGTGTCAAGTAATGATTCTTTTAAGGTTTCAAGCGTGTTCAAAATATTGTCATTGTGAGGTGGCGATAACGAAATATCGACACTCCCCACTGCGCTACCTGTAGCCATAATCTTGACACCATTAAATTGAATGCCTTGATCTGATGTGAAATTACCGCTTTGTAATACCGTATTACTACTATCAAGTACTTCAAACGTATCGCTATTACCCGGTATCAGGGGGGCGATAACATTAAGCTTGAAGGTATTATTAGCTGGGTTATTATGATCATAATTACTGGCATGGAAGTTATCGAACTGCCCTTGATTAATCACTTCAGTCTCTACCGCACTGACATTACCGACCAGATTACTGGTATTCATAATTAATCGCGCTGGCGCTGACTCAAAAACACGCTTGCCGTTATCACCACTATTTACATAAACATTGGTGGCAATTTGAATATCATTATCTTGTTCATTACCACGGTAAGTGTATTGCCCTGTTTGCTCATCTTTTGCATATGCTTGTAAATGCGCAGTCGTGCCTGAAAAAATGAAATCACCATTGGCATTTTTAGTATTTACTAAGCTGAACACTTCTTTTTGTACTTGGCCAATTTCTAATGAAATTGCAAACCTATCTTGACTATCAACTGTACCATTGAGCGCTCGAACAGAGAGCACACGACCACGTTCCATGGCTGTGTGTAAATTGTTAAGGGTTGTTTCTTCTAACCCCAATGTACCTTTAAGCATTAATCCATTGGTCTGGTACTGGGTATTTTTTTTGATTTCATCATTCAGATAATTTGATTTAGCCACTTCAGCTGGTGCGTCACCCGAGGTTCTGAACTTCTCTTGTGATGTCACTTGTGAATGCGCTGTATTTAAACGTTTTTGCGTTTGTGACATATCTTGCATCGAACGTGAAAAGATTTGATTGTTGGTTATTCTCATCTCGATTACCTCGCCGCATTCAGAATAGTGTCAAATATTTCTTTTGAAATATTAACGACTTGTGCCGAAGCATTGTAAGCTTGCTCATAGCGCACCATATTTGCCGCTTCTTCATCTAAATTGACGCCAGAAACACTTTCAACCCAATTTTGGCTCTGTATTAACTTGGCTTGATTGGCAGATGAATCAACCCGTGCCGCACGAGTTTGGTTACCGACTGTAGAGATTAAGGTTGCAATACCCTCGGCAAACGTCATCTGATTTTCACCGTTATTATTATGATTCTTTCGTAACTTATCGTCATTTTCTAAACCGGCAAGTCTTAAACCGTTGCTGTTATCTGCTATCGAATCTCGGTTATAAGCCAAAGTAAAACTTTCACCAGGGTTTGGCTTGCCATCCATTTTAATTTCATAACCCACACCTGGGTTTAATGGTGGGACGGCATTACTAAATAAGTTTTGGCCATTTAACGCACCTGAACTCGTTGCCATGTATGTGCCGTTACCATCGAAAATATCAAAATCACCACTATTGTTTACAGTGATTTGTTGCGGCGCCGTCAGGCTTAAATCATTATTCGAAAAAGATAAGCTCGCGTCCGATATTTCCGTCACCGCAAGTCGACTCATCGTCGTATTCGTTACGCCAGTCTTAGTTTGTAAAATCGATGCTAAAGCAATATCTTCCGGTTGCGTATTGATAATGTCATAGTCATCAAGATTGAATAATGTCGGGCTCATTAAAAATTTATCACCGCTTTGAAAACCACCAGCCGCAGCAGAAAAGTCAACTTCAAAGCCATGGTCTGTTACTTCAACAGGACCAGGATAAGCACCATTAACGGCGAGTGGATTAGTGCTACGTTCACCGTTTTTAATTTCAAAGATATCAAAGGTCATCGGACTCGTCATCGAGATCTGATATTGGCTAGTCGTTAACGAACTGCCCTCACCTGCAATCATCTTAGAATTAATCACATGCGCTGGGTTCGAGTTATCTGAAAAGTGCTTAGCTTGCGTTGGTGGAATGGTGTATATGTCTTTGCCCATATTACCGTTCAAGTCCAACCCCATTTTATTTTGACTATTTACTGCATCTGCAATACCCAGGCTCAACTGGCCAATTTCTCGCAATGATGAATAAACAGTTTCATCACGAAATTCAAGTAAAGCGCCAATTCGGCCACCAAGATTCGTGTTTTGCAAAGGCATGGTATTTTTATCAATATTCAATACCAGTTCTACATTATTAGACTCGGGATCACCTGTCACAGTAGAAAATTGGCTGACATTGTTTTGCATGACCAAGGGCTGGCCATTCAGTAAATTAATTGAGATGCTTTTGTTATCATTCACAATCGTTGATATATCTAGCTCTTTTGCTAATGACTCTATCGCCACATCTCGCTGATCAAGTAATGTTCCAGAGGCGCCACGAGATGTACCGTCTGCGATCATTACCTGCTTATTCAAACCATGTACATCTTGAATCAGTGAATTCAGTAGTGCGGGTTTTTCAGCTATTTCACTGTTAGCGGTTTGTGCTTGGTTATTTAATTGCTCACCGACATTACGAAAACTTGCCGCTAACGTTTTTGCATCGGTGACAGCAAGTTGACGATTTGAGATGGACGTAGGATCATCATTGGCGGTATGAAAAGATTCAAATAACTGTGATACACCTGCAGCCATGTTATTCGATTTATCAGATAGTACTTGATCGGTGCGGGTGATTTCCGCCAGGAATTTTTCTTTGTTACCAAAAGCGCTGGTATCAATTAATAATTCAGCTTGCGCAAATTTATCCACTTCTCGGCCGGTAACTGAACGAGCAAGCCCCATGTTATCGGTTTGCGAATTATGCTGGGTACGCTGACGGCTATAACCATCGGTATTAACATTCGAAATGTTATTACCTGTGGTCTGAAGCATTTGCTGGTGACCAAGCACACCAGAAGTACCTATTTGTAATAAATTCGCCATCAGATTATAGCCCTAACTATTAGTTCATCACTCAAAAATAAGATTGCTTTACGCTACCACGACATTAACCAGCGTTATTTAAATGCATCATGTTTCATCACATTCTGTATTTTCGCTGCATAATTAGGGTCCGTGGCATAACCCGCTTGTTGTAAACCATTCAAGAACTGTGCCGAGTCTGCAGAATTACTTAATGCGTCACTATAACGGTCACCCGATTGCAAGAAGTTAGCAAAATCATTAAAGCTCGATTGGAAGTCTTGATAACTTCTAAATTGATGATTTTCACGTTTGGCCACACCGTCTTTAAACTCTAACGTATCCACACTTGCCGTCGGACCTTCCCAACGTTTATCAGCTTTAATATTGAATAGGTTATGCGAACTATCGCCTTTGTTATCTGTAGAGACTTTCTTACCCCAGCCTGTTTCTAGCGCCGCTTGCGCAAGTAACACATCAGGAGATACGTTCAAACGCTTGGCAACGACATCAGCAAAAGGGGCAAGTGAAGCAACAAATTCTTCAGGGCTATTGAACTGCATTTTTGGCGCTGCAGCTGCTAAAGGGGTTGTGCCTGCTAAAGGGTTTACAGCCTGTGCGGTATCGTCGTTCGGGTTGCCGTCTGCATCAACTGCGGGGATTGCTAGACTTTTGCTCTCTTCCGGTAGCGCCTTTTCTGCAGTCCCATCAGCCTTATTCGCTTTCAGGTTCTGTAATGGGTTGGTATCACCATTTAATGACGAAGCTGGCATATAATTGCCGCCATCATTGGATAACTGCTTAACAATGACGTCTGCTAATCCTAGGCTACCTGTTTGGCTCATATCTGCGGCCATCTGCTTATCTTGCATGTCACGATAAAACTGGGTGTAGTTATTATTCATTGGGCTGTCGGTTTCAAATGCGGCATTGGCTTCACGCATACTTTTCATCAGCATGTTGGTAAACAAAGATTCAAATTGCTGCGCGACTTCTTTTAACGCACCTTCATCATTGCCTTGCGCACGCTTACGCAAAGAATCCAGATTATGCGTATCTAAGACGTTACTGTTCACATTTGTTTTAAATGAATTATCCATACCCAGCCCGTTACTTTTTTCGATTGTATTATTTAGATCGTTATTTCAAGTGATTAGTTTAGATCGTTATTTTTCAGTCAGTTATTCTGCTACAAAATATATAAGTCAATATCACTGCCATTTATCTGTCGCTATTCAAAACAATAGAATCAACAACTTAAGATGTAAAAAACGGATTAACGCTAATCGTCATAGATAACAAAGCAATTCTTAGACCAACTAACGGATTAATAAAAAATAGGCACAAAAAAGCGCTAAACCACATCAGGGGTATAGCGCTTTTACATAACGGATCCAACAACAGATTTAAACTGAGCTAGCTTATCGCCTTAAATAATAATCAATTGCCCGTCCAGCGCCCCTGCATCCTTCAGCGCTTCTAAAATGGACATTAAGTCACCCGGCGCAATACCGACCTGGTTTACAGCACGGATCAAATCATCGAGGGTCGCGCCTGCATCTAACTTAAACATACGCGCATCTTCTTGCGTCACATTAATGGTCGATTTATTGGTCACGACTGTTTCGCCGTTAGCAAACGCATTCGGCTGTGATACTTCTTGCGTTTCATTAATGGTCACGGTCAAACCGCCATGGGTTATCGCGGCTGGTTTAAGCTGGACATTTTGACCAATAACAATAGTACCAGTACGAGAGTTAACAATAATTTTGGCTGATTCATCCGCCATTTTTAATTCGAGGTTTTCCAATGTCGCCAAGTAAGCCACACGCTGTGAAATATCACGTGGTGCGAGCACACGCACTGACGTTGCATCCATAGGGTAAGCGGTATTAGGGCCTACAAGATTGTTAATTGCATCCGATAAACGTTTGGCGTTAGAAAAATCACCACGATGTAAATTGAATGTCAGAAAGTCACCATCACCAAATGGTGTCGGAACTTCTTTCTCCACAATAGCACCACTACTAATACGGCCAACAGTCGGGGTATTCACTGTTATCTGAGAACCATCTCGGCCTTCAACACCAAGACCACCAACAACCAAGCTACCTTGTGCTAATGCATACACCTGGCCATCAGCACCTTTCAGGAACGTTTGCAGTAATAAACCACCACGTAAGCTCTTTGCTTCACCAATAGCAGCAACAGTCACATCGATGGTTTGACCTGGTTTGGTAAATGCTGGTAATACCGCACTCACCGCAACAGGAGCCACGTTTTTAATTTTGACTTTCGCACCTTCTGGCATGGTGATGCCAAAGTTATTCAACATGGTTTTAAAACTTTGCTCAGAAAAGGCGTTACTTTTCTCACCGGTACCCGGTAGACCAACAACCAGACCATAACCGATTAATTGGTTATCTCGAACGCCTTGCACAGAACTAATATCTTTAATGCGAGCAGCATTAGCGGAATTAATGGTAAGCACAAAAAAGCTTAACAAGACAATACTCATCCCCAGCAATATATTTTGCTGTAGCTTAACTTGAGTTGCTAACTTGATCCGTGTTGATAGTTTCATCTAGATAACCTGTGCTATAAAAATTGTCATTATTTGCTGCCCTGTCATTATTTTGGTTTGTATTTTAACTGCCAAAATTATGACAACGGCTAAATAATCTCAGTTATATAGCTAAAAGCAATTGTCATACCAAGATGTCGTTTACACACCTGGTCTGAATATATTAGAGCTGGCATCATTACGATATACGCTTGATATCTACATCTACATCTACATCTACATTAAATATAGCTTAGAAAGGCCATGTGCTGCCGTTAAGGAATTTAGTTGCCCAGCCTTGTATTTGCGCCTCGCCTAAATCATCAACCGCGCCATATTGAATTCGAGCATTCGCGATCAGCGCTGAATTAACTTTATTGTCAGCGTCTACATCTTGTGGACGCAATAAACCAGTAAGGCGAATAAATTCATTACCATTATTGAGCATTAACCATTTCTCACCCCGTATGACGAGGTTGTTATTGGGTAGTACACGGACAACTGTGACTGAAATATTACCCTCTAAGCTGTTACTTTGATCAGCCGAACCGTTACCCGAAAAAGAACTGGTTTGGTTTAGACTACCTTCGATTTTATAACCACCGATCACTACATCTTCGCCACCCAAACTGACTGGGTCTAGTTCGAATGAATTGTCTTTGCCTAGATTTGAGCTGGCCTGTTTTTTAGCACTCGTCGATTCTGTTAATGTCACAGTGATAATATCGCCGACACGACGTGCTTTAATGTCTGAAAAAATATTATTATTGTATTGCGGATTAAATAACGAACCCGTCACTTTTGCTTGTACAGGATTATCATCGGGTACAATCGGTGCATAATCAGGTGAATCTTGCTGTGGTGTTTCATTCACATCAGCAGGTTCTTTCGCGTCTTCAGTTTTAGTGGCATCTTGATTTTTAGTGACCACATTTTCTTTTACTTTAACTAAAGACGAACAACCAGCAAGTTGCATAAGCACAAAAACAGCAAAGATAAAATTACGCATAACAATTCTCGATCATAAGAGTTAACGGTTAACTATATTGTAGCTAAATTAAAGCTGTTGATTGGTGTAACTTAGCATTTCATCAACGGCTGATATTACTTTGGAATTCATTTCGTATACACGCTGACTTTCAATCAGGTTCACTAATTCTTCCGTTACGTTGACGTTCGATGTCTCAATCGCACCCTGCACTAATTTACCCAAGCCTTCATTACTTGGTAAGCCCTGTACCGGATCACCACTGGCACCCGTTTGGATATACATATTTTGTCCAATAGGCTGTAAACCACCAGGGTTAACAAAGTCAGAAATATTAATCTGGCCGACGGTTTGATTGTTCGTTTGCCCAGGTAGGCTGACGGAGATCTCACCGTCTTCCGATACTGTCACCGTTTGCGCGTCAGCTGGAATTTGAATCTGTGGTTGTAACGGATAACCAGTACCCGGAGTCACAATAATCCCTTCATCATTTAAGGTAAATTGACCGTTACGGGTATATGACGTAGTACCATCTGGCATTTCAATTTCGAAGAAACCACGGCCACTCACCATCATGTCTAACGAATTATCTGTCGTTAGCATGTTACCTTGTGAGTGATCTTTTTGCGTTGCCACAACTCGCGCACCCGAACCAACCATTAAACCTGATGGTAATTTCGTGTTTTGAGTCGATTGACCACCCGGTTGATTCACCGCTTGGTAGAGCAAATCTTCAAAAATTGCGCGTTCTTTCTTAAAACCAACGGTGCTGGCATTGGCCAAGTTATTTGAAATGGTTGAAATATTTGTTTGCTGTGCTTCTAAGCCTGTCTTACTTATCCATAATGCCGGATTCATAACGTTTTCCTCGTCTAATTTATACTGTTCGTGGACTCATCAATGAGAATTAGCTGATCCGTAATAGTGAATCTGATGCTTTGTCATTCTCTTCTGCTGTCTTCATCATTTTGATCTGCATTTCAAACTGACGTTGCAGATTAATCATGCCGGTGAGTTCACCAACAGCACTTACATTACTGGTTTCTAGTGCACCACCTGCCACTTGGACGTTTAAATCAACTGCGGCAGGCGTGCCGTCAGCTTGTCGAAACATACCATCATAGCCTTTCACTAAATTGCGAACATCGGGGTTGACCAATTTTAATTGATCAACTTCTTCCAATGCGTTTGCTGGTGCGCCTTGCGGACGGATCTCGATACGACCATCAGCATGAATTTTAATTTGTTCAACGGGTGTCGGTATAACGATAGGACCATTTTCACCGATAACAGGACGACCTGATGATGTTAATAACTCACCTGTAGGGCCCATGTGTAAACTGCCACTACGGGTATAGCTTTCTTTATTCTGATCATCCATGACACTTAACCAACCATCGCCTTGGATCGCAACATCCAATGCATTGCCGGTCTGTTGTAATGCACCACCGGTAAAGTCTTGCCCAGGGCTTTCAGTGATCGCAAATACACGAGTAGGTAGGCCTTCACCAAAAGCTTGCATTGAACGTGCTTGTTCAAAATCAGATTTAAAGCCATGCGTATTCACATTGGCGATATTATTGGCACGAACAGCCAATGCATTCATATTTTCTTTGGCACCCGACATCGAGATATAAAGCATATTGTCCATTCGTCAATCCTCTGTCACTTTTCGTTGAAATCGTTAATTACCCGTCTAATACCAGTGATAAAGCAATTAAAGTGCCAAAATGAAAAAGCCACCCTAAATAGGGTGGCTTTTTATCAAAATGGCTTATCAACCCGCTACGTTAACGGATCTGTAATACCGTATCTTGCAGTTTAGAGTTCACTTCTAAGGTTCTTGAGTTAGCCTGGTAGTTACGTTGTGCCGTAATTAAGTCAACCAGTTCACTGGTCAAGTTTACATTTGACTGTTCGAGTGCCGATGAATTAATTTTACCAAAGGTACCAGAGTTCGCTTCACCTGCGATCGCATTACCTGAAAGTTGCGATGCACGCCAGCCGGTATCACCTGTTTGGCTTAGACCTTGTTCGTTAGCAAACTTAGCCATGGCAATCATACCTAACTTATCATTACGGCCATTACTGTAACTCGCCGCAACCATACCATCAGGGCCGATATCAATACCGGTCAAACGCCCTACTGTCGCGCCGTCTTGTTCTAATTTTGTTACTTCAAACGCAGAAGCAAACTGAGTCGGATTATTAATATTGATTTTAACAGTCTGAGTGGTATCCGCACCATTGGTTAAAATCGCGCCGAGTGGCACAGTCTCAGCAATGGCTGGCAGCTGTTGTTGTAATAAACCAGATGAATCAAACGTCAGTCTTAACGCAGCCGGTTTAGCTGGTGTACCAGGCGCAGCAGCCACAGCTTGGCCACCCACGATATCAATTGGTTGGTCATCCACATAGTTAAACTCTAACCAAGAGTTTGCAGGTGCACCCGCTGTACCATCTTTAATGTAATAAGTAGACAAAGTATGTGACTCACCGAGTGAATCATAAATTGATACTGACGTCGCTGATGTGAACGTCGTACTATCTGCCGGATCAAACTTCGTCGGATCTAATACTGGTGAAGTAGCTGGTAAATTCATTGTCATATCAACGTTACTCGTTGATTCTGGTACACCTGCGGTATCAGGTATTTGCAGCGGTTTTGTTGACGCCATGCTCACCGCTTTTGGAGAACCATCATCATTCACATCATAAACTTGTAGATAATTACCCGCCGAGTTAGTCACAAAACTATTTGAATCTAATTTAAATGCACCAGCACGCGTGTAGTTACGATCCATTGATTCAAGACCGTCTGACATAACAAAGAAACCATTACCGTTAATCGCTAAATCCAGCGAGTTCTCGGTGAAATTCAAGCTACCTTGTTGAAACTGCTGCGCAACATGAGCAGTTGCCACACCGTTACCAACCGATGTTTTAGCATTAGAGAAAATCGATGTTGCATACACATCACCAAACTCAGCGCGCGACTCTTTAAAACCCGTGGTATTAACGTTAGCAATGTTATTTGCCGTTGTATTAAGGTCTTTCTGAGCAGCGTTGATCCCACTCAAGGCGATGTTAAATGACATAAATTTTCCTTTTATTCAATAAATTTAATAATTTTTCGAGGCTACTTCTGTTGCTTGGCTCAATGGTAAGCTACCCATGCCTTTTAAGTTCAGCATAATGCCGTTACCAGTATTACCAATGTTAACGCTTTCAACATGCTGGAAACTTAATATTTTAAGGTCTTGGGCATTGCCGTCTATCGACGCTGATGCCTTCAAGCGGTAACTTCCTTCCGCCACTTTATTGCCGTTCATGTCAGTGCCGTCCCAATCAAAAGGAATTGCACCGGCCTTCTGTTCACCCATATCAATCACTTTAACCACTTCACCAACTTGGTTGGCTATTTGTAAGCGCATATTAGGTGCGCCCTGCGGTAAATCAATACGTCCAGATACATTCTCATCCGCAGATAAAAATGCCGACGATGCAGGCGCAAGTACCTTGCTACCGACTAAACTTGACGCTTGCAGTGCTTGGTTCGAGCTCATGATCGTATTTAACTGCTCAAACTTACTGTCCATCTTAGAAATACCATCAGCGGTGGTAAACGACGCCATTTGCGCCACCATCTCCGAGTTTTCTACCGGTTTGAACGGGTCTTGATAAGCCAGTTCTTGCGTAAGTAACGAGAAAAAGTCTTCTTGGCCGAGCTCTTTGCGGGTAGTTTCTGCCGCCTGCTCTGCCGCATCCTTTTTCTCGGTTTTAAACTGACTGCTAAAGTCAGCTATGTTATTGCTAATTGTCGTCACAACCAAATACCTCTATTAACCTTTACCTAACGCCAATGTTTTAGTTAACATTTGTTTAGCAGAATCAGCTATTTGCACGTTAGTTTGGTATGAACGAGATGCGCTAATCATGTTGGCCATCTCTTCCATAACGTTTACATTAGGGCGATATACATAACCATCTTCGTCTGCCAATGGATGATTAGGATTAAACTCATTAACTAATGGTGCATCACTCTCTACAATCCCTGCAACATTCACGCCAACTGCTTCATTTTGAGCTGCATTAGCCTGATCTAATTGTGCTTGGAAGATTGGATAACGGGCTTTATACGTTTCATCAGCACTGCTACTCACACTATTTGCGTTAGCAAGATTACTCGCGGTAGTATTTAAACGTACTGATTGTGCACTCATTGCCGAACCGGCAACATCAAAGACTCGAAATAAACTCATAATTATTGTCCTTTAATTGCCTTGCTCAGTGTTTGAAACTTGCTGCTTAAGAATGACAGTGATGCTTGATATTCCATACTGTTTTGCATGAAGTTAGAACGCTCTTCTTGCACATCAACAGTATTGCCGTCACCGGTATCGGGTTGGTTAGGGACTCTAAATTGCAAATCAGATGCAATACCTCTGCCACCTGATATATGACGCTCACTGGTATTTGATAAGTTAAAGCTAGACCCCTGAGTTGCACTTGCTAATGCATCCTTAAAGGTTAAATCTTTGGCTTTAAAACCTGGGGTATCCGCATTGGCGATATTACTCGCGAGTACTTCTGCGCGTCGTTCTCTTACGCCGACAGAATACTGGTGTATACCTAATGCATTATCAAAATTAATAGCCATGAACGCCTCCTAAACATTTATATCGTAATCAATCGCATGATAATTACGATGATACAAATGATAAAAGCAACATATGTGCCACAAAAATAATTTTTATTGCCTGCATTATTGTAAAATCAAATTAAAAAAATTTAACCATAAAAAGCAATGACTTAAAGTTTGCATTAAATTATCACAAGGGAGTATTACAAGAGGGGTAGAGCAGGATTAAATGAAGAGATAAAGAAAAAGCGTTGTAAAACAATTTTTTGACGCTGTATTTGGGCTAGTTACCGCCAATAAATGAACATCCATGTTCATGCGCTAACTCACCGCAAGATAGATTATTTAAGCTTGTAAACAATGCCAGGATTACAACGGACCATTTCGAATTTATCTGTTAGGCCTGTTAATGACTCAGATGCACCTAAAAATAAATAACCACCCGGTTTTAACGATGCGGCAAATTGATTCAGGATCTGACTTTTAATCTTTGGTGAAAAATAAATAAGTACATTTCGGCAAAAAATGATGTCAAATTTTCCCAACAAAGCATAACTTTCTAGCAAGTTGATTTCACGAAATGATGTTAATTGCTGAACCTCACGATTCACCTTCATTTTGTCATCAGGCAATACACTAAAGAACTGACGTTTACGCTCAGGTGATAGACCACGTCCAAGAGCAAGGCGATCATAAACCCCTTCTTTACAGTGCGTAATCATGGTCGGCGAAATATCCGTACCGACAATTTGCACGTTAGGTTTACCCATGCGCTTAATTCTTTCCTGTGTTTCGATCGCAGACATCGCAATCGAAAACGGTTCTTGACCAGACGATGATGCCGCTGACCATATTTTTACCGGCTGACCTTTATTGATAAACTCAGGTAAGATCTTAGCTTGTAAATACTCAAACGGATACACGTCGCGAAACCATAACGTTTCATTCGTCGTCATCGCATCAATAACATCATTACGTAAATCACGCGCTAACATGGTCATCGACTTTTGTACTAACTCAGTTAAGCTGTTCATCTTATGCTTTGCCAATAGTGGCAATAAACGACTTTTAACTAAATATTGTTTATTTTGCCCTAATACAATACCGCACTGAATCTCAAGAAACTCACTAAAACGGCTATATACTTCATTTGACAATGTTTGCACTATTTTTTACTCAACTTTCTATCTAAAGATATTTATATTCGATATTACAGTTCACCTAGCTAGGATCCGCTGCTTTTAACGCTTTTAATACTGCACCGGCAAGTTCATCAGGGTTAAACTTAGCAATAAAGTCATTTGCGCCAACTTTAGCAACCATCGCCTGATTGAACACACCACTTAATGAGGTATGTAAGATTACATATAACCCATTTAATGACGGATCATTTCTCACTTCTGCCGTGAGAGTATAACCATCCATTTCTGGCATTTCGATATCAGAAATCATTAACGCAACCTGCTCAGATATCGGTCCATTAACAGCCAATTCACGTAACTTATTTAAGCCATCACGGCCATCTTTAGCCAGTACAATCTTGAAACCAAGATCAGACACTGCTTTTTTGATCTGATTTCGAGCCACACTTGAATCATCAACAACTAAGATCACTTTCTCGATTGCTGTTTTATCAATATCGTTTGCAGTATCTAGCACTTCCTTACTAATTTCCATACTCACAGGTGCGACTTCATGGAGAATTTTTTCCACGTCGAGTACTTCAACAAGTTCGTTATCAACTTCAGTCACCGCCGTTAAGTAACTAAAGCGACCTGTACCTTTTGGCGGTGGTAAAATAGATTCCCAGTTAATGTTGATAATACGCTCAACGCTTGATACTAAAAATCCCTGCACAGAACGGTTATATTCCGAGATAATAATAAATGCTTTACTCAGGTCCTGAATCGGACGACCACCCGTCGCTAAACTTAAATCGATGACCGAAATAGTTTGCCCACGAATATGTGCAACACCGCGGACAACACTATTTAGCTTAGGCAAGATCGTTAATGGCGGACATTGCAGTACTTCTTTTACTTTAAATACATTAATGCCGAAACGCTGACGCCCGTTTAAGCGAAACATAAGTAGTTCTAGACGGTTTTGCCCAACGAGTTGGGTACGTTGATTGACCGTATCGAGTAATCCTGCCATTATTTATCCTCAGCTAAAGTAGCTATTATAATCAAAGTGGCTTAAATATTGCTCTTACCACTGTATTATCCAGTTATATTGTCGTTTACGGTATAAATAGCCAAAAAATTGGCTCTCAAATCACTTTATACGTAACCTTTAATCTTATATCGGCTTAGAAACCTAAATGTTTAAATATTTTTTCTCATTGCTATTCTTATACAGCTTCAGTGTAGTAAGCCATTTACCATATGCGCACGCAAAAACAGATAAACATCAAGTTCTTGAAGAGTTTGCGGAATCTTTTATCAAATCGCAACTATTTAGTGACGAGAATGAAAGAGTAAGCATAGAAGTAACTAAAATTGACCGCAGGATAACAGTAAGTCAGTGTGAAGGTAACATGACGGCAGTATTAGTCGGTAATAAAAGCTTACAACGCTCTGCAACCGTAAGAATACGTTGTGATAACACTGATAATTGGCAAATTCACATACCAGTGAAGATTATTCGACTAGTTCCGGTGGTGGTCAGTAACCGACCATTATCAAAAGGTAGCCTATTAACTAAAAACAATACTAAAATAGAATATATGAATCGCGTATTATTACGCTCAGGTTATATTTCTGACTTGGTATTTGTAAATAGAGCACGCCTAAAACGCCAACTTTCGAGTGGGCAAATGATCTCAACACGGGATATTTGTCTTGTGTGTAAAGGGGAAAGCGTTACAATTACCAGTTCAGTGGGAAATTTGACTGTAAAAACAGCTGGTGTGGCTTTGTCTAATGGCGTTCTTGGCGACAAAATCAATGTCCGTAACACAAAATCGAAACGAATCGTTTCAGGTATTGTCCAAGCAGCAGGCACTATCCAAATAAACTATTAAATTATGCTAAAGTTTTATTATCAGGGGTCGATAATATTTTAGTACACCTGTTTACTATGCAATAGGTAGAGAAATGGCCATAAACTTAACCAATTTAAATAATCGTAGTCTCCAGCTTGATCAAGCGAGAAGTACGCAGCAAAAAGCCAACGTAAGTGGTGATAATGCAACGCAAGCTTCACCGCAACGGATCACGCAAGGTGACTCGGTTAACATCACATCACAAGCCAAAAGTTTGACCGCTATGGAACATGATTTAGCTCAAGGTACACCTGTTAATGAGTCAAAAGTAGAAAGTTTGAAAAAAGCCATTGCTGATGGAAGCTATCAAGTTGATGCAAATAAATTAGCAAAGAACATGTCTAACTTCGAAACTTTACTCGCATAACCAGTGCACTGTAGATATAGATGACAATAAAAACATTACCTGAATTACTTGGTTTACAAGTATCTTATGTAGAACAACTAATGGCTCTACTAACGGCTGAAAAATCAGCGTTAGAGTCACGTGATGTCACAGCTTTAGAAAAGATCAGCCAAGACAAGCAGCAGCAAATAACGAAAATTGCCGAACTTGATGTCAAGATCAGCCAGCATGCCGATACTGCAGAATTACTGTCGACCTATCTCCCCCAAAAACAGCAAATTGAAACCGAACTCACTCAATGCCAAGAATTAAATGATGTTAATGGTAAGCTGATCGAACTCAATTTACGTAATACCAAACGACTAGGCGATACCATTATCCGCAGTCGCTCACGCAACAATATTACTTATGACAAGTTAGGCCGTACTCGCGGTTCGTTCTCTACACTTGGCATGACGTTCAAGTCATAACACAACCTTCAGTCACAATAGTACATTCCTACAAAAAATTTTCTACACAGTCCTTTAGCTCAACAAACCGTTACATTAATCGCTAAACCACCTTTCGACGTTTCCTTATATTTATTTTTCATATCATCACCAGTGGCTTTCATGGTTTTAATCACCTGATCCAGCGACACTTTATGATCGCCAGTGCCCATACGTGCCATACGGGAGGCATTAATCGCTTTCACTGCACCAATAGCATTACGCTCAATACATGGGATCTGAACTAAACCAGCAACAGGGTCGCACGTTAAGCCCAAGTTATGCTCCATACCAATCTCAGCAGCATGCTCAACTTGCTCTAATGTGCCGCCCCTGATGGCAGTCAAACCCGCTGCAGCCATAGAGCAAGCCACACCGACTTCCCCCTGACAGCCCACTTCAGCACCAGAAATAGACGCATTCTTCTTATATAAGGTACCGATTGCCGCGCAAGTAAGTAGATAGGTTTTAATTTTGTCTTCCGTTAACGGACTCACGAACTGATCATAAAAATACATTACCGCAGGAATAATGCCTGCAGCGCCATTGGTCGGCGCCGTCACTACTCGTCCGCCTGCGGCATTTTCTTCGTTCACCGCCATGGCGTACATGTTAACGAAATCCATGCCGTGGAAAGTATCATCCTTCGCTTCCGGAGCTTGTAACTTTTCAAACAATCCAGGCGCACGACGGCGCACATTTAAGCCACCCGGTAAGATACCGTCATTACGACAGCCACGTTGGATACAATCGACCATAATACGGTGTAATTCTAAGAGCTTCTCATCGATAACCGCATCGGTATTTAATTGACGTTCATTTTCATACATCAACTTGGCAATCGACAAACCGTTTGCACGGCAGGTGGTCAGTAATTCTTCGGCGCTATCAAATTTATACTTAGGCGGTGTGTGCGCATTTTCTTCTAGTGGTTTATCTATATGGTCATGATCAAGAATAAAACCACCACCAATAGAATAATAAGTCTTACTGAGTAAGATATCATCACTGCCTAATGCTGTGATTGTCATTGCATTGCTGTGGTAAGACAAGGTTTTACGTTGATGTAATATGATGTTCTCTGCTCGCGTAAAAGGTACAAAGCCAATGTCGGCTAAGTGAATCCCCTGATCTGCTTCGATGGTCGATAAAATGGAGGGAACCAGTTCTGAATCGATACGATCCGGTTCATGACCTGCGAGCCCTAAAATAACAGCAATATCGCTGCCATGACCAACCCCTGTTTGTCCTAGCGAACCAAACAGAGCAGCATTTATACTGACTAGAGATTGCCGATTTTCGAGCGCTTTAAGGTGTTGTAAAAAATCAAATGCAGCGCGCATAGGACCAACAGTATGCGAGCTAGATGGCCCAATCCCAATACTAAACATATCAAAGGTACTGATCATAAAATGCTCCCTAATTAATGAATAAGACTTACTGTAGGTATAGCACATGATTGTTGATGCAATTTTATTACTTTATTGAAAATATATTACGACTATAATTAGTTATAAACCTACATATTCTCTGCCAATAAAGGCACCATTCGCGTTATGTTTGTGCTATTCAGGCCGTTTTCATTGTAATAAAATCACAAAAGGCCGTTTAACTATGCTAAAAATAATTAAAAAATGTAATAATAGTTCGACTTAGTTCATATTTTTTACATAATTGACGTAATAAATATTCAGTAAGGTTTATAATGCCGCTATAGATTCGCATTTATCTTAATCACTTTCATCATGCGCCCATTGCGGAGCTTGCCAGGGAAATATCATGAGTATGCTCGAAAAAATAATCCAAAATTTAGAAATATTCAGTAAGTCTGAAAAAAAGGTTGCTGATGTTATTCTTGAATCTCCGCAATCTGCTATTCATTCAAGTATTGCGACACTTGCTAAAGTTGCAGATGTAAGTGAACCGACTGTAAATCGTTTTTGCCGCCGTTTAGATACCAAAGGCTACCCTGATTTTAAACTGCATTTAGCGCAGAGCTTGGCTAACGGTACGCCATACGTAAACAGAAACGTAGAAGCCAACGATGGCCCAGAAGTTTACACACAGAAAATATTTGAAACGACAATCGCGCATTTGGACTCAGCTAAAAACAGCTTAGATCCAGAAGTTATTAATAAAGCCGTTGATCTATTGATTCAATCGAAACAGATCTCGTTCTTTGGTTTAGGCGCGTCCGCATCGGTTGCCCGTGATGCTGAAAACAAGTTTTTCCGTTTCAACGTACCCGTCATTTGTTTTGATGACATCATGATGCAACGCATGAGCGTCATTAACAGTACTGAAGATTCAGTCGTGGTATTGTTCTCACACACAGGCCGTACTAAGAGTATGGTCGATGTGGCAAAACTAGCACGTGAAAATGATGCCATCGTTATTGGTATCACAGCACAAAACTCACCGTTAGCGGAATATTCTAATTTAGTTATTTCACTTGATGTGATGGAAGATACCGACGTATATATGCCAATGGCATCACGTGTGGCGCAATTAGTACTAGTCGATGTGCTCGCAACCGGCTTCACATTACGCCGTGGTGATAAATTCCGCGAAAACTTGAAGAAAGTAAAATCGGCAATCAAAGATTCACGCTTTAACAAGATAGACTAATTGAAAATGGCCACATAATGTGGCCATTTTTGTTTCCACTATTGCTACTTTTAATTATTGTTGTCAGTTATTTATTTTTGTCACAAAGCGGTCATCAAGTCTTTGCATACTAATACCATTCAAGACCCCGTTGTCTGACTGTCATCAAGTTAAATGTAGTTAAATTACATACTATAAAATCAATCATCTCATAATTCATATGGAGTCATTATGTTACGTCGTACTAAAATTGTAACCACTTTAGGTCCAGCAACAGATCGTGATAATAATCTAGAAAAAATTATTCTTGCTGGTGCCAATATGGTACGTATGAACTTTTCTCATGGTAACGCCGAAGACCATATTAAACGTGCAGAAGATGTACGTGCGATTGCAAAAAAACATAACAAACACGTGGCTATTTTGGGTGACCTTCAAGGCCCTAAAATCCGTGTATCTAAATTCGCTGAAGGTAAAATTCATTTAAACCTTGGTGACAAATTCTGCCTAGATGCAACATTTGATAAAACAGCTGGTACTAACCAGTGCGTTAGTATCGATTACCCAGAACTAGCAAGCGATGTATTCGCTGGCGATGTACTGCTACTTGACGATGGTCGAGTACAATTAAAAGTAATCGAAATTAACGGTCAACAGATCCACACAGAAGTCACGGTAGCGGGTCCATTATCAAATAATAAAGGCATCAATAAGCAAGGCGGTGGTTTATCTGCTGAAGCGCTTACAGATAAAGACAAAGCAGACATTATTACAGCGGCAAAAATTGACGTTGATTTTGTTGCAGTCTCTTTCCCACGTAACGGTGCTGATATCAATTACGCGCGTGAACTTGTACGTGCAGCTGGTTCAAATGCAAAAATCTGTGCAAAAGTAGAACGCGCAGAGACTGTTGCAACAAAAGAAACAATGAAAGAAATCATCCTAGCATCGGATGCCATCATGGTTGCTCGTGGTGACTTAGGTGTTGAAATTGGTGATGCAGCATTGGTTGGTGTACAAAAATCACTAATCAACTTATCACGTAAATATAACCGCGTTGTGATCACGGCTACGCAAATGATGGAATCAATGATCACCAGCCCAATGCCAACACGTGCCGAAGTAATGGACGTGGCAAATGCCGTACTTGATGGTACAGATGCTGTCATGCTGTCTGCGGAGACTGCTGCGGGTGATTTCCCAGTAGAAACAGTTAAGGCTATGGCTGAAGTTTGTTTAGGCGCAGAGACGCACCCAAGCGTTAATGTATCGAATCACCGTATTGATTACACATTCGATTCAATTGAAGAAACAATTGCAATGTCGACTATGTATGCGGCTAACCACCTTACAGGTGTTAAAGCAATTGTGGCATTAAGTGAGTCAGGTACAACACCGTTATTGATGTCTCGCATCAGTTCAGGTTTACCTATTTTTTCACTGTCTCCACATCAGAAGACGTTAAACGCAACGGCATTATACCGTGGTGTAACACCTTTACAGTTTAATACTGAAGGGTTATCACAAGAGCAAATCGTTGAAGGTACTTACGCGGTACTAAAAGAGACAGGCCAAGTTAAAGCAGGTGATATTATTTTGCTAACGCTAGGTGATAAAATGGATACGGTGGGTTCAACGAATACCAGCAAGATCCTAACCGTTAAATAAGTCAGTTTATCGACAAAATTAGCGGTATAAGTTCATGCCGTTAATTTATAGAAAATGAACAGACATAAAAAAACCGAGTCTATTTTAAATAGCCTCGGTTTTTTATGCTTTATTCAAAACCTAACCCGCAGGCTAGATTTTAACGTTGTTAATCGTTAAATTAAGCAACTTTATCGTTTTTTGTTACTGTCGAAATACCCGCAAATTCTTCTGCTGTGAATGAATCAACGTTAATTGCAGCAAAACGTAATGCATCGGCAGCAAGTAGTTCATCCGCTTCAACCTGCGTAATGATACCTTTCTCAACAGCAAGTGGCGCAGCAACTTTTGCAGCTAGCTTACGTGGCAATGTACCTTTAGATGCAGCAATCGCAATTTTCTTCTCGATAGGCTGTACTTTATACATAGCTTGGAACGCAGATTCCATATCATAGATAGCTGTGTTTGCATCATTCTCATCACCAACATAACAAAGATGCGTTAGACGATCACGTGCTTCACTTGGTTTAAGCAATACTTCACAGATTTCTTTTGAAATATCGTCAGCAGGCATTTTGTAGTTGATACCGAATGGGAATACAACAGCTTTCAATGTGCCAGCGATACCTTTGTTACCGAAGTTTTGGAAGAAACCAGTAAATGCTTTACCAATTTCAAACAAGTTACGTTCGATTGCCCAAGACAACATAGGTAGATCTTCAGCTTGACGACCTTGCTCTTCAAAATGTTTCAACGTTGCAGATGCAAGATACAAGTTACTTAGTACATCACCTAAACGTGCAGAAATCATTTCACGACGTTTCAAGTCACCACCAAGAACCAGCATAGATACGTCAGCACAAAGTGCTAATGCTTTACTCATACGCGTAAGTTGCTTGTAATATTTCTTCGTTGGACCCGATACTGGAGCAGAGTTTAATGCGCCGCCAGTTAGACCTTGACCTAATGCACCAAAGAAGTTTTTAGTACCAAAGCCGATGTGTTTGAATAACAACTCATCAAATTGCTCTAGACCTTCTTTTTCATTTGGATTAGCAGCTGCTTGTAACTCACCAAGTACATATGGGTGACAACGCGTTGCACCTTGACCAAAGATCATGAGGTTACGTGTAAGGATGTTTGCACCCTCAACCGTAATTGCAACAGGAATACCCCAATAAGCGTGTGCTAGGTAGTTTTTAGGACCACATTGGATACCACTACCCGCTTGGATATCAAGCGCATCATCAATAACGGTACGTGCCATTTCAGTCATATGGTATTTAGAGATAGCCGTTACAATCGCAGGGCTTTGACCTAAATCTAGCGCACCAGTTGTAAATTTACGCGCCGCTTCAAGTTGATAAGTTAAACCACCGATACGTGCTAGTGACTCTTGCACACCTTCGAATTTACCAATTGATAGACCGAACTGTTTACGAACGAATGAATAAGCACCCGTCATACGTGCAGTTAAATGACCACATGCTGTACCTAGTGCAGGTAAAGAGATACCACGACCAGCAGATAGACATTCAACCAGCATACGCCAGCCTTTACCTACTTGATCAGCACCACCGATAACCCAATCAAGAGGGATGAATACATCATCACCGTAAGTCGTACCATTCATGAATGCTAGACCCATAGGGAAGTGACGGTCACCGATTTCAACACCTTCGTGTGATGTAGGGATAAGTGCACACGTAATACCGATATCAACTTTATCACCCAGTAGCGCATCAGGATCTTGTAGTTTGAATGCCAGGCCAAGTACAGTAGCAACAGGTGCTAGTGTAATATAACGCTTGCTCCACGATACGCGGATACCTAATGTTTCTTTACCTTCGAACTCTTCTTTAACTACACGGCCCATATCTGGGATACCGCCAGCATCAGAACCTGCTTCAGGGCCAGTCAGTGCAAAACATGGTACTTCAGTACCGTTTGCTAGACCAGGTAACCAGCGATCTTTTTCTGCTTGTGTACCGTAATGTGCAAGTAACTCGCCAGGACCTAATGAGTTAGGTACCATTACCGTTACAGCCGTAGATAAACTACGTGTTGCAATCGTTGTTACAATTGTTGAGTTAGCGTAAGCAGAGAATGCTTTACCGCCGTACTCTGTTGGAATGATAAGCGCAAAGAAACCGTTTGATTTAATGAAATCCCAAACTGGTTTTGGTAAATCACGGTCTTCATGAACGATTTTATAATCATCCAGCATACCCATTAATGTTTTAAGTTCGTTATCGATGAAGCTCTGTTCTGATTTACTTAACTTAGGTGTTGGGTAGCTAAGCATTTTATTCCAATCAGGGTTACCTGCGAATAAATCACCATCCCACCAAACACTACCAGACTCCATTGCTTCCTGCTCTGTTTGTGAAAGCGGTGGCAAGATCTTCTTAAACACTTTAAATAATGGTGCTGTGATATTATTTTTTCTAAATTCACTCATTGCGCTCATAACGATTTCCTTTTGTTTCATCATTTTGCTGCTGTACTCACAACATCAAAATAACTGAATTGCATCTACATGCTTGTAGTTTCTGTTGAGGTATTCATTCCTGATGCCAAATAAGGGATCACTTTACGGATTAGCCCCTCGACATCAATATCTTGATTAAAATCTGCTTTAGCAATATCCATCAATGCGCCACTCGAACCCATCGTAAATACTGCCGTGCCCAAGGTAAAATGTAATCGCCAAAATAGCTCTTGCGATGACAACGCTGGGTTCGCTTTCAATAAAGCCTTAGTTATGTTGGCTAAGACTTCACCGTAATGCGTTGTTGTGTACCAACGTAAATGCCCTTGCTCATCGGTATAACTTCGACCAAGCAGTTGCATAAAGATCACGGTACCATTTTTACTTTGTTGTTCTAACGCTAATAGCGGATCAACAAAACAGTTAAACACATCTAATAACGATGGCTTTTCAGTTTGCGTGCATAAGGCTGTTAACTTCTCATTCAGTAGGGGCATGAAGAGTTCGAGATGTCGGGCAATAACCGCCTGAATCAATTCTTTCTTAGAACCAAAATGATAATTAACTGATGCCAAATTCACACTTGCTCGTGTAGTTATCAAGCGTAAAGAAGTATCTGAAAACCCGTGTTCAGCGAACAAGCTTTCGGCTGCATCTAGAATGCGAGTTTTTGTATCCAACTTACTAACCATAATTAACCCTTTTTAAACGAACGTTTTAAAATTACGTTCTGGCGGACAAAATGTCAACACAATGTAAACAAATGTTTGAAACAAATGTTTTGAATTTGTCCTACTTCGCATTTTTATGCGACTATTAAATTACAAATAACCATTAGTGGGTAGCTGCAGATGGGTTTAAGCAGATAAACACGAGCGCCGATATTTACCTTCTCTATCCTAAAAATAGCACAGTTAAAATAAATAAAGCGCCAACCTAAGTTGCCGCTTTATTTATTTTCAAACAGTTTTTAAAACACTAATGCGTTATTCAAACACTATTCATTCAATTTTATTTTCCAGATAGCTGGACCTTCGACATGGGCAGACACACCATTAGTATCAACCGCAACTGTCATTGGCATATCAACCACATCAAATTCGTAGATTGCTTCCATACCTAGGTCAGCAAATGCAACAACTCGAGACTTCTTAATTGCTTTAGATACAAGGTATGCAGCACCACCAACAGCCATTAAATAAACAGCTTTATGCTTCTTGATACTTTCAACCGTTGCAGGACCACGTTCTGATTTACCAATCATGCCTAATAAACCAGTCTGTTCTAACATAGTATCGGTAAATTTATCCATACGTGTTGCAGTTGTTGGACCAGCTGGGCCTACAACTTCATCACCCACTGCATCAACTGGACCTACGTAATAGATAAAGCGATTAGTAAAGTCTACGCCTTCTGGTAGGCCTTCGCCTTTATCTAACATGTCTTTAATACGCTTATGAGCCGCGTCACGACCCGTTAAAATCTTGCCTGATAATAGAACAGTTTCGCCTGTTTTCCATTCCAGTACTGACTCTGGTTTAATGTCATTTACGTTAACACGGCGAACACTATCGCTTACTTCCCATGTCACTTCAGGCCAGTCTTCTAATTTAGGCACATGCAATTCAGCAGGACCAGAACCGTCAAGTGTAAAGTGGGTATGGCGTGTCGCGGCACAGTTAGGGATCATAACAACAGGTTTTGATGCTGCATGTGTTGGGCAAGATTTGATCTTGATATCCAATACCGTTGCCATGCCACCTAGGCCTTGCGCGCCAATACCGAGTTTATTAACACGGTCAAAAATATCTAAACGCATTTTTTCATCTGTCGTTTCAGCACCACGTTCCATCAGTTCATGGATATCAACAGGTTCCATTAATGACTCTTTTGCCATTACTGCTGCTTTTTCTGCCGTACCGCCAATGCCTATACCAAGCATACCCGGTGGACACCAACCCGCACCCATCGTCGGTACTGTTTTCTCAATCCACGCGGCAACATCATCAGATGGATTTAACATCACCATCTTACTTTTGTTTTCAGAACCGCCGCCTTTTGCTGCGATCATCACTTCAACTTTCGCGCCAGGTACCATTTCTACGTGAACAACACCCGGGGTATTATCTTTGGTATTTTTACGTGCGCCTGCAGGATCTGCAACAATAGATGCACGTAATGGATTACCTTCAAAAGCGTAACCACGACGAATACCTTCATCAACCATTTCTTGTACAGTTTGATCGGTTTCCCACTGCACGTTCATGCCAATTTTAACGAAACAAGTCACAATGCCCGTGTCTTGGCAGATTGGACGTTTACCTTCCGCTGACATACGAGAATTAATTAAAATCTGCGCAATCGCATCTTTAGCGGCTTGGCTTTTTTCTGCGTTGTAGGCTTTTTCCATTGCTTGGATAAAATCAAGCGGATGGTAATATGAAATGTATTGTAGTGAATCTGCAATACTGTCGATAAAGTCCGCTTTACGGATAACTGTACTCATGGTCAACTCCCTTTTGCTTACTCACTGTGTTAACTGATTATTATATTTATCATGATTAAGACGCTATAACCGCCTCAACCTAGTTAACAATAAGATATGTGGTTCTCTGAATCTGCCTCTATCATACCTTTGCTGATAACTTCTCTCCACTAAAAATGCGCTAAATCCATACTAAATAACAACAGCAGCACAACTTTATAGCAACACAGTTTTAATTTAGAACCGCATATCATTCAAGATTAATCGCCCTAATTGTGATAATCTGCGCGCATCAAAATTTAGGGATATGCTGTACTAATGAAATCACTTGTAATAAAACCCATTGCCTTTCCTAGCAACGGCATTCACGCATTTTTTGCCCCGCTAAGTCATGCTCCTTGGTCAATTTTACTCGAGTCAGGATCAGCGGATCACATTGATAGCCGTTTCCATATTATTGTTGCCGACCCTATTGCTACGCTAGTGACAGAAGATACGCAAACCACCATCAATCAAGCGAGTGGTGAAACTGTCACTCATGACGATGCATTTGCAGTATTACAAACACTAAACCAACAGCTCATTGGTGAATTGCCTTCGCATCCCCTAGATATCGAGTTACCTTTCATTGCCGGTGCACTCGGTTATTTTGGCTACGATCTCGGCCGTAATATTGAAAATATCGGCAATACTGCCAGCAATGATCTGCACTTCCCTGATATGGCAGTAGGTTTATATGATTGGGCGATTGTAGTGGACACTCAATCTCAGCAAGCATGGCAAATTCAATTTAGCGACAACGCCGAGCAGGCTTGGCTACAACGTCATGACTGGTTGCTTGAATGTGGTGTTGGTCAAGCAGTAGACCAAACGACAGCAAGTCAAACACCCACATCAGCCTTTGAGCTACAAAGCAGCTGGCAATCGAATATGTCAGAGCAAGCATATCACCACAAATTTGCCCAGATACAAGCCTATTTACGCTCTGGTGATTGCTACCAAATTAATTTAGCCCAGCGCTTTAATAATCAATACCAAGGTAATGAGTGGCAAGCTTACTGCACTTTGAGTCAGCATAACAAAGCGCCCTTCTCCGCATTTATACGTTTAGAAAATAAAGCCGTATTATCTATTTCACCGGAACGTTTTATCCAAGTGAACGATGGCAATATTGAAACCAAACCAATTAAAGGCACGCGCCCACGTAGCCAAGATCCCAAAATTGACTTGGCCAACGCACAAGCATTAAAAATTGCCGAAAAAGACCGTGCTGAAAACTTAATGATTGTCGATTTACTGCGAAATGATATTGGCAAAATTGCCATACCGGGTTCGGTTAGCGTGCCGAAACTATTTGATATCGAGAGTTTTCCGGCAGTGCATCATCTTGTTAGTACCATTACAGGTAAACTGCCTGTAGATAAACAACCAAGTGAATTATTACGCGCTTGTTTCCCAGGCGGCTCTATCACTGGCGCTCCTAAGGTTCGAGCAATGCAAATCATTGAAGAATTAGAGCCACATCGTCGCTCACTTTATTGCGGTAGTATCGGTTATATTTCAGCACATGGTCATATGGATAGCAGCATAACCATTCGTACATTGTTGTGTGATCGTGGGGAAATATACTGCTGGGCTGGCGGCGGTATTGTTGCCGACTCGGTCGTCGAAGAAGAATATCAAGAAACATTTGATAAATTAGGTAAAATATTACCTATACTTTAAATTAACCATTCCGTATTTTAGTTAGTGAAGCACCATTAATCAGTGGCTGCGCTAAATTACGTAGATTCAACAGCATAAGTTGCAGGGACGCATATGGATATTAATTCGTTAACTTCACGTTTTGTACTATCACCAAGTGATCAGTCAATCAGTAAACTCACTAAAGTCTTTACCCCTGCTGCCGTGCTGTTTCCTATTGTTGAACGCGAGCAACAACTCAACCTCATTCTTACTCGTCGTGCATCACATTTACGTCATCACAGTGGCCAAATAGCGTTGCCGGGTGGTAAAACTGAAAAAACAGATGGCTCATCCATTGCGACTGCATTACGTGAAACCCATGAAGAAATCGGTATTCCAGCCGACAAAATTACCGTCTTAGGTACACTGCCTAGCCGCCCTACCATTAGTCGCTATTATGTGACGCCAGTTGTAGCCTTAGTTGACAGTGATTATCAGTCTAAAATTGATCCGAATGAAGTGGATGAGATTTTTGAAGTACCGTTAGCTTTTTTACTTGATGATGATAATCATATTATCGAGAAAAGTTTATTTAAAGGTAAGTATCGAGAAGTGACGTTTATGCCTTGGGGTAAATATCCGATATGGGGCACGACGGCGGCAATTATTAAAGATTTTTCCAAACATATTAGGTCTAACTAAGGGTATAACGAATAGCGCACACCTAATAGCCCTGAGATAATACTTCAGATAAAGTTCACCACTTATCGACGTTATCGCTATGGCAGCTATTTCAGCACCAGCCAAAGTGCATGGATCATGCCTGGGATAACAAACAGCAAACACAATAAGATATTAATGAGTAAATCTTTACCGACACCATTATTTAAAAATACAGCCACTGGCGGTAAGAATATAGCCAAAATTATTAAGAGTATTTTATTCATCTGCACATCTCCAATTATTATCAATAATAGCTCCCCTTCAGTATAGAAGTTTACAACTTTATTATGCGCTTGTTAGCTAAATAAAGCGTAAATATTAAGTTTCGTTACCTGTACTATTAACAAATACACGATTAACAATGTACCATCAATAACAGTAACGAAACTTAACACGATACCGAGTAATTATTCTGCGGCTTTATCTACCATATGCAAATGCACATCTTGCTGCGGGAATGGAATTGACAAACCTTCTTTATCAAAGCGAACTTTCACTTCGCGGGTGATATCCCAGTACACATCCCAATAATCTTCAGTTTTCACCCAAGGGCGCACAATAAAATCAACCGAAGAAGTATTAAGCGTATGCAGCTTAATTATCGTTTCAGGGTTCTTCAATACGAGTTCATGTGATAGCACGATATCAGCTAATACGGTTTCAGCCAGCGCGATATCATCGCTATAACCAATACCAAAAACCATATCAACACGACGGACACGTTCATGGGTAATATTTTTAATAATATCGCCCCAGATTTTACTGTTTGGTACGATAATAACTTGGTTATCAAACGTCTTAATCGTCGTATTCACTAGACTCATATGGGCAACCTTACCTGATACACCACCCGCTTCAACAAAGTCACCTTCATCAAATGGACGATAAATCAGTAGCATCATGCCCGAGGCAAAGTTAGATAAGGTATCTTGCAATGCAAAACCAATTACTAAACCTGCCACACCAAAACCAGTTAGGATAGGCGTTAAATCAACCCCGACTTGCGATAATGCGATAAGTAAACCAATCGCAAAGACAATATTACCCGACATCGACGTAAAAAAGTCTTGTATCAAGCGCGACAATTTTAAATTCGGTGACGATACAGCTCTTTTCACCATTTTACGGGTGAGTGTTTTCAACCAACGGAAAGCTAAAATTATCGCAATAAAGAGTAATACTTTGAATATTAATTCCGGTGCATTATTGGCTAACCATGCACCAGCGCCCTCGCCCCAAGTCGAAATAATCGACAAGATGAGATCCACATTAAGCAATTCGTCAGTCAATGTACCAGTGGCTTGAAACAGCTGTTGTTTATATTGCGTCGTGTCTAAAGACATTTTATCGGCAAGCGTCACTAAAAATTGTAACGTCGTAATATCATTATTCACTTTACGCTGAGCCAGGATATGTTCAAGCTGAACAGCGGTTTTCTCACCTTCCGTTGCCGACTTAAGTTGCTTACTCAACAAGACTTCTTGCTGATTATCAAAAATTAAAGAAGCTGACATAAACCCAAGACGACGTTCAATATCGCTAACCAAAGCTTTTTCTTTTGCTGGTGAAGATTGATCGAGTAACTTCAACCATTGGTAGTTAGTCCACTGATCAGCTAATAATCGAGTTGAAAAACGACGTGATTCATCCAGTGATTTTTGCGCTGATAATTTACCTTCATTAGTTTCTTTTTCTAACGTTTTTTCAGTCGTTGCTATCTTATTTAACAGATACTTTGACGCATCTGCAATAAATTGAACCTGTTGGTTAACCTGCTTCAATAAAATGTCGTGCGTTTCATCAGTACGCTTATCAATAAGCTCTTGAATCACTTCTCGCAGCGCATCATTTTTATTTAATAATTGTAACCGCACGACATCCCTGGCTGTACCAGTCATGTTTTTTGATTCGTTATATAACACCGAAATGTCATTATCGAGCTTGTTTAGCTTTGCTATTTGCGGCGACGCTACTTGTTCGGTAGCGAGTTGTGACGAGGACGCTTGTGCAAAAGACAGGCTAGGCACCAATAACATCAACAATAAAACTATAATTCTCATTATTACTTCAACTTTATCATTCGGGTTTAACAAGAATAGCAAATCAAACATCATCTGCTATTGAGGTAGAAAGTAGAATATAAAAAAACCACGGTATTAAGCGTGGTTTAAATAAATGCTATATCCACGTTTGTGGTTGGGCGACCACATCGACTAACGCTTGCTGCGCGTCGTTCTGTGGTTCTAAATCATCATAGTGCCAACTAGCAAGTGGTGGCATCGACATCAAGATTGATTTTGTACGGCCTTTACTTTGCAAACCAAAAATAGTGCCTCGGTCAACAATCAAGTTAAACTCGACATAACGGGTACGACGGAACAATTGGAATTCACGCTCTTGCTCTGTATATGGCTGATTTTTACGCTTCGCGACAATTGGCGCATACGCTTGGGTATAACCTTTCGCTACAGACTCGATAAAGCTTAAACTTTTTTCGATATCCCATTCATTCAGATCATCATAAATAATACCGCCGATACCACGGTATTCTTCACGATGTGGCATATAGAAGTATTCATCTGCATCTTGTTTGAATTTGCTATACAAATCATCACCAAATGGCGAGACAGCATCACGAGCAGCAGTATGAAAGTGACGAGCATCATCAGCATATAAATGGATCGGCGTTAAATCAAACCCACCGCCTAACCACCAATGCTGCTGACCATCATCATCTGTTACCATGAACATACGTACATTCGCATGGCTTGTTGGTGCATGTGGATTACGTGGATGAACGACCACAGATACGCCCATCGCTTGATATGACATACCAGTAAATTGTGGACGTTTAGCCGATGCAGCAGCCGGTAATTTATCACCGCTCACCATCGAAAAGTTCACACCCGCACTTTCATATACTTCACCATCACGTAATACACAGCTTGTACCCTGACCTAAGTGGCTAGTCCAATTATCGGCGATAAACTCACCATTGGTTTCTTCCGCTTGAAAAGCCGTGATAATCGTTTTTTGTATATTACGAAAAAATGATTCTAAATCATTGATTCTGACAGTCATAAACACCTTACTTACAACTTAAGTGGCAATGTAAAAACACCAAACACCTAAAAAGATAATGAATAAAAACCCCATATTGAGCATTACAATATGGGATTCAAAAATAACTTATTTAATATTATGCAGAGATCTCAGCATAGAGATCACAAAATTGCAGCGTCACTTTATGCTTAGGTGCACAATTGATCAAGGGTTGGGAGATATTATGTGACTCTTTTACTTTCACAGAACTGTGGATCAAGGTATTTAAAATCGGTAAATCTTCAGCTCTGAGCTCAGCAACCAACTTTTTCGGTAAGCTGGCTTGGCCTTGAAATTGATTAACTACAATCCCTTCAACCCGTAATTTATCATTGTGATCTTGTCGTGTTTCTTCAATATTCGCTAACAAGCTATATAAACCACGACGTGAGAAGTCATCGCAATCAAAAGGTATCAAGCAGGTATCTGCAGCAATCAGTGCTGACAGACTATAAAAATTAAAGGCTGGCGGCGTATCAATATAAATTTCATCATAATCACGCTTTAATTTAACCAGCGCGTCACGTAATTTATAGATCTTATGGCGTTGTTCTAATTTAACAATCAACTCACCTAATAATTCCGATGCAGGCATGATCGATAAATGAGGGAATGCAGTAGGGGTAATGAAATCCTGATAAGGCCTCCCTTTCATGATGATATTTAACGTCTGCTCAAAAAACTCCGCAACACTAAAATCAACCTGATAATCATTCCCTAATAAATAAGCACTGGTATTACATTGACTATCTAAATCAATAATCAAAGTGCGCTTGCCTTCTGAGGCTGCTATCGCCGCCAAATTACTGCAGATGGTCGATTTACCTACGCCACCTTTTTGATTAAACACAACACGGATCACGAGATTCTCCCTTCTCTTTACTGAGTTTAATAATATAATTATTTAACTCGTTAATATTAATTCCAATCTTATATATCGCTAAGCTCTAAGCTCGTTTCACAGACGATAGACTCGACTTGATGTAATTGTAATAATTTAGCCAGCTCTTCTGGTGGCTCAATGTCAGTAAATAACTTATTCACCTGATTGATATTACCAATATTGACCATGGCATTTCGGCCGAACTTAGTGTGATCAACCGGTAAGAATACTTCTTGTGAGCACTCAATGATCGCTTGTGTGACTCGCACTTCTTGATAATCGAAATCCAGTAATGAACCATCCATATCTAAACCACTGATGGTAACAATGCCAAAATCCATTCTAAACTGCTTAATAAAATCAACGGTCGCTTCACCAACTACACCAGCATCTTTATTGCGCACTTCACCACCAGCAACAATGACTCTGAAATCAGGTTTTTGCATCAAAATAGTGGCCACATTAAGATTATTGGTCACAATGCGTAAATTGTTATGATTTAATAGTGCACGCGCTAGCGCCTCAGACGTGGTACCAATATCAATAAATAATGATGAACCATCTGGAATTAATTCAGCCATCGCCTGGGCGATTTTCATTTTTTCTTTAGCCGTTTTTTGCTTACGATTAACATATGAATCGTTAACAACACTGCTTTCTAATAATGATGCGCCACCGTGGTGACGACGAACCAAATTCTTCTCTGCTAATTCATTTAAATCGCGGCGGATGGTTTGCGGGCTTACTGAAAAATGCTCAACAAGCACTTCAGTACTGACGAACCCTTCTTCCTTAACCAACGAAATTATTTTTTGGTGACGTGTATTTTGTCTCACATCGTTCTCCCTGTTTTCCCTAATATCATTATCGAAAGGGAGTTAATATTACCCCTTAGTTTATATCATATTTACACCTGTAAACCTGAAAAATAGCGTAGATAAACAAAGTTTAACGTTATTTTGAGATATACTCATCCCTGTTCATCGATATTATCAAGTCACGATCACCACCATTCATCATGGCGCGTAACGATGATATGTATATAACAGCAATACAGCGAGACAATAAGAATGGCTTCAGAACCCGATAAACTACTCAAAAAACACGCAGGATTAACCCATTCAGAACTGCAGAAGGTAACCTCTCACGTACAGCGTGAAAAAGACGACTGGTTTGTCAATACGGTGATGATTCAAGGCCACACGGTACCATTTAAATTTAAACGTAAGAAAGTCTATCAATCGTTAACAGGTGCGCGTGTAAATCTCACTTACTACCCTGAAATTGAAACTGTAGCAGGTTTCAAAGTAGAGATAATGCATGTGGTTAGAATTAAAAAATCATAACCTATTTTATATGCTCTTAAGCCAGCCTTTTTAATATAGTGATTAAGCTTGTTGCAAACATTTCAGCGAGTTACACTAGAGTAACTATTACTAAACTTAACGTATGATTCGAGGGAACGACCACATGAGTAAATCTAAAATCATTGCGGGTATTGCTGCTGTCAGTATTATCTTTTATGCTACTTCAGTTTATTGGAGTGTTGAACCAGACAATTTTAGTCCAACACGAGTTACAGAAGAACTGACTAAAAACAGTGCTGATATTGCGGTTGGTTCTTATACAACAGCAACACTCATGAAGTCGTTATTAATGCTAAATGAAAAAAATGGCGGTTACCTAAGTAACTCAATATTGCCACCAGCAATCATGATGGATAACATGCCATCATGGGAATATGGGTTATTAGAACAGTCTCGTGACCTTATGCTCGTGTTACGTCGTGATTTAAGCCGTTCACAAACACAATCAACTGAAAATAAAGATCTACAAAAAGCACACGGTTCGTTAAATGTTGAACACACACGTTTATTCCCAACCAATGCAAACTCTGAATACAAAAAAACGATTGCTGAACTGCAAACATACCTAGATAAATTAAACGATTCGCAATCTAAAAACGCACAATTCTACGCCCGTGCCGATAACCTTGCTGAATGGTTTAAACAAGTTGAAAAACGCCTTGGTTCATTGTCTCAACGTTTAAGTGCATCAGTTGGCCAATACCGTATCAACACAGATTTATCAGGTGATCTTGGGGCTGAACAATCTACATTCACAGAGTCTGGCTCAACAGTGAAAACGCCATGGTTAGATATTGATAATGTATTCTGGGAAGCACGTGGTTCTTCTTGGGCACTATATCACTACTTAAAAGCAGCGCGTATTGACTTCAAAAGCGTATTAGAAAAGAAAAATGCGCTAGCAAGTGTTGACCAAATCATTCTTGAATTAGAGGCATCGCTACAGCCTGTAGGCAGCCCGATGATCCTTAATGGCGCTGGTTTTGGTATCTTTGCTAACCACTCATTAGTCATGGCAAACTACTTATCTCGTGCAAACGCCGCGGTTATTGACCTACGTAGATTACTAGAACAAGGTTAAGCTTTGCTGGCATAAATAACAATGAAGCCCGTAACACAATTACGGGCTTCATTATTCCCTCCCATATTCCCCCCATCAAGACGTTGTTACCATTCTTCGATATTGTCGAGGAGTCATCTGCATTTGTCTTTTAAAAGCACGCGTAAAATGCGCAGAATCTGAATAACCCATTTTACTTGCTATTAATGTGATCGATAAATTGCGCTCGGAAAGTAGATCTAACGTTTGTTCTAAACAAATATTTTCAACAAGTTTACTGTATGTTGTCCCCTCTTTGTCAAGACGACGCTGAATTGTTCTGACATGAATATTTAATACTTCAGCGGCCAGTTTTATGGGTAATTTCCCCATAGATAAATAAGGTTTAATAGCGAGTTTGAACGTCGACAAAAATGTTTTATCTAATACCGAGCTTCGACCTAACTCGCTAACTTTCGGGACGCTTGATAGCATTACAGGTGAATTGATTAAGTCATCCGAAATTGAAAATGCGGTAACAGGCCTGCCAACATAAAATTGTGCTTGAGACAATTCAGGTAACGCTTGGTAATCCTTAGCATCATGGTATTGAATGCCAACATTAACCGGCCACCACTTGCCAGCGGTTAATGACTTCAACAACTCATTAATAAAAATCACTGAAAACAGCTCTGCATATTTAAACCATGGCTCATCTGTAGGTGACTTATCTCTCACTAACCACCATCGTCCACGTCTGTACTGTGTATATATATTCGCACCACTAGAAACGTCCTGTAACTGCTCACCAAATTGATCTAGTGCTGATTTTAGAGTTTCAGTTTTCGTTAGCTTAGCGACAAACTTAGGGACATATACTTCTTTACATGCACTCCACATCAGTAATCCAAAGTCTTCTTTCGTCGTTCGAGAACCGAGGATTTTAACGAGATTATTAACCGTCGTCTCAGGCAGGTACTGGTATTCGCTTTTGTGATCATAAATATCCCCAGGGATATTTGCTTCTCGTAATAGTGTAAACATATTATCATTCATTATTTTAAATATGCCGACGAAAAATTGCACATCCTCCCTTTTTACGACAGTGATGGTATTGGGTTTTTCTGTCATACAAATCCTTTTAAATATATGAAATGATCATTAAGTTAATTCCTTACATTATAACGTATATAAAACTGCATTAATGCCCTAGCCTATACATCCAGCATTGTCATCAAATGGCAAGTTTTAATTAGAGCTCTCTCTTATAATATTGGCAATAAAATGAAGAGGGGATGTAAACATGAAAAATAAATTTGAACAATACCGTTCACCATTAGAGCAATCTTTACAACATGCGGTGACCTATCTTGAATCTCTTGATGATAGAAATATAGATCAAGGCGCAACATCTCAGGAATTAAGAGCCGCTATTGGTGGTCCGTTACCAATACATTCAGCTGATCCAACACAAGTAATTAATAACTTGGTTAAAAATGTCGATAAAGGGCTTGTCGCATCAGGTGGTTCACGTTTCTTTGGTTATGCTATCGGAGGCTCTTTTCCTGCGTCATTAGCCGCTGATTGGCTGGTCAGTGCTTGGGATCAAAATGTACCTTACTATATTGCAAGTCCAGCAATGGCAGTTGTTGAAGAAACCGCAGCAGAGTGGATGGTTGAGCTACTAGGTTTGACTAAAGGTTCTGCTGTTGGATTTACATCGGGTGCACAAGAAGCTATCTATACAGGTCTTATCACAGCCCGTAATACATTGCTCCATCGTGCGGGATGGGACGTTGCAAGACAAGGCCTATATGGGGCGCCACGCATCAATGTCGTTGCAAGTGACGAAATACACTCAACCATTAAACGTGCTCTGTCTATGATTGGTATAGGCCTTGAAGATATAATCAAGATTCCAACAGATAATAACTTAAGAATTATTCCTGAAGAAATGAGTAAAATTGTCAGCAATTGCAAAGGTCCTACCTTAGTTTGTGCTCAAGCTGGTTGTATTGACTCTGGTGCATTCGATCCATTTGATGAACTTGCCGATAGTGTCGAACAACATCATAATGCATGGCTTCATGTTGATGGCGCTATTGGCCTTTGGGCTGCAGCCAGTGATAAACAAAAACACAGATTGCAAGGTATTGAGCGAGCGGACTCTATTGATACTGATGGGCATAAGTGGTTCAACATGCCTTACGATTGTGGCATGATCATCGTTAAAGACCCCGCTACGATTATTTCAGCGATGGGCGGAAGTAATATGGGCGACTATCTTAGCGATGCAATGAAAAAGCCAGACAGAAATGCAATTAATTTCTCTATATCAGCATCAAGACGCGCACGTGGTGTACCTGTTTATGCAGCCTTTAAGTCATTGGGTAAAGAAGGTATTGTTGCCCATTTGGATAACTGTTGTGCTCTGGCTTTACGCATGGCGGATAAATTAGCCGCGGTCGATGGCATCAAGATACTAAATGACGTCGTATCTAATCGTTTTTCCGCACAGTTTGGCCATGGTGATCAAGCTTACCGAGATGAATTGACAGAGCGAGTTGTACATCGACTTCAGAAAGAGGGATATTTGTACCCATCCACATCTGGATACAAAGGATTAAAGACCATGCTATTCTCAATATTGAATTATCATACTGATATTAATGATATTGATATCTCAGCAGAAAAAATCATTAAGGCTTATTCGGCAGAATTAAAACTGATGTAATCATTTGTTTAATAATTTAAAGCACAAAATCAACATGATTTTGTGCTCTTTGTCTTTCTTTTAAACCATTCAATTTATTAACCGTAATCCAAAGAACAGAGTTTAACGCCCTGCTTAGACACTAAATACCCCCCCTTGCGCGAATGCCAAATACCCAGCTACTACTTTCTGTAGAGAATGCTGGATCTTTAATATACTGGATGTCAGGAGTAATCTGAATCAATTCATTGACTTGTATATTGTAGTATATCTCAGTGGTAAATTGGGTTGAGTCCGCGACTAAATACGCGTTCTCGAGATTGTCATTAACATTACTCCAATTAACTGCAAAACCAAGATTGTTACCCGCGCCCGCAAGACCAAAGTAACCGAGCCCTGCCGAAATAGATTGATCATAAAGCGCAATATCCCCTTCAGAAAAACCACCTCGAATAAATGGCATTAGTTGAGATGTAGCAAAATAACTGGCGGAAAAATTAATACCTTGCCCCCCTTCTGTACTAGTCAGGTTATGCTGAGTACCACCAGCGAGATGCCAAGCAGTAAGATGTATATTATCAGTATAAATTTGCTCTTGCGATGTAGTCCAACCAAGTTCAAGCGTAGAGAACAGCTTGTGATCATTAAATAATGTATCAAAACCAGCAAGTGGATCATCCGACTTACCCTTGCCATCAGCCACTCCAGCAACCACATACAAGTTATTTGTTAGCATGTGAGCAACTGCGAGTCCTAGAATACCGTCATCAGGCAAGCCTATCGCACCACCACCGGTACTAAATGCTAGGTTACTAAAACCAGTCCAAGGGCTTGCAAGTGCGTAAGTATCCACATAATCCGTTGTATCAAGATAACCAGCGATAAAAGACGAGTCTCCCCCGTTGAGTTTTTGCTTCCAATATAAGTTAGTTAATCGTGTACCTTGGTCACTGTACGCTGGGCCAATCATGCCCGCATAACCCAAGCCATTACCAATAAAAGCAAATTCCTTGGGGGATAGATCGCTAAAAGCATGACGGTGTTCAACCTTCCAAACAATGCCTCCGATATTACCGGACTCGAGTCCAGTAAGATTCCAAGCACCGTAGAGTCGAGCTACACCTGCAGACGCTTGCTCATCACCGCCAGCGGTCGGGTCGCTAGCCGAAAGACCAAGCACTTGGTAATCAAGACCAAAAGTTAGATTCTGCTTCGAGGCTAGATTTTCTCGCCAAGATTGCTTTACCCGATGATTATCACTGAGGGTATTATCAACCGCACCAGGCCCGCCAAAATTTGTATCGGCCATCACCGTAAATGCAGTTATTGGCAAGAACAGGCATGCATAAGGGACAAATGTTCTAAATTGAATCTGCATATTATCACCGATTGGTTAAACTAATTTTTCGTGCTATTCATTAAATGAACTTCATATTTTTACTTCGGGTAATAACGATCTATCATCGCGCCATCCATTTTGTAACCCATGGTCAGATTGACTTTGCCATCAGCTAAAGACACTTCTTCTGTTTGTTGATAGGCTTGGATAGTACCTTCAATCCAAACTGGGTATTGGATATTTTCAACCGTAAATCCTTTAGAATATGAAAGCCTGACAATTTGATTACTTGCTGGCGGCGGTTGATGTACCCCCGCACCTGCGAATGGCACAAATAAGAACTCCGTTACTTGAACTGTGTCATACACATTTTGAAACTCCAACGGCACTAAAAAACCAGACATGCGAATTTTTTTTCCCATCACCTTAGGGTTTAAATTTTCAGCCTTCTGCTGGGCAAGTTTCATATAGGCATCGCGTGTTTTAAATACTTCAGCCACGTTAATACCTTGTTTAGCTAAATCATCTTTTAACTTTTGGACATTTTTTTTATCATCTATTGAGCCATATCGCTCAAGTTGATAAAGTTGTTTAATGGTATTTAGCTGCGCTATCGTTAATACAGGTAAAACAACCTCGGCATTTTTAATTACAGGTTTTAAATCTTCCCAGTCAAGCTTAAGTACTGCTGATTTAACGGATAAGCTGACGAACAGCGAAATGAAAAATATAAATTTATTCAAATGTTTAACCTTACGTTCCTGTTATCACCCAATGAGTTATCTATGTAGATTAAAGATAAAGGCCCATAACGAGCCTCTAATTAAACAATATGGAGATTACAGCGAGTTTTTATAGATTTTACCGTCTTTCATAATGACTCGAAGTGTATCGATACCATTACGAGGCTCAGCATCAAACCATTTTTCATTACCACCAATAACCGTAATATCTTCAAGTGGATTGCCTTCTACAAGTAGTAAGTCGGCATAAGCGCCAACTTCGACTACACCCAATTTACCTTCAGGGTATGGGTCGACAACATCACCCGATAATTTCAAAATTTCACCGTTAACTGAAGTCAACGCTTTCAAGTAGTAAAAGTTACCGAAAAATTCAGCCCCCAAGTAAATTTGATGATCATTTTGCGCCTGACAAGCGTTAACTAAACCCACACAGTCGCCTTGAAAGCCTAGTTTAGGACGGAATTTCTTAACATTGGCAATATAATCTTTGAATGCAGCTTGCGCAGAGGCAGCTTTACGCGCTGAAGCAGGACTCGCAGAAATGGCCGAAACTTGCCCTAGTAATGGCGAGAAGGCTTGCATGTTTGTGGTCATATATGCGCCTTTCTCTTCCATTAGCTCAGCGATCTCCGCATCAAACGAAAAACCGTGTTCTATCGATTTAACACCATTCTCTAAATTACGCATAATGGCTTGTTTACTATAAGCATGCGACATAACGTAAGAGCCATAAGCATTTGCAACTTGGACTGCAGCTTGAATCTCATCATCTGAATATGCCTCTAACTGCCACGGATCAAATTGTGAAGCGACACCACCACTCGACATGATCTTAATTTGAGTCGCGCCCTGCATGAAGTTTTGACGACCTGCAGTCTTAATTGCATCAACGCCATCCGCGGTGATGGTCATTCCCAACCTTGCACCGCTAGACTGAGGTCCATTGAAAGTTTCATTTGGTGTAGTTAGATTTCTAAAGTCAGCATGTGAACCTGTTGGACCAATAAAACCACCAGATGGGTAGATGCGTGGGCCTTCGACCAGTTCTGCATCAACCGCTTTCTTTAACCCTGCGCCCATTCCACCAGCATCACGCCATGATGTGAAGCCTGACATTAACGCCGCTTTCGCGTTAGCTGAAGAACGGACGGCAAGTTCTTCCCAATTTAAATTATTTTCAATTTCAGAGAGTGATCCCCCCGCCATTTGTAAGTGACCATGCCCTTCAATTAAGCCCGGCATTAGCGTCATACCTTGACCGTCGATAACCATTGCATCGGCTGATTTAATCGTACTTTTAGATATTTTCGCAATTTTATTATCAATCACTAAAACATGATGATCTTCGTAGAGTTTATCTTCCGTACCATTAAAAATATCAACATTGGTAAACAAAGTTGTCGCTGCATTTGCAGACAAAGCGAATGAGCATGCACACGCAATAGCTGAAAGTTTAATACCTGATTTTTTCATTATTACACCTATATTCTAAAAGAGTGGAATCCACTTCCCATCACAATTCCCTATGGCTTGCGCCTAATGAGTCTTAGACGATGACATCGAACAAAAAATGTAAACATATCGCCGCAGACTCAAAAATCAAGATGCAATCATAGTCAAACTTAATAATTTAAAATGGCCATTTGATGACAATGAATATTATGCGAGCAATATCTATCTTTCATGATATCGAAGTATAGTTATTATTTTTCATTTGCCATTTAAGGCTTTAAGATAAAAAGAACAGCCCTCACAAAATGTAAAAAACAAGGCTTTTTTGTAACTTAAATTCATGACAAACTGTTTAACAAATAATTCATAGGCTGTTTAATACATTCAGAATTAATAACTTAAAATGATTAGCGTAAAAAAGAGTGCAAAGGAACAATTGAATGGTAACGGTATTAATAACAGGCGCATCAACAGGGATCGGCTATCACGCAGCAGTGACACTTAAAACAGCTGGCTATCGCGTATTTGCAACCGCAAGAAAGCCTGCTGACGTAACGGCCTTAACAGCACAAGGTTTTGAAAGTGTACAACTCGATTTAAGCTCGACAGAATCGATCACCACCGCGGTCAACCATATAACCCAGCTTACCGATGGCAAGATAGATGTCCTATTTAATAACGGCGCTTACGGTCAGCCCGGCGCAGTCGAAGATTTACCAACCGATGCACTGCGTAAACAGTTTGAGGCCAATGTATTTGGTTGGCACGAGTTAACCACGCTAATCATCCCATTAATGCGCGCAAATGGCCGTGGTCGCATCATCCAAAATAGTTCTGTACTTGGTTTAGTCGCAATGAAATATCGCGGCGCATACAACGCCAGCAAATTCGCCATTGAGGGTTTAACTGATACCCTACGCTTAGAGCTGCGAGATTCACCAATCAAGGTATCATTAATTGAACCTGGACCCATTGTCAGTCAATTTCGCGCTAATGCATTAAGTGCCTTTAAAGAGCACATTAATATTGCAAACAGCGTTCACAGTAAAGACTATCAACAGCAAATAGAGCGTCTAGGTAAAAAAGATGTCAGCAATCAATTTACGCTAGGGCCTGAAGCCGTAACTAAAGCATTGATTCACGCGATTGAAAGTAACAGGCCTAAGGTACGCTATTACGTGACGTTTCCAACCTACTTATTTGCCTTGTTAAAACGCATTTTACCGTTTCGCGTATTGGATGGGATCTTAGCTAAATCAGGTTAATACCTGCACGCATTAACGCTATCAGCACAACCACGAGCATAACGATAACCATCAACACAAGGTACCTGAATATGAATAATATAAACCTGTTATTTGATTACAATGGACACTTACCTGAATGCCCAACATGGTGTGCACAAAGCCAAAGTTTATATTGGACAGATATCTTAGAGAAACAAATACATCGATATGATCTATTAACCAAAAAACATCACGTACTCAATTTTTCTGAAGAAGTGGGCAGCTTTGCGCTCAGAGAATCAGGCGGTTTTATTTGTGCGATGCGCACGGGGATCTATTTAACCGATGCAGATGGACAATTAAATAAAAAAGTGTGCGATAACCCAAACAATCCAGTGCTGGCTCGCTTTAATGATGGTGGCGTAGATCCACTAGGTCGATTTTATGCTGGCACATACTGGTCACCGAAGGACTTTAATGGTGCCTTGTTATGCCGCGTTGATGCAGATTTAAATACCAAAGTCATACACGCTGATATCCTAGGTGCTAATGGTCTGGCGTTTAGTCCTGATAGGCAATGGATGTATACAACAGACACACCAAACCGAGTCATGTATCGCACACCCCTCGATGAATTAGGTAATGCAGGCACCAGAGAAATATTCAAACACTTTGAACCTGATTACGGTCGCCCAGATGGCGCTGCGATGGATGTAGAGGGCTGCTACTGGGTTGCGATGTTTAGTGGTGCTAAAGTTATTCGCATCTCACCCAACGGCGATATTTTAGCTGAATATCCAATCCCCGTTAAAAATCCGACCATGGTCTGTTTCGGTGGCAGTGATATGAAGACGCTTTTCATCACGTCGGGGCGTGAAAAAATGTCTGCAAGTGAGCGCGCAGCATCGCCATTATCAGGTTGTATTTTCACGCTACAGACAAACGTTAAAGGCATGATTAAACCGCGTTTTAAAGAGGCTTTACCTTAAGCATGGGTAAGTATGACCATATTAAGCGTGCTTTCAGGACGACTTATTTGCCTTGCTAAAAAAAATTTACCCTTTAGGGTGTTAAGCACTGTGTTAGACCTTATATTAAACCTATATTAGAGCCAAATCTGGTTAGCATTTTTCCTTCCCTCTTATCTTACTTTGGAATAAACATGACAACAAAATCAGCCTATGAACAGCTATCTAAACATTTTAAAAAAATCCATAATCTAAGCCATTTATCGTCTATTTGTGGTTGGGATCAAGCAGCTATGATGCCTACAGGCGGTAACGAAGCTCGCTCTGAAGCCATGGCTGAATTAGCCGTTATGATCCACCAGCAAAGTACAGCGCCACAACTTGCCGACTTAATTAAACAAGCGCAGTCAGATCAATTATCGACAGAACAACAGGCGAGCTTAGCGGAGATTGACCGCAGCTGGCAACAAGCTAACATCGTGCCTGAAGAATTAGTTTCAGCTCAATCGTTAGCAGGTTCTAAATGTGAACATGCTTGGCGTACCCAGCGTAAAGAAAATGATTGGGCAGGCTTTGCTAAGAACTTAAAAACAGTCGTTGAGCTATCACGTGAAGAAGCCAGTATTCGCGCACAAGCAAACAACTGCAGCAACTATGATGCCTTAATGGACTTATATGAACCAGGCATGACCAGTGCACAGCTTGATCCGATCTTTGATGATGTAAAGTCATGGTTGCCAGAGCTAACTCAAGCAGCACAAGAAAAACAAAAATCAGACAACGTCATCCTGCCAACAGGCCACTTCCCGATTGCAGCACAGCAGCAACTCGGTTTGAAGACGATGGGTATTTTAGGCTTTGATTTTAACCACGGTCGTCTTGATGTATCTGCGCACCCATTCTGTGGTGGTGTTGCTTCTGATGTTAGGATCACAACGAGATACGAAGAAGATGATTTCACGCAAAGTTTAATGGGTGTGGTTCATGAAACCGGTCACGCGCGTTATGAACAAGGGCTACCAACAGCATTGAACCACTTACCTGTGGGCCAAGCGCGTTCAATGGGTATTCATGAAAGCCAAAGTCTGTTATTTGAAATGCAATTAGGTCGTAGCGAAGAGTTTTTAACCTTACTAACACCTGAAATTAAACAAGCATTCGGTGGCACAGATACCACTATTTATAACCCTCTGAACCTGAGCCAGTGTTATACCCGCGTGAAGCCTGATTTCATCCGTGTTGATGCCGATGAAGTGACTTACCCTGCGCACGTGATGCTGCGTTATGAAATTGAACAAGCATTAATGAATGGCGATATCGAAGTAGATGACATCCCTGAATTATGGGCGCTTAAAATGCAACAATATTTAGGCGTGAATACGAAAGGAAATTACCGTAATGGTTGCATGCAAGATGTGCATTGGACCGACGGCAGCTTTGGTTACTTCCCGTCTTATACACTAGGCGCTATGTATGCAGCGCAGTTTATGACGACGATTAAGCAAGAGATGGATGTTTCGGCAATCATTACTAGCGGCGACTTATCACCAATCTTCACTTGGCTTAAAACCAACATTTGGCAAAATGCGTCTTTGTTAAGCACTAATGATTTAGTCAAACAAGCAACGGGGGAAACATTAAACCCGTTGCACTTTAGACGTCATTTAGAAAACCGCTACTTAAAGTGAGATTAAGTTAAAATTATCGACTTGAATATGAAGGAATACAAGATTGAAACAATCAATAATACACGTTGCTATTGTTGTTAAAGATTATGATGAAGCAATTGATTTTTATGTCAATAAACTAAAATTTGAACTCATTGAAGATACATATCAAGCAGAACAAGATAAACGCTGGGTAGTCGTTTCACCACCCGGTTCTAATGGCGTCACTTTACTATTAGCGCGTGCGTCTAAACCTGAACAGGATGATTTCGTCGGGAATCAATCCGGCGGTCGTGTGTTTCTGTTTTTAAGTACAGATGACTTTTGGCGAGACTATAATCGAATGGTATCTGATGGCATAAAATTCATCAGAGAACCACAAGAACAAGATTATGGTACGGTTGCGGTATTTGAAGACCTGTATGGTAATTTGTGGGACTTACTCCAACTTAGTTCGACTCATCCAATGGCATCGAGAACAGTATAATAAGTCAATTTAGCGAGAGAAAAACAGCAGGTTTATAATTTAAACCTGCTGTTTTTTTAGAATGCATAGTTCAATGGTTATATCAGTTCATCACCTTAGGCAACAAGCGTAATAACTTAAACGCTTCAGGCATATTCGCTTGCGTCACCACAAACCCCATCAATACTTCATCACGATCAAACGCCTTTGCCGTCATTCCCGATGCAGTCAATTCAACTTGCCAACGCGAGTCACTGGCCGTGGTATTGCCGCTAAGCTGGATTGGATATAGCGGTGTTTTCACTTTAACTAACATTGCAGGAAGCATCACCTCGGTCACCGAACCGGTGAGGGTTTTCGCTAACGCATTTGCACTGAGTATGATCGGTTGTAAAAACGCTAAATGTTTACCCTCTATTTCAGCGCAATCACCAATGGCAAAGATATGCGGATCACTTGTGCTTAACTGTTTATCAACCACAATACCGCGATTAACGACTAACCCCGCATCATTCGCTAATGCCGTGTTAGGTTTTAGACCTGCTGCACACAACACGATATCAACCATGGTGGAATGCCCATTTTTAAAGCTAACCGCAATACCAGTCTCTATTCTAGTCATGCAACTGAGTTCATTACCCAGTTGTAACTCAATCCCTTGCTTTCTCATCGTTTGATAAAGCTGAGATGACACAAATTCAGGTAATAGGCTTGGTAATAATGCATCAGCGCGATCACTTAATATCACCTTATAATCGGCGATGGCTAAATCCATCGCGATTTCAGTTCCCACTAAGCCCGCACCAACCACCAATACCGATTTAGCCGCAGCCAATTTAGCTTGTGATTGTTGATACTCCTCCAGACTATTCAAGGTAATAATGTCGTTAGCCGCATCCCCATCAACAAAGGGCAAAAATGATTGCGCGCCAGTTGCCAGTACTAAATTTTCGTAGGCGATTTCGATTCCCTGACAACTCACCGTTTTTTCGGTGCGATTAATGCCATCAACACAGGTATTTTTCATCAAGGTAATATTGTGCTCAGCCGCAAAGTCAGCGCCGCTTTGCTTGACCATGTCTTGCGCTGTGAGTTTTTTACTAAATACATGGCTCAATTCTGGCTTAACGTAATCATCACCACTGCCCGCTGTAATGATCATTATCGCTTGTTCTTGATTTGCACGACGAATTGATTTAACTAATTGATAGGCAGCAAAACCACTGCCTATAATGACAATACATTTTTCATTACCATCAATCATGCTACCGCCTTCTTGGTTTTTATCTCTTCGAATACATCCTTGCCTAGACCACACTCAGGACAAAGGAAGTACTCCGGTACATCTGGCCATGCTGTACCAGGGGCGACGTCTTGATTCGGCTCACCCTGCGCTGGCTCATAAACCCACTGGCAGACTGTACATAACATCGAGCTATCAACATCAAATTGAACAACTGGGTTTTCAGGTATCGACTTTGTAGTCGCTTGCTGCTGTGATGCTACTGCAGGTTCTTGTACTGCTTGTTGTACGATTTGATCCTGAACAGTTTGATTTGCAGCAAGTGCAGATATATCTGCGACAGGCGCGCTTGTTAGTGCCCACTCTTTGGCAATCATACGACCGTATTCACGACATGCTAATATTGCTTTACCGTCTGGTCGCCACTTCGTTTTAAGACTTCCGAAGCGTTCAAAACCAGCGTCATCTAAGCGACTTTCGATGCGGTCAATAGCACCGCCATTCCAGCCATAACTGCCAAATGCAGCGGCTTTTTTATTTTTAAAGCGTAAGCCAGTGATCTCTTCAAGCATGCCTGCGACTTTCGGCATCATCACGTTATTCATCGTTGAAGAACCAACTAACACCCCTTTAGAAATAAAGGCATTGGATAAGATTTCATTTTTATCATGACGCGCCACATTAAATACTTTCACCGCAACCTGACTATCAACCTCATGGATACCTTGGGCAATGGCATCTGCCATCATCCGGGTATTATTCGACATTGAATCGTAGAAAATAGTAATACGGTCTTCTTGGTATTTATCTGCCCACGTTAGGTATTGCTCAATAATCTGAATTGGGTTGTCGCGCCATACCACACCATGTGCTGTTGCAATCATATCAACAGGTAAATTAAAGCTTAATACTTCTTTGATCTTAGCGGTAACCAACGCACTGAATGGCGTAAGTATATTGGCATAATAGCGCAGACACTGATCCATTAATTCTTTGCTATCAACTTCATCATTGAATAAACGTTCATCGCAATAATGCTGACCGAATGCATCGTTACTAAACAGTACTGCATCCCCTGTCATATACGTCATCATGCTATCAGGCCAGTGCAACATGGGTGTTTCAATAAACACCAACTGCTTGCCATTACCTAAATCTAAACTGTCGCCCGTCTTCACGACATTGAAATTCCAATCTGGCTGGTGATGGTGGCCAACAATTGAATCAATGGCATTTTCGGTACAATAAATCGGTGTATTAGGAATTTTATTTAACAAGGCAGCGAGTGCACCTGCGTGGTCTTCTTCGGCGTGGTTAATAACAATGTAATCAATTTTATTAAGATCAATTTCTAATTCTAATTGCTGGATAAACTCATAACAAAACTTGTGATCAACCGTATCGATTAATACCGTTTTTTCCTCTTGAATCAGATAACTATTATAACTTGTGCCTTTCTCAGTTTTAAATTCAGTGCCGTGAAAATCACGTACTTCCCAATCACGCTGCCCAACCCAAGAGATATTATTTTTTACATGTATAGTCATTTTAAATCCCAATTAAACAATAATAATAAATTTTATATACCTCTTTAATTGCACGTAGTGTGCCAATAGTTAACCAGTTGATTTAATAGAAAATAATAAAACAACACTGTCATAATGACTTCCTTTACACATAGTCATTATGACTATACACTGTCGATAAGACAGTATTTTATATGATTATGACTATGCAGCATGATACTAAAGACCTTATCCATATCGCCTTAGATTTAACGACTAATATCTCCAGTCAAGATCGCTTCGAGCGCTTATTAACAACCATGCGCAAGCTATTCAACTGCGATGCATCAGCACTATTAGAGTTTAAAGGGCAGCACTTCAAGCCCTTAGCAATTAATGGCCTAAGCGCAGATGTGTTAGGTCGGCAATTTAATATCAATGAACACCCAAGATTAGAGGCGATTGCCAGAGCGGGTGATGTCGTCAGGTTCCCAGCAGACAGCGACCTGCCCGACCCTTATGATGCCCTTATTACTTCGCATCAAGGTGATCTGCATGTACATGCGTGTGTAGGCTTACCCTTAATGGCCAATCAACGCCTGATTGGTGCCCTTACTATCGATGGTTTTAACCCTCACCAGTTTGATAATTTCAGCAATGATGAGTTACGTACCGTTAGCGCACTAGCAGCCGCCACACTTAACATTGCGTTATTGATGGATAAACTGGAAAAAGTCGCAGGCACCATGACCGAGTCAGATCCAGCTACACATCAACCACCAAGTAACACTGAAATTATTGGTCAATCAGCGCAAATTAACGCCTTAAAAAAAGAAATCAGCGTTGTTGCTAGTACTGACATGACCGCGCTCATATTAGGTGAAACGGGAGTAGGTAAAGAGCTAGTCGCAACGGCAATCCACCAGCAATCATCTCGAGCAGATAAACCGCTGGTCTATCTAAACTGCGCTGCATTGCCTGAATCCATCGCTGAAAGTGAATTGTTCGGCCATGTTAAAGGCGCTTTCACGGGTGCTATTAGTAACCGTAGCGGTAAATTTGAATTAGCCGATAAAGGGACGCTATTTCTTGATGAAATTGGCGAGTTAACCCTGACTTTACAGGCAAAATTACTGCGGGTTCTACAATATGGTGATTTACAACGTATTGGTGATGACCGTAATTTAAAAGTCGATACACGTATCATAGCGGCTACCAATAAAGACTTAAAAGAAGAGGTCCTTGCTGGCCGATTTAGGGCTGATCTTTATCATCGCCTGAGTGTTTTTCCCATTATGGTGTCGCCTTTACGCGAACGCGGTGAGGACATTTTATTATTGGCGGGTTTCTTTATGGAACGCTGTCGCAGCAAGTTGCAATTAAGCCATTTGAGTTTAAGTTTAGCTTGCCAAAACACACTGATGAGTTATCCATGGCCTGGGAACATTCGCGAATTAGAACACAGCATTAATCGTGCGGCTATTCTTGCCAAAGCAGAAGCGAAAGATGAATTAGTGATACTGCAACCTGCGCATTTTAGAGTTGATAATGTGAACGTTAAGCATTCGCCATTTGAAGTAACAGATGTGATAAACCAACCGGCACTCGCAGTGACAAATATGCCCGTGGATAATTTACGCGAAGCAACGGAACAATTTCAACGACAGTTAATCACTAATGCACTGCAAGAAAATAATAATAACTGGGCTGCAACTGCAAGACAGCTTTCTATCGATGTGGGCAATTTACATCGCTTAGCTAAGCGAATAGCATTGAAAAATTAATAATGAAAAAGTTGGTTGAAATTGAAATAGCAAAAGGCCGCGCATTACGATTAATAAAATGAGCGGCCTTTAGTTATTATCTAAATAACGATTCAAGCATTACTTCATCGGTAACGATATCTGTCTTAGTGAAACAGCACCAGGTACGAGCTCAAGCGTCATTGTTGCACTCCCACCACCAATACTGACATCAATCTCGATATTATTTTTATTACTTAAACTAATCTCCATACGACCATCATCTAAGAACTCAATAGGTCCTTGCAGATCCATCGTGATTGGATAACTGTGTAAGTTATGCGATAAATCTAAGGTTACATGCATATTTGGCGAATCCATATATACATTAAGTTCAATAATAAAGTTAAGTTGCTGCGTCTCTTCATTCCAAATAATATAACCCGTTGGCACCACTGTTTTACCATCAACGGTAGGGTAACGCGGACGCATAATCATAGTGCCCGTCGGGGTATCAGAATTGATAACACCAATTAATTTAGCTTGTACATAAACATCTGACGAGATCATCTGCTGAGCATGAATAGTTACTGGAATACGATTATTAATAGCATCGTACTCCCCCACTTCTGTTGGCATAAAGGCACTAATAAAAGTCTTCGAATAATCTTCATCACAGCTAGTGCCAATAGCACAACCCGTTTGAGCAGCTGTCAGTAAACCACCAAAACTGCCCTCTTGAACTCTTAATTTGGCATAGTTACTGGTAAGCGTTTCAGCGCCTTCATTCCAACGGTAATCACGGTTACTATCCGTCGTCGGCATCATCAGTGGGTTAAATACAAATTTATCGATAGGAGCAGCTCTAAACGGAATGCGGATATCAGGACCGCCTTGGTCTTCAGCACTCGACTCTTTCAATAATGTCGTCTGTAATGCATAACCGGCTTCACTACAGATCGCAGAGCCATTAGTACAATCGACTTGCGCTTGCGTGGCATTATCCTGTGAGATTAACGAGTACTGATAAACATTCGCACCTTGATCTTGCCAATTATCCATTGGCGAGAAGGTTAAGATCTTATTATCATACTTCATCACACCCGGTACCGTTGACTGACAAACACCAGCGTTATTCACAACTTCGACGCGGAATGAACCACTATTACAGCTATTACCCAGTATTAAACTTGCTTTGTCGATTGGCTGGCTAAAAACAATAAAGATGTCACGATCGGCCTGTAAACTAAAGATATTAAATTTATCATCATCAGCTAATCCGCCAGCACAACGACCCGCAATATCATTAGCATAATTGGCGTCAACCAAAGCACAAGTGTAACCAGGAACAGCACCTTCAACCATAGGCGATGTTTGTCTTAATGCTTGAGCTTTATAGGGCGTGGTAAATGTTTGCTGCACATATGCAGAGTTACCCGCTAAATCTTTAATACTACCAGTGATGGTGTAATCCGTTGCCGCAGATAAACTTGCTATAGGATCAAACACGATAGACGAGCCATCCTGTGAAATAAACGTCTCAACAGCATCACCGTTTTCATCTTTAAGCACTAGGTTCTGGAGTGACGATAACTCAAGTGGTTCGTTGTAAGTAACCGTAACATTATCACCTAAACTAAAGTGAGTAATGCTCTCACCCGGATAAGCAGATTGAAATTGAGGAGCTTGAATATCGACAGCTGGCGCAGGTGTTTCATCAGCGGTATACGATTCCATGTGGAATGATACTTGCGCATAAGCATTATCAACGCCTAAGATCTTCACATCAATTTCACTAACCGCATCAATAATCATCGCCGCGCCTTCCGTTCGCACAGTGCCCATCAATTCAAGATGCATAATATTCTGACTTAAACCACCATTGGCTTTACCATTTAACTTACCGCCTTCATCATAACCATCGGTAGTCATAGCAACATCCATGAGCAGGTGTAGTTGCTTTGGTGCATATTTATGATCAGAACTGGTGTTATTAATTAAATAACCCGTGGCATCAGAAATATTAGTCATCCGAATATTACCGGTATCGAAACCAGTCGGAAATTCACCACCAACTTTCACTGTTAAGCTTGAGCTATTTAAAATAGAACCTTTACGAATAACCAATGGCGCAGCGTCATCAAAGTTACCTAAATTAGCTAGTTCAGTCACTAAATCGGAGTCAACATAGGTCGTATCATTGCCACCAATCAGTACCGACTTAATCGTTACTGCATTGGTCAGTTCACCAGAATAAGGCGATGCCTGGTTATTATCATTCATGGTGACGTTCATTGGTTTAAATGCATGCTCGCCAGAATCTAATACCGTGAAGGTTTTCTCTAAGCCCGCAAAACTGTTACCAGCCAAGTCTTTAACGCCATCACTGACGATAAGTTCATAGCTTGCATCAATATCAAGATCAATCGCCGGATCAAAAGTGACATAACGACCTTTGGTAATCAAATCACCGGTAATTTGCTCACTTGTGCCTACTTTTTGAAATTTAAACGTATCACCAGCCACTAAGGTCTTAGTATCAATGTCATTGGTCATGCGTAGACGTAATGTTGTGAACGTCGTAAACGGTAATTCATCGCTCGGGAAAAAACCGTCCGCATCCAAAGCAAAAATAGCAGAATCTTTCGCTAACCGAGTGGTGAAGGTGAGCGGATCTTGCGCTGTACGCTCCGCTATCAGTTCCGTATTACCATCCGCTTCATTAATTAAACCAATGGTATAGGTGACTGTGTATTGCTCACCAGGTTTCAGTGCTTGTGTTGGTTTAAAAGCGAAACCATTTGTCGGTGGATTATTAGGGTCTATCGAAAAGCTACTTTCAGTCACCTCAACCGAGGTCACCTCAACAACGTTACCTTTACTGTCTGTTAGGCTAAATACTTGCGATGCGAAGGTATCTAGCGGATGCGAAAATGACAATAATACCGAGGTATTAACCGCCACATCAGCCTGACCATTCGATGGGAATGAATAAAACTCATGGGCGTCAAATAGGCTTTGCGCTCGACGCTCAGCTAATGCAGCACGACTTTCTTCAGCGGTAAGCGTGACTACTTCAGCTTGTTCATTTTCTTGTAATTCAACACCACAACCAGCAAGTGCAATCGCCGAGGCTACGAAACTCCCCTTAACAAAAGAGCTAAAGAAAGTATTTAAACGAGCATTAATTGTTTGCATAAGCCCCCCTTAAAACTTAGTCGCGAATGAAAGTGAAATCGTTGATACAGTGCCTTCCAATTCAACTGAGGAGTTATTTGCGCTGTCTTGATGCGTGATAGTGTGATCTGTTGGATCAAGTACTTGTAACTGATACGCAAGGTCAATCTGCCAAGGGTAAGCCGTTAAACCCGTGCCTTTATGAAAATATGATATACCTGCACCAACAACCAATTTATCTGCACTTAAGTAGTTCACATCCAATGTGGCTTTTTCTGAGTCTAGTGGTGAAACCTCATAACTTGCACCCGCCATCACTTTAACGGTATCGTTAAAGTTAAGTTCCATACCAGCGCGTGGAATAATGATATCTTCAAAGCCCACACTGGCTTGGTCTTTCACCGTGTCGTTTAACATTAATTCATTTAAATCAGACCAATTTTGTTGTTCTGCACTGAAGGCAAAACTAACCATGCCCGCTTTAATACGCACACCAGCAGAAATGATATCCGGCTGATAGGCATCATACGTTAACAGGTTAATGGGTAAATCCGTGACAGTTTGAGTAATCGTTGCTGCCGCTTTAATGTTTGCTTGACCATAACTTTCACCACGGAAAGCGGCTGCAAAGGTAATACCATTTCCCGAGCAAGCTGTATCGCTGCCGCACATCATTCTGCCAAGATCTAAGGTTATGCCTGCAATAGGCGTAATCACGGGTTCCGCTGCAACAGCGACACTCTCGTTACCCGCCGCAGTACCGTCGAGTTCACTTTCTAAATTCATCGCCGCATCAGCATGTAAAGAGACTTGCGCACCACCACCGATCGTTAAACCAGGTACAATTTGTATCGAACCCGACGCTGCAACAAACAGTGGTTTCTCACCATAATTGGCTAACTGACCCGTTTCTGATGTTGACGAGCTAAATGCCATCATCTCGGTACCGTAATTCTCAATGCCAGCAATCAAACCAAAGTAAATAGGGTAAGAAAAATTAAATAGATTGGTGACATTAACATTCATGCCAGCAAGTATTGGTTGCGTTGCTTCATCAAATGTTTGCTCACCAGCAGTCATATCAGGCGTTGCTGATAATAAACCGACATACATCTCACCTTTACCTGCTGTGGCTAGCGCAGATGGATTGTAATACGCTGCTGATGATTGTGAGTTGAATAAAGAAAAAGATTGAGCAGAGGCAATATCCACAGGTGATAAACCAAATGTGGAGCCTAAATTCCCCATACTAGCCTGAGCGGTACCCGCTGACAGTGCTAATGCCACAGATACAGTAAGTAGAGATATGTTGTTAGAAAGTGTCTTCTTAGTCATTGGTGCTAACTCCATTTAGCGAAACTAAAATAAGTATTCTCTAGTGGCTCCTGCCACAACAACGGAATACCGGTCAATTTATTGAGAATATCAAGAGACATACTATCTTTTGAATTCTGAGTATAAATTTACATCAATTAACCAATAAAATGTCAGTATCTAACTCGTATTATTTAATTATTCAGCGTCTAATCAGGTGAAAGTACCAGTAAAGTCCCATACTAATGTCTAACGAATCTAAATTTATATAGCAATCAAGTAAAGGTTTTACATCATCCTTCTAGCGTGACATATTTCTGAATACCATCGAAGCTCAGCCTGATGTGCTGGTGAATAACCTTGATGAATAACATGATCTACGGACGATCACTATAAAGTCCATATCCGTAACCACTGACATTAATGAGTCTGTATTTATTTTTTTCATCATACTTTTTTAACAATTTCCTTAAATTAAACATAGCTACCGCCAGAGAATTTTCTGTCACAATCTGCTCTCCCCAAACTAAGTCTAATAGCATCAATTTACTTATTATATCGTTTTCATTCTCAAATAATAATTCAAGTAACTTAACTTCCCTCCGACCTATTCTATCGAATTTAAACTGTGGTGTATTATGCTTGATCACACCACTTGAAAGGTCAATTTCAACGTGACCAATTTTCATCTTCCTCACTGTCTTATTTCGTTCTAAAGTTAGTACACCTTTCATAACCGTTCCTTACATTCATGTGGTTAAATTTAATGAGATAAAAACTTTAAGTTCGACCTTATCAGCTCTCAATAGAATAATAGTAACGTTATATAAGAATGTAAGACACGTGAAACAAGTGGTTGTTTTCACATTGAATTTAATTATAAGCAGTGTAACGATGGTGGTTTAGTGAATCATATCTTTGAGTTGCTATGATTCGTCAATAAGTGCTCTTTTGAGTATAATTTTGAGAGAGAGATTTCAGGGGGAGCTTGATGGTTCTTTATACAAAGAATATGTGAAATAGGTAAAGATAAAATTAACATTATCTTAATAAAAAAATAATTACATCTTTGAATAAATACGATTAAATATACCTATTAAAGTTGATAAATAGGTATATTTAATGTTTCAAAAAGAATGTAACAAATGTGGTGAAAAAGGTTTCCTATTAAGAGTCAAAAGAACATTCATTGAAAGGAATTTAACACATAAAAAAGAATATAAATTAAAATGTAACAACTGTAATCACCGGTTATTTATCTCATTAGGAACGGTAACGTTTAGCTAACACTTTTAAACAGAGTATCTAATGTCGGGGAATAGCAAACAACCTGGTTCCGTCCTGCCCTCTTAGCTGCATAAAGAGCGATATCCGCTTTCTTGATAGCGCCATTGACTGAATCACTAATAGAAAAAACATGATAACCAATCGATACGGTAAAACGAGGAACACCATCTGTTACTAGATGTTCAATGGAAAATCTCAATCTTTCCATAATTACATCGATGTCGCGCTTGGTATTAGACTCTGCTCTCAGGATAACCAGAAATTCTTCCCCTCCCCAACGAAATAATACATCCCGATCGCTCATCGTTGTTTTTATACATAGAGAAATAGATTTTATTGCATCATCGCCAATGTAGTGACCATAAGTATCATTAATATATTTGAAATTATCGATATCCAATAAACAAAAACACTTCACTTGATTATTAATTTTATTTGTCTTAAATGAATCTCGTCTTAGAAGTCCTGTTAACCCATCATATTTATAACGACCAAGTCGAACTTTGATCACACGAAAATACAATAGACACGAGAGCATTAGCACGGTAAATATTGAACTGATAAACACAAAAAAATGCACCAGCATATTTCCATTCATCTTAAAATAGACTTTGTATGTCGAACCGACAAACTCAATATGGGTTATAGTCAAACCACTAACAACATTTGCCCTTATTTTTTTAATCGGGATATCAAAAGCACCAACACCAAAAAAAATACCGTCACGATAAACAGGATATGAATAAGTAATCATATCCTCGTGAGGAGAGAATAAATTAGTATAGATATCACTTAAGCAAGAGCCCCCTGTTTTTTTCGCACATTGATACCACATCCGAGTCCTCATATCTAAAGAAATTAATGTTGGATTTTCACTCGGATCATTGAAAAGGACATTCCCATTTTTGTAAACAAAATAGAGGTTATTATAGATCCCACTGTTCCAAAACATATCAAGAAAATCGAGTCCATTACCACCTCGAAAATAAGGGATCATTAGGTTGCTGATTCTTTCCATCTCTTTCGCTTGATACATTTCATGTTCAATATTGGTATGAGCATCTTGATAACTACGGCTAAACATAAAAAAAAGCGAACACAAGGTGATAATAAAGCTTAGAACGAGCATTTTAAACGTGAGTAAAAAAGACATATTATACCACCAAAACACAAGGAGAGACGCACTCTGGATTGTGAAAGTAAAAACCTTGAAAATAGTCAATACCTAATGACAACAAAATTTTATAATCATCGTATAACTCAACACCTTCAACCAGCACCTTTGAACCTCGACCTTTAAACGTATCAATTAAAATTTTAAATTCTGCATAATTATGGTTCTTTTTTTGCGTCAAAAAAAAGTCTCGACTTATTTTTACTATTTCAGGGTTACACATTTCATAACGTTCAAAATCAGAGGCTGCATCACCATAATCATCTAATGCTAATTTATAACCGTGTTTTGATAATAACTGAGTGCCGAGCGCTAATGATTTTTTACAAACTGCATGCCCTTCCGTAATTTCGGCGACGACATTGCATCGAAGTATATCGAATTCTTTAAGCATGTTATTAACATCATTAGCTATCTCATGGTGATACCTAATGCGTTCAAAAAAATCCGGTGTTAAATTCAAAAATATTTTTTTCTCTTTAGAGAACAATTTAGATTTTCTATAACTTAATAAATGTAACTTATTAATGAGAAACGATACGTCTCGATAACGTTCTTCTTTCATTAAAAGGGAAAAAAACATATCAGGTCTGACCTGCTGCCTACTTGAATCAATGTGTATTCTAGATAATGCTTCATAGCCAATTATATTTTCATCTGTATCCACGATCGCCTGAAAGGCACTACGGATAATGTATTTCTTAAAAGAAAGCACATAACTATCTTTCTGTTTACAATAAAAAATCTTCACTATCACTACCTATCTATAAGATCACATAACTTCAATTATCTCGAGATGTAAAACTACATCAATAAATTTAACAATACCTAAAAAAATTGCTTTATACATGAATATAGAATTATTAAAAAATTAATATTTTATTAAAAAAATATTAATTAATTTATCCAGACATATTGTTAGCATATGGGGATGGAATATACGCACACCCACGTAGAATAAATTACTTTACTAAAAGAAATACATCTTACTAAGAATAGTGTTATTTAATAAAATAATAATTATTTGATAATGATTATTATTTCAGTTGCTATAAAATGAATTCAACATACCAAAAGGAGACCACCTGTCACGTATGTATTAAGGAGGGGATTATCAACGATTATGAGACTATAACCAAAGAATATATAAAGATAGGCTGTGTAGAGCTAAACCTACATTCAGGTTTGTATTTTTACATAGGCAGTAAGTTAGACATATCAAAGTATAAAAAATTGGGCAAAAGAGAGTTGTTACTACTCGATTTTTTACTTAAAAATCCTGGTTGTGTAATAGATAAAGAGTTAATCGTAACAACAGTCTGGTCTAACAGAATAGTCACAGATAGTTCATTAAATGTAACTGTGCATAATTTAAGGCAGTTCATTAAGTCAGTATCAAGTAATATTTTAATAAAAAATTTTTCAGGAGTCGGTTATGTCTTATATAAAAACACTAAATCATAATTCTGTTATAATAAAAAACATTGAAAATGATTCATCAGCAGAATTTGACCTACTTGCTCAACCTATTGTAAGCCCTAAAAATAGAAAGGTATTTGCATTAGAAGTAACCTCTAATTTCAATCACAACTCTAAAAACAATGTGAATATTGAAAGGTTTTTCGATTCTATACCTGATGATTTTTTTAAAGAGTTAATGTTAATTAAGATAGAGGCGTTAAACAAAAATGAATCTATAATAAATCATGATAATATCATCGCATCAATACATTGCCCATTCAGCTTATTATCTGATAATGAATTTATTAAAAAAATAATATCTTTAAGTAAAATTAAATTAGCATTTGAAATTAATAATTTTATTGAAAGTACTTTAAATAATGATGCAAGACATTCGATCACTCTACTAAAAGAGCAAGGCCATGAGTTATGGTTAGATAATTTCACATCAGAAGATATACCTATTAATATATTAAAAATGATCATGTGGGATAGAGTTAAAATTGATAAAACATTCATGTATAACCACATGAATAACAACTCTATCTTTTCAGCTCTATATAATTTCGTATCAAATAACTCGCTGAAAAGTTTGATATTTAAAGGAATAGAATCAGATTATCAACATGATAAACTTACAAAATTAAACTGCCTTTGCCAAGGGTTTCTCTATTGTAAATCTTTCAACTTAGAAAGCATTGGGGGGTAACAAGTAGAGTCACACCCTGTATCCAAAAGTAATTACATGATAGAGGATCTTCATGTCTAAAAAGAATTATTGGAATAAATTCCATATCCATAACCGCTTACATTCACTAATGTATAATGCTTTTTTTCATCGTATTTTTTTAGTAATTTTCTTAAGTTAAACATGGCAACGGCAAGAGAGTTCTCTGTTACGATTTGAGTTCCCCAAACCAAGTCCATTAACATAATTTTGCTTACTACATCATTTTCATGATCAAGTAATAGTTCAAGTGTTTTAACCTCTCTTCGTCCAACGCGATCAAATTTTAACTGCATTTTTTTATTTGTAATTACACCACTTAAAACATTAATTTCAACGTCTCCGATGCTAATATTTCCAATTGATTTTTCAAGCTGACAGTTCATATTTTAACCTTTCGTCATAGCATTTATATTAAATAAAAATTCAATATGGATACTACTAAATTAGTTTAACAAACAAACTTTTTTTTAAACTTCCGGAAATAATTTTCATTGATTTCAAACCAACAAAAGAAATTATTTTCACCAACAAGCACGATACATTAAACTCACACTGTAAATTAAGCCACTACATTTCACTAACAAGCTGTTCGAACTCTTGAACGATTAAAGACGTTAATTTAAAAACCTGGCTAACAGTTCTAAGTGGTAATTTATTTAATTGATAAAGTATCTCTTTAAGTTCTTCTTGAGGTACATTTAACCATTGTGGAATATCACAAGTACCCGTAATTAACCAGCTAAGGTTTGCATCCAAAATGTCACATAAAAGTGGGCATAATTCGATATTAGGAGATGACTTTCCAATACTCCAATTATATATAGTCTTAGAAGACACACCACAGTAAGCTCCAATATCCTTATTAGTCAGACTTAAATCATGTTTTCGCAATTTAAAACGTTCATCAAAGTAAATATCTTCTTTTTGTTCATGTTTATAGTTTTTTTTTCTGTCTTTCGAAAAATCAACAGTGTTAACTTTATTAGTTGCTAGGTTTATATGGCCATTTAGATTTACGATCATATCAAAAGCACTACGTAGTACATGACCTCGGTTGTAAACTGAAACACTCTTAATAACATGAAGAAAATCTAAAAAACCTTCAGGGAAATCATCTACCCACTGATATTGACTGATGCTCCCAGTTATAACCCAAGGAATGTGAGAATGAAGTGTGAAACAAAGAGCACTTATATTTTTTAATTCAGGTGGCTTTTATTTTCACACCAATTATATACAGTCCGTTCTGTTACATTACAACGACGAGCCACATCACTGCGACTACAATTAACATGATTCATTCTTAATTTTATACGGTCTCCAATTTGGAGATGTTCAGCAGGAAGGTGAGGCGGATTATTATTTTTCATTGTAGATAAATGACCTAGATTGGGTCTAAATAAACTTATTTTGTAATAAATCTATTAATAGAATGACAAAATAAATGGCATATTACTAGTGAATATAAGCACGTATTAAATTTTTATGAGTTAAAAAATTAACATGATAGCTGTAATACTAAGGTTGCATTGTTTAACTTAACCGGCTTAACACGTTGAGTAAAACACTCTATATTACTCATGTGTAATAGTAATATAACCTCACATAGGAGCACCATTTTAAAGTTAAGAAATTGAAATTAATGTGAGCTGATTATCAATAATCATAAGATATAAAGTTAGTCAGCCTTTAGTAACGATTTATTTATTGTCAACTTTTAAAATTAAAGAATAATCTAGTAATAATAGAGTCACTATTCATGCTATATAGTAAGATCAGGATAAAAAACTATTATATCTAAAAAGGATTGTTAGAATAAATTCCATATCCATAACCGCTTACATTCACTAATGTATAATGCTTTTTTTCATCGTATTTTTTTAGTAATTTTCTTAAGTTAAACATGGCAACGGCAAGAGAATTCTCAGTTACGATCTGTTCACCCCAGACCAAGTCCATTAACATCAACTTGCTCACTATATCATTTTTATTATCAAGTAATAATTTAAGTGCTTTTACTTCTCTTCTACCGATTCTATCAAGTTTATACTGTGATACTTTGGGTTTAATCATCCCATTTAGAAGGTTAATCTCAACATCACCAATTCTAATATTTCCAACAGCATTACTCGATTCTAATTGCATATATTTATCCCTAATATCATAAAATTAAAAAACATACTTCTCACAACAACCTTACCAACTTTATTTAACAAATAAAATTTTTTTTAATTAAATGGGCGGTTGTTTCAACACAATTACACGATCGAAAGAAAGTTCATTCCATATATTAAAAATATAAAATGAAGTTATTTTCATCTGCATATCTATATCGCTGCGTCTTGAATTTCCTCTATAATTATCGAGGTAAGTCTTAACACTTGGCGGGCTATCCTCACCGGTAGTTTATTTAATTGATTGAGCATATCTTTAAACTCAATCTGCTCTACATTCAACCATTGTGGTACATCACAAGCCCCTGTTACCAACCAGGTTAAGTTTGCATTAAGTACTTTACAAAGTAATGGTAATGACTCAAGACTAGGTAGATACCTTCCTATACTCCAGTTATAAACCGTTTTATCCGATACATTGCAAGCTACCGCTATCGCATTATTTGACAGATTAAAGTGTCTCTTTTGTAACTTTAATCGTTCACAAAATGTCAATTCTTCTTGTATTTCATGCTCATAAACTTGTAAATAACTTAAATCTAAAGGTACACCATTATCTATATTCCTTATGGACAGACTATTTCGACTATTGACCTGAGTATATAAGTTAACAACCATGTCAAAAACACTGCGCAGCGCATTCCCCCTACTTTCTACAGGCATTTCTTTAATCGCATTAAGAAAATAAAAAAAACCTTCAGGAAACTCATCGACCCATTGATGTCGATCTGCACGTCCAGTAATAAGCCAAGAGATATGAGATTGGAGCTTAAAGCACAGTAATGTAATCACCTTTAACTCTGGGGTTGACTTGTTTTCACACCAGTTATATACAGTGCGAACAGTGACATTGCAGTAACGTGCGAGCTCATATTGACTGCAATTTATATATTTAATTCTTAATTTTATACGGTCTCCAATTTGTAAATGTTCAGTTGAGAAGTGAGGGGGATTATTATTTTTCATTATTTATAATGACCTAAATTGGATTAAAACAAACGTATTGAGCAATAACTCCATTAACATAATGTAAACATACACGATATCTTTCAGTTAAATGTAAGCGAATGTAAGCAACAACTACAACACATTGTTTTTATTGGTTTTAATTGAGTGATAGCGGTAACAGCTAGATTGCATTTTTCAATTTCATATCCCAACTCACTGAAAAGTACTTTAATCCACTTTAGTTTCTTGAAGTTTAATGTTTTCGAGCATTGTCATTATTCGTCATTATTGATACTTAACTTGTCATTTTGTTGGCAGTAAAAAGCCTTTATTGGTTGCTTTAATAGAGTCATAGCTTGTTAAGCAGTCTTACATCAATAAGGGAACTGACCATGAAAAAATCAATCTTCGCAAAAACATTACTTATTACGTCAATGGCGTGTACCAGCATCTCAGCAAACGCAGCAGAACAGGAACCCCTAACAAATTGGGAAAAGGCGGGCGTATTTTCATCAACCATTATCGTCGGCACCATTGCTGGCGGCCCAATTGGTTTAGTACTTGGTGTCGCTGCAGGTGATTGGATTAATAACACGTGGGATAAGTCGATTGAATCTGACCAGTTGATGGTTGAAAATCAGCAAATGACAGAGGATTTACTCGCCAGTGAATTACAAAATAATCAACTGCAACATGATGTTTTGATTTTGGATAAACAAATTCAAAACATTTCTGAAACTGAAGAAGTAAACCAACAACTGGTCATGGATGCTTTACAACTCGACCTATTGTTTGCAGTAAATCAAAGTGCGATCGATAACACCAATCAAGCACGATTAATGCAAATTGCCGATTACCTGATTGAAAATCCAAGCATCAGTATCGTATTGTCAGGTCATGCAGACCCAAGTGGTAAAGAAGAATTAAACGAAAATTTAGCGCAACAAAGAGCTGTCGCAGTACAAGATAAACTGATTGCGTTTGGCGTAAATGAATTGAATATCCAGGTGCAATCATTTGGTGCCGATCTCGCGAGTGCAGAACTCGGAGAGTTAATTCAATATCCACGCGACCGTAAAGTCAGTGTCGAGTTTATCGATAACTTAGCAAGTAATACGACTGCAGAAATGGCCATGCAATTCTAACTGCATTCATTAAGGCTAGCGACGTATCAGAGTCCCTGTAAAGAGGCGCAGTAATAATTCGCTAGTCCTTACCTTTTCTTTATATATCTTCAATATTCTTACTCATTCAAATACCTTATTTCAACATAAACATATCTTCACTACTCTTCACACTCAAGCATTTGGCATTCATATCAAAGGATTACAGTGAGTTCACCTTTATTGATTTTTCCTGATTTAAGTTGATTTTAATATTCACAATATTTTCAATAAACTGCCGTCAATCTCAAAACAGGCCAGTGTACTTGGTATTAATAAACTGTTTTGGAAGCATATGTAATAAATATTTCAATGACGGGATGTAACATGAATAATAGATTTAAATTAACACTACTCGCTACCAGCACAATACTTCTAACGGCATGTGGTGGTTCAAGTAGTAGCGACAGCAACAAAACAACACCACCGAATACTAATAGCACTGTTATCTTTGAAGATGGCATACAAGATATCCGCGCAGGCTACACCCCCTTAAGATTAAACATCGTCAATTTACGTGATGAACAAGTAAATTTCACGATTGCCCTACCGACCGCTGGAGGCAAAAACGGCGAATATACAAAATACATAAAAACCGATTTGCCCGAAGCACGTGCAGATATGCTCCAAACTGAATGGAAAAATGGTAATGACCATAGTATCCAAATTAAAAATAGCAATCTAGACACCGCATTAGATGTCGAGGTTACAGATTTAAATGCCAATGTGCCATGGGAAGTTAAAGACCAAATTACAGGTGGTAATGAAGAAGCTGGCCACATATTAATTTTACCTCGTGTTACCGATATTGACGGTCAACCACCAGTGGCATTTATCGAAGGTAATGTCGATTTTGATGAGCATAGAAGCGAAGGTCAAATCAGCTTTGTTAACCGTTTTCAACATTCAAACCTGTCTGCAAAAGCATCCAACATTTGCTTAGCAATGATTGATTATAATGGCCAGGTAGCATCGGTTGAAGACAACCTTGCTCAATCCGAAGCCACCGAGTTGCTCGATAGTACCAAGCTAGGTCTGGAATCGATGAGAAGACTTGTTGTAGTGACTAACACGGCACTTAACCCTCAAAAAGAAGTTACAGATTTAACAAGCTTACAGTTGCAAGCCATTAACAATGCCTGCCCAAATCATGAAGTTACTAACGGCGATAACATTCAGGTAATTTATATAGGCGCACAAATGAACACCATGACAGCAGATATTATTTATAGCCCAGAAGATGGCGATATCGCTCGCTTTGAGCGCTCGGCGACACTACCTTCACTAAAGTGGGAATCTGAGGTCGGCTACCAAGTAATGCCAAATAACCTTAAATAACTCCTATTCAATCTAATCAGATCGATAAGCGCGTTGTTAATTCAACGCGTGTTGTGATCTTCAGCCTTTTTTAGTAAATATTCACTTACTCGATTTAACTTCTTAAGACGCGGTTTAATTGGATTTGTCTTTAAGTAATTTTTTGCCAGAAAATAAGTTAAGGCTTTTTTTACACGAAAAAAAGAAACCTGTTTGATTGACAACAATAATTGGTTAGCCCTTTGTAAATCACCTGATAACGCATAAGCAACCGCTAATTTCAAACACGTATCATCAAGCTTATCAGGTAGCCCTTGCTGTAAATATTCAATTGATTTTTTTAGTGTTTGCGCATTTTCATTCTTAATATATTGATTTAATAATACTCGACCATAAGCACCAAATACCAATGGGCAATCTTGATTACAACTTTCAGTTGATTGCGCTAATTTAGCTACAAATTCAGTATTGTCTTCAATATCCTGGCTGTACGCCAAGGCAGTTAATTGCAATCGGTCCATAGACTTAGTCGGGTCATGGGGTTTCTTTAAGTTAGAAAACGCTATCGCTAATACCCTTTTTTTATTCTCACTACTTGTTAGCCTATCCAACAACTGCAGCAATAAATCATCTAATTCTCCATCAAGCTGATCAAAAGAGAGTGATTTCGTTGTCAGTTCAATATCAGCATTAACGCCATCAATAACCAGGTTCAGCTTTAACATGTTTCCGGAATACCGCAAAATAGGTTTTATTTCTATAACTTGACTACGATCAAAATGATAACTCTCAGGGCAAATCTGTTTTGCTGCGGGGGTTGAACATTCAAAGCGCACATCTACATTTTCCCCTGCAAACGAATTCTTAAGCCCATAAAACAAAAATCCAGATAATGCATGGCTAATCGGATCCGCAGGGATCTCACCTGAACGCGTGATAATTAAAGCGGGAGATACGACGATGGTTTTATTGCTTTGTGGCCATAGCGAGATAACGAAAGCCGCGGCTATGAGGATAAAAATAAGACTATAGCCAATAGACTTAACACTCACTTTGGGATATTTTTTTAACTTTGTAGGCTCAGTATCTAACGCTTTATTATTTTTTGGGGTAATATTTTTTGCAGATAAAGAGGCAACCTCATCAACGAATACCGTTGAAATACTGTCTTCAGGAAAACTAATCCGTCCGATAAATGAGTAACCTTTACGTGGGTTCGTTATAATCATTTCTGGTGACTTACTGTTATCACCTAATAATTTTCGTAATTTACTGATGGATTGATTTAGTGAGTTTTGAGTCACCACCATATTTGGCCAAACGGCTTCAAATATCCGTTCTCGTGAAACAATATTACCCTGTGCACTAACCAGCAAAAGTAATAGCTGAATCAATTGCGGCTCAATTTTTTGTATTTGTTGATCTTTGCTGATAGTTTGCTTCTTTGGATCAATAATCAAGCAATCACCAATATAAAACAATCGAGGGTTTTCATACAGCGCAATCATATACAGTCTCTATAGAGCAGGTAAAATAGGGGGATGCATTATATACTCAAATTTACTAAAAATGCGAATATAGCTTGGACATTCAAGACACGTAGTCATCATTTATATCGATACTAAGCTCAATTATTAATTCGTGTCCCCCCTCCATTTTTATGCCGCCCCATAATAATTATCGAGTCTATAACTCTTTTCAAAACTAACATCTCCTTGTTCTATACTGAAATAGCTATCCTAGTATATTTAAATAGTATTTTATGATCTAAGTAACAGTTTACTAGCCCCAAATAAGTATATTTAAAGGTGTAGATACATTACTCACGACTACTTGCTAGTCCCATCTTAACCAGGAGCTTCATCATGACCATTAACAACATCCTTTGCCCGACCGATTTCTCAGACACGGCAAATAAAGCGATAAACTACGCTGCAGAAATGGCAATCATACATGATGCTACCTTGCATTTAGTCAGTGTCATTAATGAGATCCATGGCTTCGATAGTTTTCAAGTACTCGCTATCACACCGAGTGACATTCACGAACATATGCTCAAAATAACCCAAGAAAAATTGGATGAACTCACCACTGAACTCAAGCCAAGCTTGCCACGACATACCGCGGTACTCGAAGGACACCCATCAACAGAGATCGTCCAAGCGGCTATCGATTTTGATTGCGACATGATTGTTATTGCTAGCCACGGTCGCACTGGTTTAGAACATATATTAATAGGGAGTGTGGCAGAATCGGTTACCCGTCATGCGCATTGCCCAGTATTGATTGTCAAATAAGTTAGCAAAGCAAGAAGCCCCCGTTAATAGCGTTATTTAATGGAGGCTTTCTGACTTTGAAAGCGCAATGTTAGTTATTGCTAAATATCATTGACGTGGTGTTAATGTCAGCGTTAAATTAGTTGGTCGCATGGTGAATGCAAACTCTTCACCTACTTCAGGCGCCTGTTCTGGTTGGCTAATTACATAGTACCAACATAGACGTGCAATAACCGCCTTGCCTTCCATCATCGCTAAACGTTCACCAGGGCAATGTCGCGCCCCCGCACCAAATGGCAGATGGCTACTTTGTAAATGAGGACACACTGGTTTATCCGGTTTTGCTAACCAACGCTCCGGGTTAAACTGTTCGGGACATTCCACCACTTTTTCATCTAATCCACCGGGACGCGTTAATATAAAAATAGCCGTACCTTTGGGTAACTTAATGCCATTACTTAATACTGTGTCTTCCGTTGGTTCTGCAGATATCAGCGGCGCAGTCCCTTTTAGCCGTAAACCTTCACGTAATATTGCTTCAATCACGTCGAACTGCTCTAACGCCGCCAAATCCAACATCTCGATATCACCACAAACATGTGATACCTCATCAATCACTTGCTGTTGTAAGTCAGGGTTTTGCGCTAAATAATACAAGGTCCAAGCAAGCATATTAGACGTGGTGTCTTCACCCGCGAGTAACAAGGTTAAAATATTAGCAAATAATTCATCATCCGTTAATTTCCCCTCCTCACTGTCACTCGCCACGATCATCGCTTGTAAAATAGTTTCAGGTTCATCTGCAAGCGCAGTATTTTCAGCAAGTTCGGCCTTGGCTTTACTTATCATGCTGACAGCTAACTGATAGACCTCTTCACGGGCTTTATCAACTCGGCGAGTTTCTGCTGTGCGGATATAACGCCACCACGGAAACGGGTATTTACCGCGTTTATTGAGCGCTCTAAATAAACGATCAATATTATCTCGCAGCGTCGTATCAGAACTACCCGACAACATATTGGTTTGATAACCAAAAACCAGGCCTGTGGTAATATCTATGGTGAAATGTTGTAATAATTCATGCACATTAAATGCGCTACCGAGGGCAATTTTTTTATCAATCGCGGTTTGTAAATCAATCGATAATGACTTTAGGTGGGGAACAAAACTTGCCAGTGTACGGTAGGAAAAAGCAGGCATGATAAGTCGTCGTTGCCGCTTCCATTTTTCACCATTACTGGAAAATACACCATGAATACCTAAATCTTCAAATAACCATTCTAAGCGCTCTGTGCGATTAAATAGCTTAGGCCTTTGTTTAATAATTTCAAGACCAACTTTAGGATCGGAAATAACCACATATTGCTTATTCAATAGTTTCATTTGATAAGCTGGGCCATATTCTTTCGCCCATTGTTCTAAATTAGTATGAAATGATTCAGGTGAGATCTGCGCAAAGTTACCGATGAGGGGGGCTTTTTTAGGACCCGGTAACTCATCTATAGATAACATCGAGAAACCCGATAGGTTTACATCCTTAACCGTTTTAGCGTTCATCTTACTTTCCCTGTATTGTTAACTATCGCAGAATTTAAACCGCTACCATTAACAATAGAGCATTAACCTTAAGATCGCATTACAGTTTACTACCTTTTGTAAATTCATTAAACCAAGTTGGAATGCGCTCTTCTAACCAATACTTTGGTTTTAATATAGAGCCATAAACAAAGCCAACATGACCACCATAACGGCTTAACTCAAATAAAATATTATCTGACATGTCTTCAAGTTTTGGGATCACCTTTTTAGTTAAAAACGGATCATCCTCGGCATGAATAAATAAGGTCGGCGTTTGAATTTTATGTAAAAACTGCAAACTACTGCACTGGCTATAATAATCTAGCGCATCTTTAAAACCATGCAATGGCGCCGTAACGCGATCGTCAAACTCCACAAAGGTATTCAGCTTTTTCACTTGCTTGGTGGTCATATCTAACGCTGAACGCATATCTAAATGTTCAAACTTACGCACTACACTGGCTTGCAAGCGTTTAATCAATCGACGCTGATAAGCTTTAGAAAAACCTTTTTTAATCCGCTCTGCACTTTCAGCCAACAGTAATGGCGCAGAAACAATGGAAGCGGCTAATAACTGAGATTTTGTACCTGTTTGGGCTAAATAGTGCGTTAACACACTGCCACCAAGCGAATAACCGACCGCGAATAACGGTGCATTAGGATAGCGTTTAGCCATCAAACCAATCACATAACTTGCATCACTGGTATCACCAGAATGATAGGCGCGTAATAAACGATTCGACTCTTCGCTGCAACCACGGAAATGCATGACCAAACCGATCCACCCCGCCGCAGTCACCGCGCGCATGATACCTTTTACATAAGGGGATTCGACAGAACCTTCCAGCCCATGAAATATGATAACAATCGGTTTATTATTTTCAGCGGTAGGCAAGGCTGTCCACGCCAGATCAAGAAAATCACCATCTTCAAGTTCAAGCCTTTCATTAATCGTCGTTAATTTCAGATTGCGGCGACTAATCGTTGGCAGCATCGTTTGTAAATGCGCGTTACGGATCCACCACTGGGGCTGAAATTGACTCGGTTGAAACATCTATAGCTACCTTCATTTAATCAATTGGCTATTTAAACAACGCCTTGCGTCTTATTTGATATTTTATGATAACACCACTAGAGTATTTTTGAATAACGTCACGGCTAATTTAAATAATACAGCAACTCACTTCAACAACACCGCGGCTCGTTTAATTACGACCCGTTGAGTAATTGATACCGCCAGGGTTAATAATGTTGTAAACTGAAAATAATTTTACTTATAACCAGTGCCATAAATGAATTACATAGAACTTGAAGCTTATTCTCGAAAATGGATTTTTAATCATAAATCGCTGCCTGTTAGCGGCGATGATCTCATTAATATCAAACCCTTCAGTAAGGCTAGAGCAGGTCAACTATGGAGCCAGCTGATTAGCTCACAATGTAACTTTACCGATCAATTTGGTAAGGGCGATTGGCCACATGACCAAAATACTTGGTCACAAGAGGCTGACTGGCAGCAAGCTTGGGATGATGACGATAATAATGACTTACCTGAAGCAGTGCTAACGCATTTAGCGTGGGACGATAACAGTAAGGTTTACTTTTGCTATGAACGTTTTAACATGATTGAAACGAACTGGGGCACGTTTAAACGTAACTGGAAAAACTTTTTATTCTACGATGACGGCGCAATTTTAATTTCAGCAAAGCGTAAAGAAGCACTTTCATTTCAACAGGACGGTACCGTATTAATTGGTACTCGCGCACCTGTTTCACCTGCAAAATAAAGAGCCATTATGCATACACTTTGTAGCTGTGGCTTGGCAATGCCTTTCAAAGATTGCTGCGGTAAATACATTTATGGTACAGCAGCAGCGGCAACTGCCGAGCAATTGATGCGCTCACGATATAGTGCTTATGTACATAACGTGCCTGTTTATTTAATGGCAACGCATCACCCGGATTTCATTGCCGATTTGAATGAAGATTTAATTGCTGAAACTGCAGAAAATACCCAATGGTTACGATTAGAAATAATCATGAGCCAAGGTGATGAAGAAAGCGAAACCGGTATCGTCGAATTCAAAGCATGGTTCCAAGATGGCGAAGATGAAGCATGTCTACATGAACGCTCTAACTTCATCGTTCAAGACCAGCAGTGGTTTTACACTCACGGTGAGCTAAATCCAGCGCCACTCAAACAAGGCCGTAATGATGCTTGTTTATGTGGAAGTGGAAAAAAACACAAGAAATGCTGTGGCTAATAGCAGTAACAAATACTGCGTTATCGACATCGAGGTTTAACATTTACAGTTCGATATTAAGCATTAAAGTTCGATAAGATACACAGCCAATATGGCTAAACGAATACAAGAATAAAGTACCCCGTTTAGCCATACACAATTAAACATCAAATTAAAGTAGTAGAAATCATGGAAAAGAAAATATTACTGGCGGATTGTCCCGATCAAAAAGGGCTTATCTCAAAGATCACCAACATCTGTTACAAACACCAACTCAACATCAGTAACAACACTGAGTTTGTCGATCGTACCCATAATCGATTTTTTATGCGTACCGAGCTCGATGGTATATTCAACGATGAAACTTTACTTGCCGACCTAGATAGCGCATTGCCAACAGGTTCACACCGTAAACTCGTCTCAGCAAGTCGTAAACGCATCGTTATTTTAGTCACTAAAGAGGCGCATTGCCTTGGTGATATTTTAATGAAGAATTATTACGGCGGTTTAGATGTCGAGATCGCAGCAGTCGTTGGTAATTACGATAACCTAGCTGAATTAGCCGAAAAATTTGATGTGCCTTATCACACGATATCTCATGTTGGTATTAGCCGCGAAGAACACGAAGAAAAGATCATTGAAACCGTTTCTGCGTACCAGCCAGATTATGTTATTTTGGCAAAATACATGCGGATTTTAACGCCCAATTTTGTGTCTGCATTTGAAAATAAGATAATTAATATCCATCATTCGTTCTTACCTGCTTTTATCGGGGCACAGCCTTATAAGCAAGCATTCGAACGTGGCGTCAAAATTATTGGTGCAACCGCCCACTACGTCACCAATAATCTTGATGAAGGTCCAATTATCTTACAAGACGTGATCCACGTAGATCATAAATACAGTGCCGAAGATATGGCGCGTTCAGGTAAAGACGTAGAAAAATCAGTACTCAGTAAAGCACTGCGTCTGGTACTTGAAGAACGTGTATTTATTTATGAAAACCGCACTGTCGTATTCTAGCCTGCCTGTACTAGCGTCAATAGGGATAAACTCATTCGCATTATGGGTCTATCCCTACTTCCCTGCATATTTACCTTTACACAACTAACTAAATTGTTAATATTAATGACTTATTTTAATCTAATGGTTCATTATGCTCACAATTATCTTTACCGCCTTACTCAGCAGCATCTTTACAGCAGTGGCCTTTATCTACGTCTTCAATCAGGTCATCAAACCTTATATCGCCACCCAAATAGCGTTAGTAAAAGAAGAGGCTGAAGCAACGATTAGCCAAGTATCACCACAAATAAGTAAAGATATTGCCGATGCAATCGAAGCTAAAATTGCCGAAATTCAGCCAGAACTAGAGGCGCATGTAAAACAAGAACTCGATCAAATCATTGATGAATTCTTACCTCAGCTCAGTAAAGAAGTCGAAGACGGCGTCGACAACTCGTTTAAAAAGTTTATTCCGACCATGATGGGTTCAGCTGCGACCATGCCTGCTGAAACGCTGATAAAAACCAGTTCGACTTTATTTAACACCGGCATTGGTATTTTGAGAAGTGTCACTCCTGATGTGAAGAAATAACCTAACTGCGTGATCCAGTCTGCACTTTAAAAAATCGTACTTGCAACTGGATCGACCTGCCTATAAGCAAAATTAATGTAAACTGGTGTTTTCATTATCGTAGCTTAATTAAATATGTTTCTAAACGAATTCTATTCTCAAAAAGACAGCTCTTTTCGCTTTACTCAACAACAAGCTAGCCGCTTTGCTAAAACAGTAGCAAACGATTATAACAAGATCCATGATGTGGATAATAAACGTTTTTGTGTACCTGGCGACTTACTTTTTGCTGTGTCTTTGGCTAAATTCGGTTTATCTGAAACAATGAAAATTGATTTTACCGGCATGGTTAAAAACGACACTGACCTGGTATTCTCCCCGCTACTAGACAATAAAACTGAAATACTAAATCCAGAACAAAAATCTTTTATGGAATTAGAACTCGGTGGTCAATCATCGCATGATGAAAACATAATCAGTAAAATCATTAAAGAATACGTGCAGTTTTCAGGTAAAAATTTTCCTGACATCATGGTGCCGCTGATGCGCTCAAAAGACCTGATGTTTAATCCTGCTCGTGCTTTAATCATGTATAAATCAATGCAGATAAACATGACTCGCGTACGAGTTAATCGCATTGAGCTTAAATTTGATGAAGCTATTATTGAAGTACAAGGTAAACGTGCAAGCGTGACCTTTAAGTTCGATTTTTACGAAGGTGATGATAAAGTCGGTACTGGTCAAAAAGTAATGTTGTTAAGTGGCCTGATCGCTTACGAAGAATCAGTGATGGCGGGTGTTATTGCCGATTATCAATCAGCAAAAACGAAATACCTTGCGACAGCAAGTTAATCATTTATCAGGCTCAGTAACTCACCGTTAAGCTGAGCCATTTAAGTCAATTATTTAATATGGTCGAGCGGCAATACAGTTCGACTTAAGACATTCCGTAACATAAAGCTCGATCTCACCCCTGTTACACCTTTAATACGCGTCAACTTCCCTAACAATAATTCTTGGTAATGATCCATATCCGGCACGATCACCTTTAACTGAAAATCTGCATCACTACCGGTGATAATACAACATTCCATCACATCAGGAATAGCGGCAATCTCAGCTTCAAAATTATCAAATCGCTCTGGCGTATGACGATCCATACTGATGTGGATATAAGCCGTCAACTTTAAACCGAGTTTAGCTTGATCAAGCAAGGTCACATGTTTATCAATTAAACCTAACTCTTCTAAATGCTTAACGCGGCGTGAGCAAGGTGACGCAGACAGACCAATTTTATCAGCTAACTCTAAATTACTGATCCGGCCATTTTCTTGAATTAAGTTTAAGATTAATTTATCCGTACGATCAAGTTTCATCTTTGCATCTCCGTATTATCACATTACACACGTTATAAAGGCATAAGCAGCCAACGTCTCTGGTCATTGTCGTTTCCATTTAATGAAAGTAAGAATATAAATAGCGCACCAAAACAACATAAGGGTTAATTATTGCCAATAAATAGTGTAAATACAAATGTAATTGCTAACAAAGTGACAATTAATGCAAACATCGCAACCACATTCCAAATCGTTATGGCTATACTAAACCCAGTTAAAGATAACGCCAAAAGCTGATTAGCAAACACCTTAACCCAGGTCGATGCGGTGATAGAAGTACCCTTCTTGCAACCAATCAGGCAACAATCCTTACCCAGGAATATTCGTCATCACCAGTGACAGGCTGTATTAACGCAAAGATAGGCACCCTAAACGGTGCCTTTTTTGTATCCAACTTTCCCAACATACATCCCAGATACGACAAATTAGCTACCACTTTCAAAGACTAACCTCTATAATTGGGTTAATAAGATTAATTATCCGAATTGGCACTCTGCCAAACAGCGTATAATTAAATACTAAATCACTTCGTATTGCGTATATTTCACGACCCGCTCTGTATTATCCAGTCACAAACATAGGTAAATTTTAATGCACTATGCAAATATCACCGGTTGGGGTAAATGCTTACCGCCCGCGACGCTAACAAATAATGACCTAAGCACTTTTCTTGATACGAATGATGAATGGATTCAATCTCGTACCGGTATGCAGGAACGCAGAATTTCACATGTAAGTACATCAGAACTTGCTTACGTTGCAGCATGCCAAGCGATCGCTGCAGCAGGTATTGATGCATCTGAACTTGATGGTATTTTCTTTGCCACTTGTACCGCGGATTGCACACTACCGAGTGCAGCATCAAAAGTACAAGCTAAATTAGGCGCAACTAACGCGGCTGTATTTGATATGAATGCAGCGTGTACCGGCTTTGTATATGGCCTGAGTACGGCTAACGCCTTTATCCAAAGCGGCCAAATGGACAAGATATTAGTGATTGGTGCCGAGCGCATCAGCTATTTCCTTGACTGGACAGAGCGTGGTACAGCCGTATTATTCGGCGATGGCGCGGGCGCTGTGATCCTAGAATCAAGCACAGAAAAACAAGGTATTTTAAGTAACAAAATTGGTTGTGACGGTGATGCTGGACACATCCTGTCCGTGCCAAACTTTGGTACTGACAGAGCGCGTTTCAAAAATATCGATGGGCTATTTGATTTCAACTTCGAAGGTAAAGAGATCTTTAAACGTGCGGTAACCCGTATGGGTGAAGCGTCTGCGATTGCCTTAGAAAAAGCCAATATGACCCCAGAAGATGTTGATTTTATTATTCCTCATCAAGCTAACTTACGTATTATTGATTTCTTAGCTAAACGTATGGGTGCCAGCAAAGAAAAAGTAATGGTGAACGTGCATAAATATGGCAATACTTCGTCAGCAACAGTGCCAATTGCACTGTGTGAAGCACTAGAAGAAGGCCGTATTAAAGCAGGTGATAATGTATTATTAGCTGCATTTGGTGGGGGGTTAACTTGGGGCGCGACGATGATCAAGTGGGGCGAAAGAACGACGCCTATCGCGACATCTGACGTGAAATTACCTGAATACAATGGCACTGCATTAGATTTAATTCAAGATGCAATTAAAGGCTGCCAAGACGCTAAATTGGCACGCGAATTACAAGTTGATGCATAACTATCTCTAAATAAGTCATCGCTAAATAAGCGATCTTTAAATCAGTTATATCAATACCGAAAATCATTAAACAAAAAACCAGTGAATCACTTCACTGGTTTTTTTCTATCTAAACGTTAGTGACAACTTAAATGACAGCAACATTTAGCTAAGACTATTTACATTCACCTTCAGTGAAACCACGTACCGTTGCATCAGAACATGCCCCACACGCATTGCTGAATGTTTTCAATTCACCCGATTCAGTTGTACCGCATACTGGGCGGTAATCCATCGTACACATCTGTGGACGTTCATCAGGACAGCTATTACTATAAGTTGGTAATGTTGGTAATGCCTTTGCTGTCTCAGGCGTGGTTTCTGTGTTAGCACAGGCAGCTAAGCCAAGGACTGTGAATACGACTAAAATTGCTTTTTTCATCTTAATTCCTACTCTTTTATTGATGATGAGTTTTGTTATTATTTTTGTTATTCAAGATTACAACAACGGGTTGAATAAATAAAATACGCTTTCTAGAAAGCGTTGTACTCGGCCTCGTTGTTGCCATTGCGTTAGGCATACTTTATGCGAATGAGCGATATAAGATAGCTGTAGTTGGTACAGTTCGGCAATAAAAGGTGATTGGTCAATCAGTAATGTTACTTCGAAGTTGAGCCAAAAACTGCGTTTATCTAAATTAACCGTCCCCACCAAACATAGCTCATTATCGACCAGAATACTTTTGGTATGCAGTAGGCCATTTTGGTATTGATATATTTCAACACCACAAGCCAGCAGTTCTTCAAAAAAACCTTTGCAGGCATAATCGACCATACGTGAGTCATTCTTTGCTGGCAGAATGATTTGTACTTTAACACCGCGCGCACTGGCAGTTTTAAGTGCCGCTTGCAAAGCTTCATCAGGAACAAAATAAGGCGTCGTTAAAATTAATGATTTTTGCGCTGAATAAATTGCTGAAACTAATACTTGATGGATATTATCATCATCAACATAAGGCCCAGATGGGATCATTTGCACATGACTTTTTTCATCAAATACAGGGCTTTCCTTACATTTTACCAGCATATTTTTAACTAAGCTTTCACCCGTTTCCATCTCCCAATCAAATTCGAGTAGTGAGGCTGTAATAGGAATAATAGGGCCTTGCATGCGGATCATTATATCGACCCATTCACCCACTCCAGCGTCTTGCTTGAACACATGTGGGTCAACTAGGTTCATACTACCGGTGTAACCAACATGGCTATCAATAGCGATAAGTTTACGGTGCATACGTAAATCTTGGCGATGAAAGAATATCCGCATAGGACCAACGGGTAAGACTTCAATAAGGTGAATACCCGCCCGCTTAAATTGCAGCGGCCAATGGCTTTTAAAGAATGCCGAACTGCCCACAGAATCAAGCATGACACGACAATCAACCCCCCGTTTAGCAGTATTAATCAGCGCGACAGCCACCTCATCCGCTTTTCCACCCACCGCCCATATATAAAATTCAAGGTAGACAACTTGGCTCGCAGCATTAATATCAGCAATTATTTGTTCGAGAATACCGTGTGGACGAGTTAATAACATCAGTTGATTACCTGTGACGCCAGGCATTTTAAAACGCCCATGAATCAACTCACGCAAGGGCGTGACTAAACTTCTGTTATTCTCATCATAAGGTACTAAATACGGCGCAGCACATTGATTAATCTGTTGCGTAAAAGGATCAAACATTGCTTCGGCGCGTTGTACCCGTTTTTTACCGAGGTACAGCTCACCAAAAATCAAATAAATCACCACCCCAGCAAACGGTAACGTATAAATCACCGATAGCCAGGCTAACGATATACTGGCAGAACGGCGTTTAGTGATAACCCGAAATGAAACTAATATAATGATCACCGCATGCAGAAAAACCAGCAATAAAGTAATAAAATTAGTAAACGAATCCCATTTATCCATCTTGGTTATCCATCCTGATTAGCAATCCAAGTTTTCAGACGGTTAACATCATGCTGATATTCAGTATTAATTTGTTCAACCCAGTCATCAATATTCTGCCACCACGTCGGCTGTTCTGGTGACTGCGCTAATTGTGACACCTGCTGAATACGAGTCAGTCCAATTGAGCCTGCAGCGCCTTTAATCTTATGTGCTTCATCAACGATCGCATCTTGATCTCGTGCGGTTAAATTCGTATTTAACAAGGTTAAATAGTGCGGCATGGTTTGTTCAAATAAGCGCACACTTTCCAGTAATAAATCTTTGCCTAAGGTATCCAGATATTGCTGTAATAAATCAACATCAAGATATTCATCAAGCATTTTTTGTTCATCGACCAATTCATCAACAACATAATTAAGCGGTGATTCAGCCCCCTGCTCTAAACTGCTAAATAAGCGACTAATGACCCCGGTTACAGCATTGATCGATAATGGTTTACTGATCGCATCATCCATGCCTTTATCGATATACTCTTGACGATTATTAATGACATTCGCCGTTAACGCCACAACTGGTGGTAATTCAAGAGCGTCATTTTCACGTAAGGTTTTAATCACATCAAAACCAGTCATGTCCGGTAAGTTAATATCCAAGAAAATTAAATCATAATGATTATTTTCTGCCATTTCGATAGCGGATTGGCCATCAATAGCGACAGCCACACTGTGGCCTAATTTATTTAAAATAGCGGTGCACACAGTGACATTTAACTCGATATCTTCAACAAGTAGTATCGACAGCTTAGTTTGTTCCGTTTCTGGTACATCAATCGGCTGTAAACTTTCTACGCCATCAACATCAAACTCGATTGTGAAACAGGCACCTTCACCTAATTCACTGCTGACCCAAATATCGCCGCCCATCGCAGTCATTAAACTTTTAGCAACAGACAGACCGATACCAGTACCGGTAGCACGCTTACTGCCCTGCTCCTGATAATACATAGCGAATATTTTATCCTGGCCTTCAGCAGAGATGCCAATACCGGTATCTTCAACCTCAAAGGTTAAACCAATGCGATTACCGTCTTCTTCGCTGGTGAAAACTCGAATACTTACTTCGCCAGAATCGGTGAACTTCACCGCATTCGACACCAAATTCCATAACACTTGGCGTAATCGAGTACCATCTGCATTGATAAAATCAGGGATCTCACCAAATATATCAAATGCTAATACCAAGCCCTTTTGCTCTGCTTGTAACAAGGCTAAGGTTTTAATGTCGTTAAGAAAACTTCTAAATTCAATCGGTTGGTTAACAATCTCAAATTTACGGCGATCAAACTTATCCAAATCAATAATATCGTTAAAGATATTACCCATTGTTTGCGCGCTAACATAAATGGTATTTAAGTGCTGGCGCTGCTCTTCGCTGAGCGAGCCATCAAGTAAGATCCGACTTAAACCAACAACCCCGTTTAACGGGGTTCTTAACTCATGACTAATGGTTGAAATAAAAGTGGTTTTATCGCGACTGGCCTTTTCTAATGCATCTTGGTATTTCTTACGTTCGGTAATGTCACGGCCATAACCAAGGACACCGATAGATTCATTTCGACGCCCAAAGAAAGGGACTTTACGTAATTCAAAACACGCCTTGTGGCCATCAGGATAAGTTAACCATTGCTCGTAAGTTTCAGATAGCTGAGTGCTTAATACTGCTTTATCGGTGGCAGCAAATTTAGCCGCAATCTCGGTATCGTAAACATCAAACGGCGTAAAACCAATAAGCTCTTTTTCGATTTTACCCGTTAACGATTCCATGGCTAAGTTACAGCCAGAAAATTGCCCTTGTTCATTACTGTAATAAACCAAATCAGGCGAGCTATCAATAAATGAACGCACTAACGCAGAGCGCTCTTCCACCACTAATTGCGCCTGTTCACGCTGAAATACTTCATTTTCTAAATCTTTGAAAGCTTGATTTCTATCTGATTCTGCTTTTTTACGCTCTTCAAATTCGGCATTAAGTTCAATCAGGTTTACTTGTAATTCTTGTTGCAACTGTAAATCGCGAGCACGTACTTCTTGCAGTTTATAAACCATTTTACTGAGTCGTTTACGTGAATCTTCGAGTTGTTGGACAACTATAGAGAGGAAAAATACCACCCAAGGCGTGACAATAATGGCGAATAAAATAGCCGCATACAAATCATCAAGTTGCACTTCGCCACGCAAAATATAATTAATGCTTGCTTGGATCATGATAGAAAAGAAAATAGTCGTGGCCGCAGAGATAATACTAAAGCGTATAACACCCAACTTAGTAAGCATATCAACGTAGTATTGAGCCCAGGCTCTGATTTTAATCATGGATTACCCACAGTAATAAAATTATCTAGATAATTAATAATATACGATAGGTTATAAGCAAACTAGCGGAAAATTAAGGTTTTAATAAATCTATGGTTTTATGAGATCAAAATTTAATTCGACCATAGCACTGTCCTGCACTTGCTCCTGGTAAACCCAACACTGATTACGGCCATGCTCTTTCGCAAGATACAAAGCCTTATCCGCATTTTCAAGTAATTGTGCCTCCGAACTTTCGCTTTCCGGACACATAGTCGCAATACCAATACTTAAGGTGACATATTTCGACGCCTTAGAATAAGCATGTGTAATTGCCAGTTGTTCAATCGCCACAATGATTTTATTGGCAAGGCGAATAGCCCCTTCCTCATCGGTATTAGGTAAAATAACCGCAAATTCTTCGCCACCATAACGCGCGACTAAATCTGCACCACGGTGAACCTGCTCATCCATCACTTGTGCTATGTTTGCGAGCACAACATCCCCCATCGGGTGGCCGTAATTATCATTATATAATTTGAAACTATCGACATCACAGAACAACAAGGACATCTGCTTGACCTCTCGATGATGCGTTGACCAATAATGCTGTAGCTTGCTATCAAACGTACGTCGATTAGCAATTTTAGTCAGTTCATCAATTGAACTTAATTCATCAAATTTTTCTATCGCCTGCTCTAGTTCATGTTCGATACGCTTACGTTCGGTCAGATCACGATAAATAATTAAAATTCCACTCTCACCATTAGTGCTGTTGAGATAGCGTTGTTTACATATTTCATACCAGCGTGGTTCTTCGCCTGCAAGATGCAGTAACTCTTCATAACGAACAGATTTACCATCCTCCAACAATTGATTTTCTTGTTCCAACAACCAAGATCTTTTATCGCAAGTGAACAATTGCTGTCTATCCATGCCCAGTAAATCGGCATGTTTAACACCAACCACTTCGCAATATCCATTATTTGCGCCAACATATTTGCCGTTACCATTCATAAATGCCACCGGATCTGGCGTCGCATTAATCACCGAGTTTAATAAACTATTGTTACGACTTAATTCCGCTTCAATACGTAAATGTTCACCATTTTCACTCAATAAACGTTCATTCAGATCCATTATTTCCGTTTGGTCATGCGATACAGTTAAAATCGCGACGACTTTTTTATGCTCGTCATACAATGGGGACTTAGTGGTCTGCAATAAAATATTATTATCAACCATACTCCACTCTTCATATTCTTGTATTTCACCGATAAGCACAGACTTTTCACAAGACTTAATTTGCTCGAGCTTCGAGGCACTGTAAAAGTCATGTTCAAAGTGACCATTCACTTGTTCTACCGACCGCTCAAATTGCGAGGCCCATGATGGTGAACAACTCAGGATCAGACCATCTAATGTTTTGATATGAATAAACGCTGAGTTTGACGAAAATAAAGTTTGAATAATCTGCCCATCCAAATCCCAAGGTGAGATAGAGGAAGAGTTAGTATCGATATGATCAATTTGACATAACCAGGCACGGCGACCTTGATAATTAATTTGCACCGCACTATAACGCAGCGTTTTCTTCAATTGCTTTATATGAAATACATCATTGGTGATAGACGTTTCACCGGAGAGTTCAGATAGCCGTTCGAAACAACATTGAGCAACAATATGACTGGTCTTATTATCTCGGTCAAAAAGCCTAGTTATTGCTGGATTCGCATAACGTATCGAGGCTTTTTTTACATCAAGAACAAGTGTCGGCGTAGCTGAAAATGTCAGTAATGTTTTACTGGCAGACAGTTTTCGCGATAGTACCAACATCACCAACATATTCGTTAATGAGGCCGCCAAAACTAACCAAAGCGTGATCACGACAGGCATATTTGTTGATAATTCAGTAATGCCCTGCCACCAATTTAATATTGTTTGCATCGCAGATTGATATTTAAAATCCATAATTTCGCCCAAGATCCATCTCACACTGACGGATTATAGAACACCAAAATGAGTATACTGTAAAGCAAGCATTCTAAAAACTAGCGCAATAACCCATTTTTGTTTTCCATACTTTAGTACTAAGTAACATAAACCAACTAAATCAGTAAATTATGTATCAAAAGAAATAAAAATGGCACACTACATCATGAATAACTGCTGAAACATCATTTAAAATCACACAATGTCATATCTCCAAAATTAAAAACCAAATCTTAAACAATCATCAATATTTATCACACTTTATTGACCAATGACAAAACAAATGGCCCATTTATATGAAAAGGTGATAAGTAACTCAGAATACATTTTTAGATTGACCTAAGTGTTAATTCTGGTAAATTTGGCAGGTTAGCCAATTTTCGGCTTTTGGAAACTTTAACGATTTACCTATTTTTGTATGTATATTTAAACTCTGAGTAGAATCTCAATGAGGCATACACAATCAGTATTTAGTAAATTGAATGCAAGGGAGAAGTGCAATGTCAGTCTATGACCCGTCGCTGGAAAAAGACAACTGTGGTTTTGGTTTAATCGCCCACCAAGAAGGTGAAGCTAGCCATAAGTTAGTGCGCGTCGCTATATCATCATTAGACCGGATGCAACATAGGGGCGGTATCGCAGCAGATGGAAAAACAGGGGATGGCTGTGGTTTACTTATGCAGAAACCAGACAGTTTTTTCCGTGCCATCGCGATAGAAAATAATTGGAACCTAGGCAATAATTACGCCGTTGGTATGATTTTCTTAAATCAGGATACGGATAAGTCTGCGACAGCAAAACAAATCATTAAAGAAGAACTCGAACGCGAAACACTCAATGTGGTTGGCTGGCGTGAAGTCCCTCTTGATACCAGTGTGCTTGGCGAAATTGCCATGTCATCGCTGCCACAAATCCAACAGGTATTTATTAGTGCACCTGCAGGTTGGGCTCCAAAAGATATTGAACGCCGTTTATATTTAACTAAACGTCGTATCGAAAAACGTATTACCGATGACAGCGATTTTTATATTGCCAGCCTATCAAACCTAGTAACTATCTATAAAGGTTTGTGTATGGCGGGCGATCTGCCTAAGTTTTTCTTAGACCTTGCCGATCTTCGTATGCAATCTGCAATTTGCTTATTCCATCAACGATTTTCAACAAATACGTCGCCTAAATGGCCGTTAGCACAACCATTCCGCTTTATGGCGCACAATGGTGAAATTAATACCATCGAAGGTAACCGCGAGTGGGCACGTGCACGTAGCTACAAATTTAGCTCGCCACTGCTTCCTGACATGCATGATGCTGCGCCGTTTGTGAATACCAAAGGTTCTGATTCATCATCAATGGATAACATGCTTGAGCTATTCTTAGCCGGTGGTATGGATATTTTCCGTGCTTTCCGTCTGCTTGTTCCGCCTGCATGGCAAAATCACCCTAATATGGATGATGATCTACGCGCATTCTATGACTTCAACTCAATGCATATGGAACCTTGGGATGGCCCAGCGGGTATCGTCCTCAGTGATGGCCGTTATGCTGCTTGTGGTCTAGATCGTAATGGTTTGCGTCCGGCACGTTATGTACGAACCAAAGATGGTTTGATTACCGTTGCCTCTGAAGTAGGTATCTGGGACTACAGCGCGGATGAAGTAATCGAAAAAGGCCGTGTTGGTCCAGGCGAATTACTTGTTATCGATACCGAAACAGGTAAATTATGGACCTCTTGGGAAATTGACCAGGAATTAAAAGGCCGTAATCCTTACCGCGAATGGTTATCAAACAATTCAACGAAGTTAACACCATTTGAAGCATTGCCTCCAGAAGCCATTGGCACACGCACATTTGATGACGAACAATTAGCTACGTATCAAAAACAATTTGATTGTAGCAAAGAAGAATTAGAACAAATTCTACGTGTGTTAGGCGAAAACGGCCAAGAAGCCACAGGCTCTATGGGTGATGATACACCGATGGCTGTGTTGTCAACTAAAACCCGCTCGCTGTATGACTACTTCCGCCAAAAATTTGCGCAAGTAACCAATCCGCCGATAGATCCATTACGTGAAAACCATGTGATGTCTCTGGCAACATGTATTGGTCGTGAGCACAATGTATTTAACGAAACACATGGTCATGCGCACCGCGTACTATTTGATTCGCCAGTATTACTTTATTCTGACTTTAAACAAGTGACCGATTTAAGTAATGAATACTACAGAACAGCAACAATTAACCTGTGCTTTGATGGCCAAGCTGAAACATTAGGTCGCGCAGTCGCGCGCATTACAGCTGAAGCTGTTGAGCAAGCAGGTTCTGGCGCAGTGTTATTAGTCTTAACAGATCGGACACTGACTAAAAATAATTTACCTATTCCAGCAGCAATGGCTGTCGGTGCGGTACAAACAGCCTTGGTTGAAGCGAACTTACGTTGTGATACCAACATTGTGGTTGAAACAGCAAGTGCACGTGACCCGCATCATTTTGCTGTATTGATTGGTTTTGGTGCAACGGCTATTTACCCGTATCTTGCTTATGAATCACTACGTAAATTAGTTGAAATAGGCACAATCAAGCAAGACACAACAAAAACTTTATTAAACTACCGTAATGGTATTAATAAAGGTCTGTATAAGATCATGTCAAAAATGGGAATTTCAACCATTGCCAGCTACCGTTGTTCGCAATTGTTTGAAGCCGTTGGTTTAGCTGATGAAGTGATCGAACTATGCTTTAAAGGTACCAGCTGCCGTATTAAAGGTGCTGACTTTAGCGACTTCCACATTGATCAACAGAAATTAAGCAAACTAGCATGGACAACACGTAAGCCAACTTCACAAGGTGGCCTACTGAAGTATGTTCATGGTGGCGAATATCACGCTTATAACCCTGATGTGGTTAGCACGCTACAAAAAGCAGTGCAAAGTGGTGAATATGCAGATTACCAACAGTATTCAAAAGAAGTAAATGAGCGCCCGATTTCAAGTCTGCGTGACATGCTACAACTTAAAGTATCGGATACTCCGGTTGCACTTGATGCTGTAGAACATGAAGATAACCTATTTAAACGCTTTGATACTGCAGCTATGTCAATTGGCGCATTAAGTCCTGAAGCGCATGAGTCATTGGCGATTGCGATGAATACCTTAGGTGGTAATTCAAACTCAGGTGAAGGTGGTGAAGATCCACGCCGTTTTGGTACGCTTAAAGTATCGAAAATCAAACAGATCGCATCTGGTCGTTTCGGTGTAACACCACATTACTTAATGAATGCTGAAATCATTCAGATTAAAGTAGCGCAAGGTGCAAAACCCGGTGAAGGTGGGCAACTACCAGGTCACAAGGTAACAGCTGAAATTGCCAAACTACGTAACTCAGTGCAAGGTGTAACACTAATTTCACCGCCACCGCATCACGATATCTATTCAATTGAAGATTTAGCTCAGCTGATTTTCGATATTAAGCAAATTAATCCAACTGTATTAGTATCGGTGAAATTAGTATCAGAACCCGGTGTTGGTACGATTGCGACTGGTGTTGCTAAAGCATATGCCGATTTAATCACGATCTCTGGTTATGACGGCGGTACAGCTGCAAGTCCAATTACGTCAGTGAAATACGCTGGTAGCCCTTGGGAACTTGGCTTAGCTGAAACTCAGCAAGCATTGGTTGAAAATGGCTTACGTCATCGTATTCGCTTACAAGTTGATGGCGGTTTAAAAACTGGCTTAGACGTTGTAAAAGGCGCGATACTAGGTGCTGAAAGCTTTGGTTTCGGTACTGGTCCTATGGTTGCATTAGGGTGTAAATTCCTACGAATTTGTCACTTAAATAACTGTGCGACAGGTGTTGCAACACAAGACGAAAAATTACGTCAAGATCACTTCCATGGTCTACCGGAAATGGTTATGAACTACTTTAAGTTCATCGCCCAAGAAACCCGTGAAATCATGGCATCGCTTGGCGTAACGCAGTTAACTGATTTAATTGGTCGTACTGATTTATTAGTACAACTAGACGGCTTAACTGAAAAACAACGTAAAATTGATTTGTCTGGCATTACCTATAAACCACAGCCAAAAGCAGGCCTAGGTATATATTGTCAAGCAACCAACGAACCGTATGATAAAGCAGAGCTTAACGAAACGTTAATTGCACACTACTTAGAATCAATTACTGAGCAAACAGGGTTATCAAGTAGTTTCCCAATTAAAAATACCGATCGTTCTGTGGGTGCACGTTTGTCTGGCGAAATTGCTAAACAACACGGTAACCAGGGCATGGCAGCAGAACCTATTACCGTTAACTTTACTGGTACTGCTGGTCAAAGTTTCGGTGTGTGGAATGCGGGTGGCTTGAATCTAAACCTAACTGGCGATGCCAACGATTATGTCGGTAAAGGCATGACAGGTGGCCGTATTATGATCCGCCCTGAACCAGGTTCAGCATTTAAATCAAATGAAGCGGTGATCGCAGGTAATACTTGTTTATATGGCGCATCAGGTGGCGAATTATACGCGGCAGGTTTAGCTGGCGAACGTTTTGCTGTTCGTAACTCGGGCGCCAATGCGGTTATTGAAGGTATCGGTGATAACGGTTGTGAATACATGACCGGTGGTATTGTCACAGTCCTGGGTAACACAGGTGTTAACTTCGGTGCAGGTATGACCGGTGGTTTTGCTTACATCTATGATGAAGATGGCCAATTAGCGTCTAAAATTAACTATGAACTTGTTGAAAAGCATGCTGTAACGGATTACCCAATGCATGTTGAACATCTCCGCGGTATTATTATTGAACACCTTGCACACACATGCAGTCAGCATGCGCAAGACCTGCTTAATGTATTCGATACTGTGGTAAATAAATTCTTTATTATCAAGCCTAAATCAGCTGATATTAACGCATTACTTGGCCACAAATCACGCTCTGCTGCAGAGTTACGTGTCCAGGCTCAATAGGAGGGATCATGAGTAATAATGTATTTCAATTTGTCGATGTACAACGCATTGATCCAGTAAAAAAACCGTTAAAGATCCGTAAAGTCGACTTTATCGAGATTTATAAGCCATTTACGTCGAACCAAGCAAAAATGCAAGCGGGTCGCTGTTTAGAATGTGGTAACCCGTACTGTGAATGGAAGTGTCCAGTACACAACTACATTCCTAACTGGCTAAAACTCGTTGAAGAAGGCCGTATTATCGAAGCGGCAGAGCTTTGTCATGAAACGAACAGCTTGCCTGAAGTTTGTGGGCGAGTTTGTCCACAAGATCGCTTATGCGAAGGCTCTTGTACCCTAAATGATGACTTCGGTGCCGTCACAATTGGTAATGTCGAAAAATATATTACCGATGAAGCCTTTAAACTCGGCTGGCGTCCTGACATGTCAAAAGTAATTCGCAACGATAAAAGAGTCGCGATTATTGGCGCTGGTCCAGCAGGTCTTGCCGCTGCAGATATCTTAGTCCGTAATGGTGTTACGCCAGTAGTATACGATCGTAACCCTGAAATTGGCGGTCTGTTAACATTTGGTATTCCGGCATTTAAACTAGATAAAAGCGTGATGACCCATCGCCGTGAAGTATTCACTGAAATGGGCATTGAATTTTGCCTCAACACTGAGATTGGTAGAGATATTCAATTCAGTGACTTAGTATCAGAATACGATGCGGTATTTGTTGGTGTTGGTACGTATAAATACATCAACGGTGGCTTTAACAATGGTGCTGCGCAAGGTGTTTATGATGCCCTGCCTTACCTGATTGCGAACACCAATCATGAGCTCGGTTTTGAAAAGAGTGTTGATGAGTTTATCAATCTAAAAGGTAAAACCGTTGTTGTCCTTGGTGGTGGTGATACTGCGATGGACTGTGTACGTACCGCGATCCGTCAAGGTGCAAAAACGGTATCTTGTGCTTACCGCCGTGATGAAATCAGCATGCCAGGTTCTAAGCGTGAAGTTAAAAACGCCAAAGAAGAAGGCGTGAAATTCTTATGGAATTTACAGCCACTTGATGTCGAAGTCGTTGGCGATAAAGCCGTTGGCGTAAAAATGGTTAAAACCCATTTAGGTAAGCCTGATGCAAATGGTCGTCGTCGTGCCGAGCAAGTGATTGGTTCTGAACACGTACTCAAAGCCGATGCCGTTATTCAAGCGTTTGGTTTCCAACCAGATCCGGCACAGTGGTTATTGGATGAAGGTGTTACTACAAATAGCTGGAATGGGATTATTGCCCCAGCTGAAAGTGACTTCCCATTCCAAACAGCAAACCCTAAAATATTTGCTGGCGGTGATGCGGTTCGAGGTTCAGATCTTGTGGTAACAGCAATTGATGAAGGTCGACGTGCAGCTGAAGCTATGCTGGATTATTTAGACGTTTAAATAATTCGTGCTTCTACTATCTAACTAAAAACGCTAGCATAATTATGCTAGCGTTTTTTTTATATGTAAATTAGCGTCAGAAAAACGATAATATATTTAATTACGTGCTTTTTTTTTGTATCATGTCCGTCAATTTAACGGTCTTGATGGCCCCAATACTTGGTGATAATGAATTCGTTTAATCTCTCCATAACTGCCCTACACCGATTGGTAGTCACCAGCATAACGCTCATTTTTATCAGTGCCCTATCTAGCGCACCGAGTTTTGCTGCGCAAGAGATAATCCTAGGCGACTATATCAACACCGATACGCCTAGCCCCGAGAGTGAGCCAACCAAAGTCAGTACCAATATCGCCGAAAATAGCGATGCTGTGACGACGACAGAAAACAGCCAAGAAGTCATACTTGCAGATAGTTTAGGTGTAGACGAAGATTGGCTCTGGCTTAAATCAGGTGAATTCTTAATTGGTAACATCGAAGATTTGTATAATGATAAATTAGCTTTTGATAGCGACGACCTTGGCGATTTAAAAATTAGCTGGAGTGATATCAGCCGTATTAACAGCCGTCAGCTATTTACCGTTAGAACCATTAATGGCGAGATAATTACCGGTACGATTGCGCTTGAAGACGGTATATTAATTGTCAGTAATAACCGCCAACATGAAGTTATCCAAGACGAGCTAATGACGCTGATCGCCGGTCTCGAAACTGGTGCCAATATTTGGCAAGGTAAGATTACTTTTGGCGCTAACCTTAGCTCAGGTAATACCAATAAGCTTGAGTATAATACCAATGCAGAGCTGTCTAGACACACGACAGCATCACGTATTAAGGCGTCATATGTCGCTATTATTGGTGAAACAAATAACGTGCAAACAGATGAAAACCATCGTTTTACAACGACCTACGATGTTTACAGCGACAAAGATTTATTTTTCCGACCGCTTGATTTAAGCCTTTTCCGTGATCCACTGCAAAATGTAAACAGCCGAGTCAATGTCGGTATGGGTATCGGTTATCAATTTATTGATGATGGCGATCAAGAGCTCGAAATGAACTTAGGTCCCTCGTATCTGTACACCAGGTATGAATATACTGACACCCAATTGAATAGTAGCGACTCCAGTCTCGCGGTATCCCTGACCGTCGATTATGAACGTGAAATCCATGACCAAATTGATTTTGAATTAAGTTATAAAATAACAGCCACAGAGTCTGAACTTGGTGGTTATTTACAAAATACCAAGATGAACTTTGATATTGAATTAACCGATGTATTGGATTTTGAGATTACTTTTTTCTGGGACAGGGTCAATAACCCGTTATTAGATGTGGATGGTATGCAACTAGATAAAAATGATTTTCGACTTGCATTTGGCTTAGGCGTTTCTTTTAATTAATACGGCCATTAATTCCACTCCCAAATTGTGCTAGCATAGCATTTTTCGAAATAGATTAGAGACAACGATGAAAATAGGTATTATTGGCGCAATGGAGCAGGAAGTTGAGATCCTGCGTGAGCAACTAGACAACGTAACAACATTTACTCAAGCTGGTTGTGAGTATTATAGTGGCACGCTTGCTGGTCATGATGTTATTTTAAGTAAGTCAGGCATTGGTAAAGTAGCGGCAACAGTAGCGACAACGTTACTACTTGAACATTACAAGCCTGATTACATCATCAATACAGGCTCTGCTGGCGGTTATGATAAAGCCCTTAAAGTTGGCGATGTAGTGATCTCAAGTGAAGTACGTCATCACGATGTAGACTTAACTGTATTTGGTTACGAAATTGGTCAATGTGCACAGAAACCTGCAGCATTCATTCCTGACACTCGCCTTGTTGAAGCAGCGAAGAAAGCCATTACAGCAGACAGCGAAATCAACACTATCGAAGGTCTAATTTGTACTGGCGATAGCTTTATGTGTGATCCGAAAAAAGTAGAAGAAGCACGTGTAAACTTCCCTACAATGGCCGCAGTAGAAATGGAAGCGGCAGCAATTGCACAAACATGTCACCAGTTTGACGTGCCATTTGTAGTGATCCGCTCTCTATCTGATATCGCTGGTAAAGAATCACCAACATCATTTGAAGAATACCTGGTTGTTGCAGCGAAAAACTCTTCAGCTATGGTACTAAACATGCTTAAAGAATTAAAATAGCATGAATTTGGCCATGGATTGGACCAGTATGCAGTCAGTATTTATCTTACTGACTGCTATCATTATTGCTCGATTACCGCTCTGTTCAGCGCGCTATCACCCTACGCAACTGATAAACAACCTATTTAGTGCTATTGCAAATAAAGTCAATAACGCCCAGCGTAGCGACCAGCAACAAGTCATCGCAGGCAGCCTTGCCACGATCATCATGCTCGGCTTTATATTAGCCATCGCCGTGGTCATTGAATTTATTGTGATTGAAAGTATTCTCTTTGAATTACTATTGTTACTGTGTTTATTACAGTGGGAAAAAATCAGTTTACCTACAGTTGATTTAGGCACTCTCGAGAAACAAACCATCATCACGCAAATACAGCCACGCATATTACGTGATTTAGACCAGCTATCCTTGCTTGGCTTACATAAAGCCAGTATCGAAAGCCTGTGTTTACGTAATAGCTACCAATGGTTTGCCGTTATTTTTTGGTATAGCTGCTTAGGTATCTGGCCAGCCATCATTTATCGTGTCATTCAATTAATGGCTCATAACTGGAATTGCAAACTAACAGGTAACCATCACTTTGGTCGTCCTGCAGCGGCCATATTGCAGTTATTAGCATTACCATCTCATCTTATACTCGCATGCACATTACGCAGCTTACAGCGCGCGACAAGCCCATTATCGAATTTAACTGAACAAGCAAAGAAATGGCATCACTTTGGCAGCGGTTTTTTATTATCGAGTTTTGCTTATAGCCTCGCGATCCAACTTGGTGGTCCACGTAAATACCAAGGCGCAATGCAGCGCTTTAGTCAACTTGGTCACAATCAACCTGCACAGCGCGAGGATATTCAGCGCGCACAGCAAAAATTGACTTTGGCAATGGCGGTTTGGCTATGCTTTATCACCGCGATCTATGTGCTCATTGCAATTAAATAAGCACTAGGTGTATATAAAAATAAAACCCTAACATGCTGTTTCAACGTTTCCTTTACCACAATGAGTTCTTATGTCTGTTCACGCGCGTTTCGTTAACCTATGTACCATGTCGCTATTCATCATGGCGGTATCATCAGTACTATCATTGCCAGTACAGGCTCAACCATCAGTAGAGCAAATAAACTCCCCCAAAAACCATCTACAGGGCGATCTACAGCACTATCCACAGCGTATTATCTCGCTGTCACCGCACACTACAGAGTTGGTTTTTGCCGCTGGCGGGGGTGATAGACTTATCGGCGTCAGCGCTTATTCAGATTACCCTGATGCCGCGAAAGCATTACCTATCGTCGCAAGCTCACAGCAGATCAACATCGAAACCATACTGGCGTTAGAACCAGACATGATTATTTATTGGCAGCAAGGCAATTCAGCCGCAGACATCAAGCAACTGAAAAAATTTGGGATCCCGGTTTATGCCTCAAAAACGGGTGGATTAGATGATATCGGTATTCAAATACAGCGACTTGGTAGAATGCTTGGCACTGAATCAATTGCCGAACCTGTGAGCGAAAAATACCGTCAAGCCTTAGCCGCGCTACGCACTAAATATAAACAGAATCCGCAACAGGACTTATTCTATCAAGTCTGGCCAACCCCGTTAATGACTGTGGCTAACGATCCTTGGTTACAGCAACAATTTCAATTATGTGGCTTTAATAATGTGTTTAATGACAGTCCAGTGCCCTACCCTGTTATTAACGTAGAGCAAGTACTAGTGAAACAACCCGCCGTAATAATAGCGGGTTCAGTGAATGATGCAGAGTTAGCACAGTGGCAAACCTGGGAAAGTATTCCAGCCGTTAAGAATGGTAATATATTCAGGGTTAATCCCGATGTCTCACACCGTTTTTCACCACGTGTAGTACAAGGTATAGAAACCCTCTGTAAGATTGCTCTACAAGCTCAAAAGAACATAAATAAACACCTGTAAAGCGCTATTATCAGCGCAATGATAATGACGAGTGTAAAGCGCTTATAAGAATAAATATGGTCATAATTCAAACTGCTAGCTACCTTTAGTAGAGGTTCCTTACGCGCGTTAACTTTATGGCAATGACTTATGGCTTTATGGATTAAGCTTTATCAGCTTTGTGCTATCTTTTGGCGAAAACGTTTTTATTTACTGATCCCAATCATCACGATGCCAATCATAGGTTACTTTGTGGGGCGCAGCATTCCTGAAAGTTACCATTCGCATACCACGATATTATTACAAGAAAGCACGGTATTAAATCCATTTTTATCTGAGCTATCACTCCCCTTCAATATCCAATCTCGCTTTAAAGCGATCAATATTCTGGTTAAGCGTAAACCGGTATTACTTGAAGTCGCGAAACAAGTCGGGTTAATAGCGCCAGATGATTCAGCTTGGCAACAGCAACAGGTTATTAATAAAATTAAACGCGCTTTAAACTTGTCATTAACGGGATCAGAGCTGATCAAAATCGAAATGGAATGGCCAGAACCACAGCAGCTAAGTGTGATCTTATCCGTGGTCACTGAACAGTTTATCTTGCGCTTAACCAAGCCTAATCAAGATCTTGAATTAAGCAGTAAAGCCTTTCTTGCAGATCAGCTAAATCAGCAGCATAAAATATTACGACAGGCCGAACAGTCTCTGTTAAATTACACGAAAAAACATGTCGATATCATTCCTGAATTATTTGAAGCGAGGGAGTTCGCACTAACGGATATGAATACGAATCTAAAAAATAAAACTCAGGAATTAGCGTTATACCAAGCTAAATTCACATCACTCACCAAAAAACTCATTCTAACCAATCCTGCGGCTCAATTCCTTGATAACAAAATTACGCAACTCGAAGCACTAAAAGTCCAACAACTGCTGCATTACACCGAGCAGCACTCACAAGTAAAATTAACCAATCAACAGTTAGCTAATTTACAGCAACAAAGGCGCGAATTGCTGACTTATATCCAAACTCAGCAATCCCTCGAACAATTGCTCAGCCGTATCGCACGACTTACACAGCAAGCATTCGCGACCCAACTAACGCCTCTACTGCTGAGACAACTTAAAAATTATGAGCTTTTCAAAAATAACATCGAAAAAATAACGCAAGAACTAATAAAACTGGAAGAGCAGCATCAAAAATTCCAAAATAATCAAAGTAAATATGTCACCATTGAATTGGAATTACAGCGATTAAAACGAGATTACCTCGCTAAAAATAACTTATATTTAGACTTATTAACACGTCATGAAATGATCATAATAAGTAACGCGCTTGGCGAGCATGAATTAACAACCAACATTAAAATAGTTACCCGCCCCTTCATTCCAGAGCAAACCATTAATTTACCTATTATTAATTACATTCTACTGGGATTATTATTAGGCATAATACAAGGAGTAGCCGTCAGCTTAGCGCTCTCAACAACCCAAGATATGCTCTGGGATGAAAGTAAAATAATTCATGTCACAGGCTTAAAGGTCATCGCACGGCTCCCCTTAATACCAACGATACCTGGCCGATAAATGATTTGTAATATCGTATTACCTTTGCCAAGCGGATCTGCCGAGATCACGATATGCGGGATCGCCATGTACTCAGGACTATATCCCTCAAACGGCTGCTTATATTCGACCAACACAACAAAATTATCAAACTTAATGCGAGCATAATCTGGGTACAAGGATTGGTAGAAATCAAGTACTGTTCTCGCACTTGCGTCAACGCTATAACTAGCTAATGGTAAGCTTGCGATGCGGTTAAGATCTAAACCTTCAGGAATGAAATTCTTCAACTCAGCGCCTTGATACACAGGTAGAAAGTGATGGGGTAACAGCACCGAGAGATCTTGTTCTTGCAGTTGACGAAGCCAGTGAGGTTCACCTACGTCCACTTTTTGCACATCCATGACGACAGGTAGCTTATCCACCTTTTGCTCGATAACTTGCTGTGGATCTCTGTCTAATTTATAGAGGTTTAATAACGTCTGCTGAAATTGTTGCTTGATCACATCAAGCATAATAACTTGCGGACGTTTAGCAATAATAGCATCCATCTTTGCAGCAACAGCTTGGACATAGGCTGAATTAATAAACTGATCATAATGCTCAAGGTCATGACATTGACGGCAAAAGTTAGTCAGTAAATCTGCAGTGGTAATGGTCACCACTTCACGTTGGATATATTCAGGAAAAATAAGTAAGGCATCGAGGCTGATACCTTGATCTGAAAATAACTCCAAATAATAAGGGTCAGTGTTATGCGCAATATCGCTGCTAAGGCACAGCTGATTATTCACCACCGGCTGAGATAAAATCTCATCAAGGTAAATGATTTTATTCTGTAAATAAGCTGACTCTAGTTTTACTACGATGGCACAATTATTCGCTATCGCGACTGTCGGCCACAATGTTGATAACAACGCCGCCATCATCACGATTATTTTAAGTAACTGCATTTGATATCCTTATCTAGCAATTATGTCTATGTCATTAAATTAGTGCAAAGGCTCCGCCCTAGACACTATTAATACCTTTGTGAGGTAAGGCTTAATTTAACAGTTATTTACACGTATCGTAACGATCTATGTCACTAAGTTAACAATCATCAAAAATAAACCACCAAAAATAAGATATCAGCAGTTGCATATTAAAAGTAATGCGCTATATTTAAATCAGAAACCGAAACAGCCGACCACTTTATTGGTCAAACAGATGTAACTACATCGTATTTGGACTTTTAATGCCGGCGTGCTTGGTTATCTCACTCTAACTTCGGGTTAGCGCTTTGGAACAATACAGCATTCAGATTTACAAAAAAGCTCACTATTATAAGTGAGCTTTTTTGTGCCCGCCATATTTTTCAGCGGTACCTGACGATGTCAATATACGAACTCTAATTCAGGAGGAGAATAGGGCTCACGCCCAACTAAGCATGCTTATTTACCATCGTCATCAAACGGCTCGACATATCGCCTAGATCATGGCTCACTTGTAATAGCTCAGTGATACTTTGAGTCATCGCTTGGACATTAAGTTCGTTACTCTTCGTCACCGAGGTAACTTGTTCACTAGCAGAGAGCACACCGCTAATATTCTTATCCGTATTGACAACATTATCCGTCACACTGCTTATCTGGCCACTCATATTCGTCACGGCATCAATAATTTCAGCAAAGGTTTCAGCGTTAGTCTCAACAGCTTCATAACCATTATTTACATCAGAAGAGCTCTTTTCGATAAGTAACTTAATTTCATTGGCTGATTCTGTACTGCGTTTTGAAAGGTTACGTACTTCGTCCGCGACTACCGCAAAGCCACGGCCCATTTCACCCGCTCTTGCTGCTTCAATCGCCGCATTTAATGCTAATAAGTTTGTTTGGTTGGCAATATCGGTAATCACCATAATGGCTTTTTCAATCGCATCATTACTGGCTTTAATATCCGACATTGACGTAATTGTTGCCGTCATCGCAATAGAGCTGTTATCCGCTTGCTCTTCAGCACGCTGAGAGTCATTACTGACCGTTTGGATGATATCGCTAGACTGGCTAACTAACGTCGCCGTATTCTGCAATAGTTCATTAATATGATTGGTCGCAAAAACCTGCTCACCAACACCATCATTGATATCTTGGGCATATTTTGACATCACCGATAAGTGAGTCGTCAGATCACTCGATGTTTTCATCAACTGCGTGACCGTATCACCGACTTGATTAAATAACAGCTGTAATTCTTCACGACTTTCCACCGCCGCCTGTGACGCAGATTCCGCAGCCAATAGTGCAGCTTGATTACTGGCTATCGCTTTACTGCGTAATGTATTGTTGTAATGATTTGAAAACCAAATAGCGAGAGGAGGTAGCAATAACGCGGAATAATGCTCAACTTTGGCATCTTTTGCAGACAACATCAGTTGCGGTAGTTCATAACCACTGTAGTCCATGAAGATCATCGCAACATAAATAATCACCATCACCACAGACCAAAAAAAACCAGATCGCGCATTCATTAGTATATAAGCAAAGACGGTCATTGCTGCGATCCACATAATCGAATGTGAACTGGCACCACCGGTCTGAAACATTAAATTAGTGAGGTGGATCATGCCACCAAGTTGCATGACGTTACCGGCAATAATCGGATGCACAGCAAGCTTGATCAACACAATACTACAAATAAATCCCATAAGCATAATCATAGAACTATTGACTAACGCTGTGACGTCGAGGTTATTCCATTTTAATGCGCTATAACCACCAATAATAATACCGACCAGTGCAAAGGTAATAATACCTCTACCTTTAATTTTATCATCGTCACTTTTTTGTGCGCTTAACAGATACTGATAAAAGTCGTTTCCAAGTGATGACATCCATAATCCTTTATTTTAATAAAATCGCATAAACCTTGTGATTAGAATCTAACATGCTTCCAGTATCAACACTATAACAGTATCTCTAAAGTATTAACTCCAAGTACTAAACCAGTAAATAATTAAGCCGCACTTAATAAATAGCCCCCACTAGATAGCTTTAACTAAATCAAACTCAATAGACACTAACTAAAGCACATAGCAGCGGATAACAATGCTTGAGTATAAGGCTGCAGGGGCTGATTAAACACTGATTCTGTTTCGCCCTCTTCAACCACTTTACCTGCTTTAAGCACTAACACACGGTGGCTTACCGCTCTAACAACACTCAAGTCGTGGGTAATAAAAATATAGCTAAGCTGATGCTGTTGCTGTAGTTGGCACAATAAATCTAATATTTGCTTTTGGACGGTGCGATCCAATGCTGATGTCGGTTCATCTAAAATCAAGATCTTCGGTTTTAATACTAACGCCCGCGCGATAGCAATACGCTGGCGCTGACCACCCGAAAATTGATGTGGGTAGCGATCTAAAGAAGACGTAGGTAAAGCAACATCCACTAAAGCTTGTTGAATGGCAGTTTCAATTTCAGCATCGCTATGTTGACCTTGCACCTCTAAACCTTCACTGATGATCTGCCGTACAGACATACGCGGACTTAAGCTACCAAACGGATCTTGAAATACGATTTGTAGTGACTGACGGTATACCCGCATAGCTGTTAAATCTAGCCCCTGCAAATTAGTACCGTTATAATAAATATCACCTTCGCTATTAATTAACCGCAGTAACCCTCGTACTAAGGTGCTTTTACCTGAACCACTTTCACCGACAATCCCCAAGGTCTCCCCTTGATGTAATTGCAGTGATACCCCATCAACCGCTTTAACATGGTCATAAGTACGCTGTAGCAAGCCTTTTTTTAACGGGAACCATACCTTAAAGTCATTGACCTTTAATAACGGTTCCGAGCTTATCAACGCAGGTATGTCACGTTGTGGTTCTGCATCTAACAAGGTCTTAGTATAGTCATGCTGCGGGTCCGTAAAAATACGCTCGACGCTCCCCGATTCAACAATTTCACAGTGCTGCATAACCGCCACATCATCCGCTAAATGTCGCACAATATTAAGATCATGAGTGATCATTAGTATCGCCATACCGAGCTTAGCTTGTAATGATTTTAGCAATTCCAAAATTTGTAATTGCACCGTCACATCCAGGGCAGTGGTGGGTTCATCGGCGATTAATAAGTCCGGTTCATTGGCTAACGCCATCGCAATCATCACACGTTGACGTTGACCACCAGATAATTCATGCGGATAAGAGTTTAAGCGGTTTTCAGGTTGGGGAATTGCCACTAATGCTAACAATTCCAAACAACGAGAATGTGCTGCCTTTTTATTTAACCCCTGATGTAGGAAAAGTATTTCAGATATTTGTTTTTCAATGGTATGCAGCGGGTTTAACGACGTCATCGGTTCTTGAAATATCATACTGGCACTATTACCACGTAACGATTGCATGACGGCATGGTTTTTGCCAATCACTTCTTTATCCATTAACTTAATACAGCCTGATGGATAGTGCGCGGCCGGAAACGGCAGTAATTGTAAAATAGATAATGCGGTGACTGATTTACCCGAACCACTTTCACCAACGAGGGCGAATGTTTTACCTTTTTCAATCGAAAAAGACACATGCTTAACAACCTCATGCGGGCCAAAGCTCACCGATAAATCATTTATGTCCAATACCTTCATGACGCTCCTTTACGCGGATCAAACGCATCGCGTGCCGCCTCACCAATAAACACCAGTAATACCAAAATCACGCCCATGGACACAAACGCCGTAATACCTAACCAAGGCGCTTGCAGGTTATTTTTACCCTGCTTAATTAATTCACCTAACGACGGAGAGCCCACTTCGAGACCAAAACCAAGAAAGTCCAGCGAGGTTAACGTGGTCAATGCTCCGGTAAAAATAAATGGCATAAAGGTCATCGTCGCCACCATGGCATTAGGCAGAATATGCTTAAACATAATTGCGCGATGGGATTGACCTAAAGCTTTCGCTGCAATGACATACTCTAAATGACGTCCACGTAAAAACTCAGCGCGTACCACATCGACCAGAGCCATCCAGCTAAATAACAACATGATACCCAATAACCACCAAAAATTAGGTTGCACTAAGCTGGCTAAAATAATTAACAAAAATAGCATAGGTAAGCCTGACCATATCTCGATAAAACGTTGCCCATACAGATCGACTCGACCACCAAAATAGCCTTGCGTCGCGCCAACAATAACCCCGATGATAGAGCTAAATATCGTCAAGGTTAACGCAAACAATACCGAGATACGAAAACCATAAATAAGCCGCGCGAGCACATCACGACTTTGATCGTCCGTGCCTAATAAGTTGTTTACATCGGGTGCCGAAGGCGCTGGGACAGTTAAGTCATAATTAAAAGTATCATAACTAAACGGGATCAACGGCCACCATATATCCCCCTGCTCGAGAATAATTTCTTGGATATATTCATCACGGTAATCTGCGAGAATGTCCAGCTCACCACCGAATTCCAGTTCGCTATAATCATATAAAATGGGTAAGTAATAACTGTCGTTGTAACGCACTAACAACGGCTTATCATTGGCAATAAACTCTGCGCATAAACTAAATAAAAATAATCCGCTAAACAGCCATAACGACCAATAACCACGTTTATTATATTTAAAGGTCTGCCAACGATTTAGGTTCATCGGATTTTGTTTTATCCGCTGCCAAGTAGTGATCCAACCCATTATGATTGCGCCTCAAAATTAATCCTTGGATCAATCAACATATAGGTGACATCACTGATTAACTTAATAATCAGCCCCATTAACGTAAAGATATACAAGGTGCCAAACACCACAGGATAATCACGATTAATCACCGATTCAAAGCCTAATAAGCCTAAACCATCGAGTGAGAAGATAATTTCAATCATCAAGGAGCCAGTAAAGAAAATACTGATCAGAGCTGCCGGTAACCCAGCAATCACCAATAACATCGCATTACGAAATACATGCCCATATAACACTTGGTTTTCGCTCAATCCTTTAGCTCTAGCTGTGGTCACATATTGCTTATTAATTTCATCTAAAAAGGTATTTTTAGTCAGTAAGGTTAAAGTGGCAAAACTGCTGATCACAGACGCTAAAACAGGTAATGCCAAATGCCAAAAATAATCTTTAATTTGCTCGAAAGTCGATAATTCATCGAAGTTCGCCGACGTTAACCCACGTAATGGAAACCAATCAAAATAACTGCCTCCGGCAAACAACACGATGAGTAATAACGCGAATAAAAAATTAGGGATCGCGAAACCAATCACCACGGCACTGGAACTCCAAACATCAAACGCTGAACCATGGGAAATGGCTTTTTTAATGCCCAACGGTATCGAAATAAGATACACCAAGAGCGTCGTCCACAGCCCTAATGAAATAGAAACGGGCAACTTATCCAACACTAAATCAATAACCGAACTGTCACGAAAAAAGCTATCGCCAAAATCAAATAGCACATAGCTCTTTAGCATTTTCCAATAACGTTCACGCAAAGGTTTATCAAAGCCATATAAACGCTCTAACTCTTTAATATATTCAGGGTCAACACCTTGTGCACCGCGGTACTGCCCTGCATCACCGCTATTTAAATTCACTTTGACTTCGCCCTGACCATTACCGTCAACACGACTTGTCGCTGAAGATTCAATCCCCTGTAATTTAGCTAATGACTGCTCAACAGGGCCACCAGGCGCCGCTTGAATAATAATAAAATTAAGCGTGATGATACCCAACAAGGTCGGGATCATTAACAAACAGCGACGTAAAATATAACTCCACATGTAATTTAATTGTCCTGTCTGCTAGTACTCAATCCTCGAGTACTGCTCTGCCTGCTAGCCCCTTGCCCATTAATAGTATCAGTCTCTTGCCACCAACTATCGATGGCTAAGCCGTACTTAGGTAATTTTTCGGGACGTTGTATCTGCTGCCAATAAGCAACCCGATAACTGCTGATATGCCATTGCGGGATCACAAGGTTTTTCCATAGCAATACACGGTCAAGCGCTCTCGCGGCAGTCACTAAGTTTTCACGGTCCGTGGCATTAATCACCTCTGTCACCAGCGCATCCACCACGGGATCTTCTAAACCGATACGATTAAGTGTGCCTGGTACATTGGCAAATTCACTGCCCCACATACTCAACTGTTCATTACCCGGCGATAAACTTTGCGCTTGAATCAAGGTGTAGATATCAAAATCAAAACTATTTAAACGATTGATATACTGTGATACATCGACAATACGGATCTCAGACGCCACACCAATACGCTGTAAATTTTTACGAAATGGTTGAATAACACGTTCAAATGACGGGCTATACACCAAGAATTCCAAACTTAATTGTTTTCCATTCGCGTCGACCATCTTGCCTGATTTTAATGTCCAACCCGCTTGCTTCAATAAACGGATAGCTTGGCGCTGCTGTTTCCGTACGCGGCCATTACCTTTGGTTTTATCTAATGTATATGCTTGGGTGAATAGCGCTGGAGGTAATTGTGCTTTAAACGGCGTAAGCAGGGCTAATTCATCGCCTTCAGGAATACCCCTTGCCGCCAATTCGGAATTACTAAAGAAACTCTCTGAACGCTTATAAGCACCATAAAATAATGTTTTATTCGTCCACTCAAAATCAAACATTAACCCCAATGCTTTACGCACATTGGGATCTTTAAACTTATCTTTACGCAGATTAAACCAAAATGCCTGCATGCCTTGTGGGTTCTGATGCTGGATCTCTTCTTTGATAATGTTACCCGAGGTAAATTGCTTCCCCTGATAACCCGTCGCCCATTGTTTGGAGATATTTTCGGCTCTAAAATCAACTTCTCCGGCTTTAAATGCTTCAAAAGCAATGCTGCCATCTTTGTAATAATCAAAAATAACATGCTTGAAATTATAACGTCCACGATTGACCGGTAAGTCCTTCGCCCAGTAATTTTCATTGCGTTGATAATCAATACTACGCCCAGCATCAAATGATTTTATGGTGTATGGCCCAGAGCCAAGAGGGACATTTAACGTGGCCTTAGCAAAATCTTTACCTTGCCAATCTTTCTCTGAAAATACCGGCAACTGTGCCAAAATCAAAGCCAGTTCTTTATTCTTGTTGTCTTTAAAACTAAATTTAATAACAGATTTACTTTCGACTTCGACCTTAGTAACTTCTTTGTATTGCGCACGCAATTGCGGTACGCCTTTTTCCATCAATACATCAAAAGTGAACTTCACATCAGCTGCAGTTAACGCACTGCCATCAGAAAAACGAGCGTTGGGGTTTAAGTGAAAGCGCACCCAACTGCGATCGTCCGGTACTTCAATAAATTCAGCGACTAAAGCATATAAAGTAAACGCTTCATCACTACTTTGTTGCATCAAGGTATCAAACAGATAGCTAGTGCCATCAGCAGCAACGCCTTTAACGATATAAGCATTAAAATTATCAAAGCTACCCATTGCTGCTCGGCGTAAAGATCCTGCACGAGAGGCATTTAAATTAACATAATTAAAATGAGTAAAATGGGGCCCATAGACAGGTTCGCCATGCATAGAAATTGCACGTCGTAGTGGTTCACTCGTGTTCGGTGCCGCGAAGACTGGTTGCGTAAATAACAATGAACTGAGAGATAGTAATGCGATTCGGAGCAGTTTATTCATGGCGAGGTTCCTTTAGCCGATGAAGAACGTGATTTAATGAGTTACTAAAATGATAGCATTTAACTCTTGTTTCACTCTTATTTAACACCCTTTAACAAGGATATAGATACTAAAGTGACAAAAATGTTCAGTAAATTTCGAAATTTATAACCTTAGGGTTATAACCAACGCCAACTATCCTTGCAGACGTTTGATGTAGAGAGCGAGGTGTTCTGCCGACAACGGTTTACTTGCATAAAACCCTTGATAAAAACTGCATTCCTGACGCTGTAAAAACTCCAACTGCTGGCGACTTTCAACACCTTCAGCGGTCACATTAAAGCCCATGTGTTTTGCCATCGCCAAAACAGCTTCAACAATCGCCATATCAGAGACATTAAGCGGAATGTTCTGAATAAACGAGCGATCTATTTTTAATTCATTGGCCGGTAAACGTTTTAAATAACTCAGCGATGAATAACCCGCGCCAAAGTCATCAATAGCAAAACTAACACCGACATTCTTTAAATCTGTCATTGTACGAATTGCTTCTTCGGCATGCTCAATCACGACAGACTCTGTGATCTCTAAGTTCAATTGCATCGGGTCCATGCCTGTTTCATCTAATACCATGAGTATTGAATCAACAAAGTTTTGATCATGAAACTGACGGGTACTCACATTGACCGATAATTGCGGTACATCAATCCCTTGCGATCGCCACTCGACAAATTGACGGCATGCGGCTTGTAACACCCAAATACCAATATCAATAATCAGATCGGTCTCTTCAGCAATGGGAATAAATTCTGCTGGTGAAATCAGTTTTTTACCGTCTAAATGCCAACGAACTAATGCTTCAACGCCAATGATCTCACCACTTTGCACCATGTGCTGAGGTTGGTAATGCAAAAATAACTCATTCTTAGCAATCGCACTTTTCAGACAATTATAAATATGTAAGCGTTTATCGGCTTTACGCTGCATGGTGATATCAAAAAATGATACTTTTTTACGACCATTTGATTTAGCTTGATACATGGCGGTATCAGCTTGCTGCAATAAATCATCAGCTTGCTGACCCTTACTTGGAAACAAAGTTACACCAATACTTGCGCCAATATACAAAGATTGGCCCTTGTATAAATACGGTTCAGAAATACGGTCAATTAATTGCTCAGCCAGTAAATTAGCATGTTGCTCTGCATGCATTGGGTTTTCCGACAAACCGGGCAATAAGATCACAAATTCATCGCCACCAAGGCGCGCTATAAAGTCTTCAGCCCTTGGGATCTCTTTTAAGCGTTCAGCAACCTCAACCAAGATGCCATCACCGACCGCATGCCCCAAAGAATCGTTAATCGCTTTAAAAAAATCCAGGTCGATAAACAACAACGCACCAACCACATCATTATTTTTCGCTAACAGGTACTCCGCTTCAATGGTTTGATTTAACAAACGGCGATTAGCCAGTCCGGTTAACGAATCAAAAAATGCTAAACGATGAAATTCATCTTGCGATTGGCTCGCGCTAAGCATAGAAAGGCCATAACGTAACTCATTATCCATCAAGCGAAAATTACGCTGAATTAACGCCGCAATAGCTCGACAAAAAGATAAAGTATGAGGTGCTGGTACATCACTTTCGATGATGCCATTAAAATACATCACGCCAATACAAATATTATTATTGAACAGTGGTACGACCAAGTTAAGCGTCTTTAAAAAGTCGTCTTTAGCAATAATCCGTACAACATCATGATCTGAATGTAGCTGTGATAATTCCGACACATCAAAATTATTGTTTTGATGTGTCTGGGTAAGATGTTGTGGTAATAGCGAAGTAAGTTCAGCGAACGTGTCGCCAAAAATATGGATCTCAACACTTTTAAGCGTTAATGATTTTATTGTGGCCTTGACGACATCGTCAATAAAGCCAACAAATTCATCACTACCGCACCAATCAATGACCGTTAATTGTAATAACACCTGGTTAAGGCCTGCTGCTTCAACAACAGATTCGGCATGTGGACTGGTTATATTACATTTATCAGACATATTATTGGGTTCAGTAATTATTTAAATTTATCGACTACGGGACTAGGCATAATGCCTAAGCAACCGCTATAAAACAACGCATTTAAGATAAACACCTATAAATGATTAGCTGATCACACTTTTTGGGCATTTTAAATACCAAGTTTAAAAACGTGATGCAGATCACTTTTTTTTAGCCTAAAAGTCGTATTCTGAAGTTGTACCAAATCAGGTCATTACCCCAAGGAGATGTCTATGACATTTGAAATAACCAGTAAAGAAATCAAAGTTACGGCTCCTATGCACGAAAAACTTGCGATGAAATATGCGAAGCTAGAACGCTTTAATATTCCAATGATTAACCCGCACGTAACGATCAGTAAAGACAAGAATAACATTAAAAAAATTGAGGCTAGCATTCATCTTCCTCAAGGCCAACTACTCGCAGTTTCTGAAGGAGAAGATCTTTACGCTGCAATTACGATTTTAGGCCAAAAGCTAGAGCGTCAATTAAATAAATACAGCGAAAAACACTCAGCGCATAAAAGCGGTAAAGAGCAGTGTCGTGCAGGTGTCATCAGCGGTGAAGAACTACCTGTTGAAAAGATTTCTGACGACGAGTTAGAACTCGCAGAATATTAATAAACAATACTAATCAAAAATATTAGTAGAAAGACCTAATAATTTCTGCATCTCCACTGATTAGAGGTGCAACAAATAAGCGCAGCATAGGACTGCGCTTTTTTATTTCCGCAGTTTGCCTCAGACACCTTGACTTTGCCTCGCTAGATAAATAAATTAAACAATCAATTATAAATAAATGTGCACCATTAGGCATATATATACCCTAACTTAGAAAGTACGCACAAGGATCCTATTGCATGGCAGACCTCAACGATATTAGAACTCGTATTACGACACTTGATAGCAACTTATTAGCATTACTATCCGAACGCAGAGAATTAGCCATCGAAGTGGCAAAGAGCAAGCAATCGACGAGTAAACCAGTACGTGACCAAGACCGTGAACAGCAATTATTAGTGCGTTTAATTAACCAAGGTCGTGAACTTGGCCTTGATAGCAACTACATCATGAACATTTATCACACAGTGCTTGAAGACTCAGTATTATTACAGCAAGCATTTTTACAACAAATCAAAAACCCTAACGCGGCGGTATCAGTTGCGCGAGTGGCATTCTTAGGTGATAAAGGTTCTTACTCTAACCTTGCATGTAAGAAATATTTTGCACGTCAAGACGACAGCTTAGTGGAATTAGGTTTCCCGACTTTCCAGAAAATCATCTCTGCAGTTGAAAAAGGCCAAGCTGATTACGGTATGCTACCAATCGAAAATACATCTTCGGGTAGTATTAATGATGTTTACGACTTATTACAGCACACAAGTTTATCGATTGTTGGTGAGCTAACTCAACCAATTGAGCATAGTTTAATCACCACTTGTGATACTGACTTATCGAAAATTAAAACGATCTACGCGCATCCACAACCATTTGCACAGTGTTCACTGTTTTTAAGTGCCCACCCACACATTAAAATTGAATTTGTGGATAGCTCATCAGCTGCAATGGCGAAAGTAAAAGAGTTAAACAACGATACAGTCGCAGCTATTGGTAGCATCACAGGTGGTGAATTGTACGGTCTGGTTCCAATTCGTACAGGCTTAGCAAATCAAACAGAAAACTACAGCCGCTTTATTGTCGTTGCACGTAAGCCTGTTGATGTTGCCGTACAAATTCCAGCTAAAACGACGTTTACAATGTCGACAGGTCAACAAGCTGGTTGTCTAGTAGAAGCATTATTAGTATTACGCGAACAAGGCGTAAACATGACTAAATTAGAATCACGCCCTATTCAAGGTAATCCTTGGGAAGAGATGTTCTATATTGATGTGGCGGCTAACTTACAATCAGAAAACATGCAGACGGTGATTAAACAACTAACACGCATAACCAACCAACTGAAAGTATTAGGTTGTTACCCAAGTGAAGACGTGGCTGCAACGGACGTACCAGAAGATTTGCTATAAACACTGACTATAACATTACAATAATTTAAGTCGGATCCGATGTTGACTCAACATCGGATTTTTTATATCTATCAGCATTGCCACTTACTTTATTTACTTTATAAACCTTATTAACTTAAAACTACATACTTTAATTTTGGTGATACATTTATATCATATTTCACTAAAAGAGCTGAATGTATGCAGTTATTTAGCAGTATTACTTATGATAGCAACAACCATTTACGTAAGTTTTTTTCTAAGCATGCGCAATTCAAAACCACAATAGAACAAGATATTGAAGAAAGGCTCCCCACTTTACTAAACACCAATAGCTACAAAATTAAATTTGCTCACAAGCTAACGCATCAAGGCAACAAAATAGAAGAGTATAAGATTGTTCTGACTCCACAATTAAGTTGTCGTGTGGCATTTGTCCATCACAATAACGTGATTAAAATTATTTATATCAGCGATAACATCACCAAAAAAATATATTGCAGCTTATTAGAAAAAACAGATCTAGTTGATTAATAATCGAGGGATATAATGAAATGAAACGAATTGATTTTAAGACACTATTAAAAGAAATAGATCGTTATCTGAAATATTTACATGCCGATGAATCCGTTATCTTTAAAACCTATAAACGAGACAGATACATCCTGATTCGAGCAACAGTAAATAATACATTTGAAGTCATCGAGCATGGGTTTAATAATCAAACTTATCAAGGCAGCTACGCTGAAGTAAAAAAATTATTACACGCGTCAGTACAAGTAGAATTCCCTCGAAGTAACATGGCTTGGATGCAGTATTATAAAAATACGGTGAAAAATAAATCGAATGAAGGGCGGCAGAAATCGCTTTTCTAAAAAAGACAGTTAATACTATCTGTGACAATTACAAAAATAAAAATACCTACCAACTTTTGATTGGTAGGTATGCCATCATCTCGATACCAAAGTTCTTAACTTTCAACACTGAGGTTTAGCTTTCAACACCAAAGAATTGGCGATTATCATTAGCTTGTAGCAACAAGTTGCGGCTTTCTTGCAAGAACTGCGTTGAATAGTCACCAAACCAATCAGATACCGTTTCAAACGAACGGATAAAACCATCTTTATCCTTACGCTCTAACATGTCAGCGGCTTGCATAAAGCGTTCTGCATAACGACGGATCATGGCAATATTATTGTCTGACGCTAAAATAATATCTGCATACAAGGTTGGATCCTGTGCAAAAAGACGCCCGACCATCGCTAATTCTAAGCGATAAATCGGAGAGCTCAGATCCAGTAACTGCTGAATATCTGGGTTCTCTTCCGCGAGATGCGCCCCATAAACAAACGTCGTAAAGTGACGTAATGCTTGGATCAGCGTCATCGCTTCATCATGTTGCTTAGCGTCAACGTCATATATACGCGCGCCCCAGATCTGCATTTGCTCTAACAACCATTGGTATTGATCTTTACCACGGCCATCACAGCAAACTATAACCTGCTTAGCTAAATTCCCTACATCAGGACCAAACATTGGATGTAAACCAACAACAGGACCTTGATGGGCGTTAAGCATCGCTTGCAACGGTTTACTCTTAATACTGGTAATATCGGCCAATACACAATCTTTTGGTAAACGGCTTAACTTAGCAATAATAGTTTCGGTTAGATTAATCGGTACAGAGACAACCACCAGCCCAGCATTAGCAAATAACGCATCCGCCTTATCCCAGTCGCCCTGCTCAAGAATATCAACCTGATAACCAGACAAACGGAACATGCGTACAAACAACATACCCAATTTACCCGCACCACCGATCACCACAACACGACCCAATTCCGGTTTCACGGTTTTGAAACCGGAATCTTTTTCAGACGCATACGACTCGCGCATGACACGGCGTAATACATCTTCAATCAGGTCACCAGGAACGCCTTTGCTTTCGGCTTCCTCGCGTCGTTTTTCTAACATCGCAGTTTCACGTTCAGGGACATAAATAGGTAAGCCATGCTCACTTTTTATCTCTCCGACTTCCGCCACTAATGCGATGCGCTGTGCGAGTAAGTCAACCAACTGCTGGTCAACATCATCGATTTTATCTCTTAATTTACCTAACGGATCCAGTTTCACTGACCATTCACCTTATAACGTCCTTGATAGACTATATTACCCAGTCCAACCTAAGGACTGTGTATTACAACCTAAAACCTATGTTCTTTTAGTTAGACAACCGCTTAATTCAATGGCTGTTTCACGTAATAATGTATCAGTCGTTGCCCAATCGATACATGCATCAGTCACAGACACACCATAAGCCATATCCGCAATCGGTTGTTCTGACGACTGATTACCACCATTAAGGTGACTTTCAATCATCACGCCGATAATTGAGTTATTACCCTCCTGGATCTGGTGAATAACATTTTTCGCGACTAATGGCTGTAGTTCATGGTTTTTATTTGAATTAGCGTGGCTACAATCAACCATCAAGCTTGGACGTAAGCCCGCTTTAACCATGTCTTTCTCTGCTAATGCTACCGCAACTGAATCGTAGTTAGGTTGCTTACCGCCACGTAAAATAACGTGACCGTCTGGATTACCTTGAGTTTGCAGTAATGCCACCTGACCTTCTTGGTTAATACCCATGAAGCGATGTGAATGCGACGCAGATTTCATAGCATTGATTGCCGTTGATAGGCTACCGTCAGTACCATTTTTAAAGCCTACAGGCATAGACAAGCCAGATGCCATCTCACGGTGAGTTTGAGACTCTGTAGTACGTGCGCCAATTGCAGACCACGCAAATAACTCAGCAAGGTATTGTGGGCTAATTGGATCCAGGGCTTCCGTTGCTGTTGGTATTTCCATTTCAGCAAGGGTGATTAATAATTTACGTGCATTGATTAAACCCGTTTCAACATCAAATGAACCATCCATATGCGGGTCATTAATTGCGCCTTTCCAGCCAACTGTTGTACGTGGTTTTTCAAAGTACACACGCATCACGATATAAAGGCTATCACCTAGTTCGTCATGCAGTGATTTTAATTTGTGGGCATATTCTAACGCCGCTTTGTCATCATGAATTGAGCAAGGACCGCACACGACTAACAAGCGCTTATCTGTACCAGCGATAATATTAGCAATCGTTTCACGTGCAGAGTGTATATAACCAAGTGCATGCTCTGAAATAGGTAATTTTGATTTTAATTCGGCAGGTGTCATCAATACTTGTTCAGAACAAATATGTACATTATTTAAGGTATCTTTTTCCATTACGTTGCTCATATATCCTATTTATTATATATAAACAACATACCGCAGCAGAATGTGATTGCAAGTACTATTTTATCACTCAAGTTTGTCCAAAAAACGTGATGAAAGCCTACATACTTTCGAATGAAACATATGCTAAGATATGATCCAGAAATTACCGCATTTCAATAAAACTCAGATTCAAACCTGTCTGGTTTGAAACAGTCTAGTTTATAGTATTGACATTATAATCAATATTAATGATAGTGACGGTAAGCCCTTACACCGATCAATAATATAATTGTGGAAATAAAATAATGAGTAATCAGTTAGAACAGCTAAGTAAATTAACCACTATTGTTGCAGATACAGGCGATGTGGATGCAATTAAATTATACCAGCCTCAAGATGCGACGACGAATCCATCACTTATCCTAAAGGCAGCTGCATTACCGACTTATCAACCATTAGTAGCACAAGCAATTGCTTACGCTAAAGAAAATGCAGCACCAGAAGCACAAGTTGCACTAGCATGTGACAAACTGGCTGTATTAATTGGTAAAGAGATCTTAACGACAATTCCAGGTCGCATCTCTACTGAAGTTGACGCCCGTCTTTCTTACAACACTGAAGCAAGTGTTAAACAAGCATTACTACTAATCGAACTTTATAAAGAAGTGGGTATTGAGAAAGAAAACATTCTGATCAAACTGGCTTCTACTTGGGAAGGTATCCGCGCAGCAGAACAGCTTGAAGCAATGGGCATCAACTGTAACCTAACGCTTTTATTCTCTTTCGCTCAAGCGCAAGCATGTGCAGAAGCAGGTGTATACCTGATCTCTCCTTTCGTTGGCCGTATCATGGATTGGCATAAAGCGAAAACAGGCGAAACTTATGAAGGCGCTAACGATCCAGGCGTTATCTCGGTAAGCACTATCTACAACTACTACAAAGCATCGGGTTATAACACTGTTGTAATGGGCGCAAGCTTCCGTAACACTGGTGAAATTCTAGCGCTTGCTGGTTGTGACCGTCTAACGATTGCACCTCAGCTATTAGAAGAACTACAAAACTCTTCAGAGCCTGTTGTACAAACGTTATTCTCAGAAGCTGACGCTGTTGCACCAAAAGCGAAACTAACTGAAGCTGCATTCCGTTGGGATCACAGCCAAGATCCAATGGCTGTTGAAAAACTAGCTGAAGGTATCCGTAACTTCGCTATCGACCAAAATAAACTAGAAGCGATGATTGCTGACTTATTCTAAGCTGAATAAAGCAATACTTTTGTTCTGATTGAATAAAAAGTATCGTCGTTAACAAAAACGCCCAACGCATTACTCGAGAGAGTCCTACGTTGGGCGTTTTTTATCCATTATTTAACCACGCTACCTCGCTGTAACTTGGTTATATAACAATTATACTTTTGGCCAAGCCAAAGTCTCAGGCTGTGCATAAGCAACTAATGCTTCTTTACATGCAGCAGTCTCAAACTCTTTACCGCTTAACTCGTCAGCCACAAAGCTAAAGTCTTCGCCATCTAACGTAAACTGTAGGCAATATGCGTGTAAGTAAGCACGATCATATTTCCAAGCATCTGCACTTTGATACAGCGGATCACCACAGATAGGGCTACCTAGGCTGTTTAGTGCTACGCGTAACTGGTGTGTCTTACCTGTGTGTGGTTTTAATACCACTAGACGCTTGCCATCACCGATACTTTGCGTGAAGAACTGCGTAACAGCAGGGTTAGTTAACGTTTTTGTTAAACGCCACATGCTGCGACGTGAACGTTCCATATCGCCTTTTACTAAACCTTGTTTTTTCTTTGGCTTGCTATCGATAACACCCAAGTAATATTTTTGGATCTCGTGCAATTCAAATAACTTCGCTAATTTAGCAGCCGCTTCTGATGATTTAGCTAATAACAACAATCCTGATGTCACTTTGTCTAAACGGTGTACTGGAAAAACTAATCTGCCAATATCCTTTCTGACAATAGAACAAATACCATCAACGCCGTCTTCATCATGAAAACCAATGCCCGCTGCCTTGTTGATAACCAAGAAATCATTATTTTGAAATAGAATGCTATACATTTAAAAAACCGATGCTGAAAATGAGGCCGAAGTGTACCCTAAATAAGCGACAAAATCATATACCCAAGTCAATAATAACGCTAGGATAAGTAATCGTACGTTAGAATAAGTCATAAAAAGAGGACCTTGACGTGTCAGAGATCAAAGCTGAAATTGATATTTACTATTGCAGACAGTGTAACTGGATGTTGCGCTCAACCTGGCTAACGCAAGAACTCCTGCATACCTTTGCTGAAGATATCAGTAAAATCAGTCTGCACCCAGACACAGGTGGCCGCTTTGAGATCCATTGCAACCAACAACTGATTTGGGAACGCAAACAAGACGGCGGCTTTCCAGAAGCCAAAGTATTAAAGCAACGCGTCCGTGACATCATCGCCCCAGCGCGCGATCTTGGCCACTGCGATCGCACGGTATCACCTGATGCTAGCTAACACATTACTCACAACCGACGCGTTAACAGGGCAAGCACAAAGCCATGTAACAGCCCTACCAATGTCCTCAGTGATGTCCTCAGCGATTGCATCACTTGCGCATAAACCGCAGCATCTGATTCATCAACAAACATTACCCGCATTTCAACAGCTGCAAACACGTGCTAAACAAGCAGGGTTTAATCTTGATGTGGTGTCATGTTTTCGCTCTTTTGAACAACAGCTACTTATTTGGAATAATAAGTTTAATGGCCTCAGACCAATTTTGGATCATGACAGCCAGCCGCTAGATACCGCTATACTTAGTGAAGAGCAAAAGGTATTCGCCATATTACGCTGGTCAATGCTACCCGGTGCTAGCCGCCATCATTGGGGCACGGAAATTGATGTCTGTGATTACAGCGCATTACCAGCAGGTTATCAGTTACAACTGATCCCACAAGAGTATGATGAAGGGGGTTATTTAGCCGCACTATCCACTTGGTTAGATAATAATATTGCCGATTGTGGTTTTTATCGGCCTTACCGTCAAGACCTTGGTGGTGTATCACGTGAACCTTGGCACTTAAGTTATCTACCAATGGCAACGCAGGCTCAACAGGCGCACACGCTGGCCGTCATCACTGATACTATCCGCAATGCCGACATTCAAGGTAAAGCGACTATTTTGGCCAACATAGAACAAATTTACAGGCAGTATATCTGCAACGTGGCAGCAGCCGATTAACGAAAACATTAACGATTAACAGGAGTATTTATGGTTTGGCTTATTATTCTAGTCGCATTAGGCTTTATTCTAGGGTCTATAATGACATTGAAATACACCGCAAACATGAAAATGAAAGCACCTAAAGAAATTGAAAACCAATACAATAAGGCATTTAATCTAGATGCAGGTGAGCACGCTAAAGCACTAGCGGATGATGACAACGAACAGCAAGAATATAGCAATGAATACAAGAACGAATATGACAAGAACCCAATGCCTGATGACGTTAAAAAAGACCAAGAGCAAAATAAATAGGTAGCGAGTCAGCCCTATAAAATGGCTATCGATGAAAGCCAACAGCTATAACGTACAGCCTATAAAAGTACTGTCTATAAAGTAACGTTCTATAAAAATAAAAAGGCCTATGTATCACTACATAGGCCTTTTTCATATGCTTCACACCGTTGGTGTATCACATCGTTATCTCAATGTTACTTTTCAGCTTCAGCTTTCTCTGCACGTAATGCAGTAGCAGCGTCTTTCAAACTAATAAACAACTCACTCATCATTTCTGCTGATAGAGGTTGTTTATCTTCACCAAAGAAGGCAATTGAAGTATTGCCGTTAATTTCACCAACTTGGATACGATAATCATCTTCAGCTAGCGTCACTGGTGTTACTTTATTCTCAGTCCAGTATTCATCAGATTGTTCATCAAAACTCACTAACATAGTCGCAGCCAGTTTATCTTCGTCTTCAACCGTAATGCCGACTTTATCGAATACCATAGGCATTAACTTCCACGCATCATCAAACGGAATATTTAACGTGATGACAGGATGTTTCTGATCAACAAAATCAATCTTCAGTTTCGACGCTTTTTGTTCAGCCGTTTCTTTGTTGTTACCTTCGATACGGTCAATTTCGTAATAAATATTAAGTAGGTTTAGCATTTGCACAGCAAAACGACGGCTATCGCCTTTACTTAAATCATTATCAACTTTAGTACCGTCTAGACGTTCTTCATGGTCGATCAAATCAACTTGTAGGCCGACAGTACGTTTACTTGCAACCGTTAATAACGTGAATTTATAACGTTGTTTTAATTCGTAGTCTGATACTTCTTTAAATTCCTCGAAAGTATCATTGTTGATTAGCCAATCCGTTTCTAGCGTATGATTAACTTCATCTAATTGCGCAATAGCCACTTTTTTATCGGCTAAGAAATTAGCTAACAAAGACCACACCTGCGCAGAAATATCATCTTGTGAACTACGGCTGTTAAACCAAACCGTCACGTTCTCGCTACCTTCTTCAACACGAACTAAAGGCGATAACGCTAAAATTTGTACTGGTGAACGCACATCAACAGCAGCGCCGACAGGGTAATCTTCAGTCCCTTCGACTAATTCAGGTACGTCATAACGTTTTGTGTATAACGGTGTATCAAGTCCTTCTGCAATCACCAATTCTGGTTTGACTGTTTGATTCAAATATTCAAAGTCTTGATTTGCCTGACGTCTTGTATCTGTTCCTGAACAAGCACTGACTAAAATAGCGCACGCTAATACGCTATAGCGTTTCACGTTAGTCAAGCGGTGACCTGTTGATGACATAGTCATAGTATTAATATTCCCTAATTCAAAAATTTATGCATCCACTGCAAGTGCGAGTGCCGCACTCACTTGAGCATGATATTGCTGATCTAATGCAATTAATGGTAACCGTAAATTCGCCGTTGCAGTTAAAGATAACTGTTTGCATGCCCACTTTACTGGGATTGGGTTTGCTTCGACAAATAAATCTTGGTGTAAACGCATTAATTTGTTATTGATTTCAGTCGCCTCTTGACGCTGACCTGCTAATGCAAATGCGCACATACGGCTCATTGCATCGGCGGCGACATTACTGGTAACAGAAATAACCCCATTACCACCTTGCAACATAAACTCACAGCCTGTTGCATCATCACCACTATATAATAAAAAATCATCCGGTAGGAAGGGTTTAAGTCGAGTTAAACGCGTTAAATCACCGGTAGCATCTTTGATGCCTATGATAGCATTAAGTTCCGCTAATCTAACTACGATCTCATCGCTAATGTCACAACCTGTACGACTGGGGACATTATACAAAATCTGAGGTAAATCACAGGCTTCTGTAATGGCTTTATAATGCTGATATAAGCCTTCTTGCGTTGGTTTATTATAATAAGGCGTAACACACAGTCCGGCAGCGACACCTAACTTGTGTAATTCTTGACTCATTTGAATCGCGTGACGAGTACTGTTTGATCCTGTCCCCGCGATAATCGCGATACGACCTTGTGCCATTTCCAACACTTTTTTGATGACGTCAACATGCTCATCTTGATTGAAGGTACAAGATTCACCAGTGGTGCCTAATACCGCTAATGCAGTGGTATTACTCTGGATATGATATTCAACTAAACCTTGTAAAGAGCAAAGATCGACGTCTCCGTTGTCGAGCATAGGAGTGATAAGTGCGACGATATTACCTGTTAACATATTGGCCTTGTTATTACTGACTTATAAAACACGTGGCATAGTAATAGTAGGAGTCTGTTGTCGCAAGCATATTCTGGCTATATACCTACCAACATCAATATGCTGGTTGATAAGCTGGCGGATTGTTGCATCTTGAAGTTGCTTGGGTATATGATGCTCTATTGTTTGTTTACTTTAATTTACACGGAATAGTTTACTTACTTTAATTGACCCGGAATAAAAGGACCTGGAACAAAATGACGCAGAATTTAGTTATCACCGCCCTGGGCAGTAACAGCCCAGGTATCGTTCACAAGCTTATTGGTCACGTCAGTAACTGCGGTTGTAATATCGTAGATAGTAAACTGGCTATTTTTGGTAATGAATTTACCTTGATCATGCTGTTGTCTGGCGAATGGAATGCGATGATCCAACTCGAATCTAGCTTGCCATTAAAAAGTCAAGAACTCGACTTAATCACGATGATGAAACGTACCGAACGTCATGAGCCTATCAGTTATGATCATACCATTGAAGTGGAAATAACAATTCCTGATGCAACCGGTATTATCGAGAAATTCACGCTATTCTTTACCAACAATAATCTTAATTTAGCCGGCCTACGTTCAGAAATTATCGTTGACGCGGGCAGCCCCGATATACTCAAAGCAAATTTCACCTTAAACACCACATTTGATTGTGACTTAGCTATCTTAGAATCAGAGCTTTGCGGACTTTGCACCATTCTGCATGCTGACTATCAATTCATGGTTGATAACAAAGTGCTAACGGCCTAACCTTATATAGCCTCAAGCATCGCGGTTAAAACCATGATTAAACCGCGATGAGCTCTCCTGTCCCACTGCTTAATTTCTGCTAATCACACCACTAAATATTATATATTCACGATTCTACTATACTCAAAACTGATCAGTGATATCGCTTGTAACAATGCCCAAAATATAACGCCACATTCAATCACTTTTCAAACATAGCCAAATACAGAGTCCATTACCCGATTCTGATATTGGCTTCCACCTGTCAGTATTGAAGAAGGACTTAACATGTCGAATATATTCGGCTATCATCTGTGATACCTTAGGCTTAAATTTAGCCTAAGGCATCCACATTAACTGCAATACTAACCACGCGCAATCTGCACACTTACTGATGATTACCTATGGATTAAGCGATTGAGATAATGAATCACCAGCTTCTCTTAATTCGGTTTTCTTACGATTCTGACGTCTTAATATATAAGGCATTAAGAACATGTAAATCCCCGTGATCCACAACATAAGTAAAATGACTGAAGCCGGTAAAAATAGCCATAATTTAGCATGTTCATGAAAGAACGAACCATCATGCAATGATTCAATCAGATCTGAACGACGATAGGCGACTTGCAAGATCTTACCAGTGGCATTATCAATTTGAACTTCGACTTTGTTTTTAGCTCTGACTTTCACAATACCTTTCGAAGGCCTAACATCCATACGGCTGACATTTTTCCAGCTCTGGATCTCAGCTTCGGGCACAGTGCTAGCAATGTCGAGTATCTGTTGGAATGATAGTTGCGGGATTTTAGTTTCACCTTTCATACTCGCAGGTTGCACCCAAGTAACTTCTTTTTTTACTTGCAGTAATAATCCACTAATAAGAACAACGATTATCGGTAGTGCTATGATCGCAGCCCCCCAATAATGGCTTTTACGGTTGACTCGTTTCCAATTTACTTTTTTCATACAACTACCTTGTTACCTAGTCTAGATTCTAAATAACGCGAGTGTAGTGATAATGATTTCCATTTGCAATCAAGCTGAAGTATGATTTTTTTTCAAATTAACCCGACATAAAGTCGTATATTTCAAATTACTATATAATGATAAATAAAAGTACCATTTATAGAGTAAATAATTTGCACATTCACCACTATAAACAGTGAGTGTAAGATTTGTCATCTTTTCACTTTATCTACCCAAAACGCAACTTTTTATACCGCTATACCCTTCAATACCCGATTTATCACTCGCGCAACTCAAGGTATTTAAATAGTGTTGACCTGAATTCACGGTATTTTTATGACCAGTGGCCCCTATAAATACAAAACTTACCAATAATAACGAAAATAACATCTGTTTTTGTTCTAACATAAGCTAGTCCTCATATCCGTATGTCGTTAATTTAATATTGTACATATCGATAGAAAACAAAGCCTAAAAGATAAAAAAGTGGCCACAACAAACAATGCATAATAATACATAAAATATATCAACTTTTACGTGTTAATTATGTCCAATATATATAATCCAATACTTCACATTTTTTGGGTCCTTGAATACGCCATTGCATTTCAAGACTCTCTGAATTTAGTACAAACGAAGCATCGTAATTGTCTGCTGCACATTGATGTGACTGCCGCGTGACTAATTTCCCTTGCTCATTTTCGATAATATCAAACAAGAATACCGGTTTATCCCAGCCAAAGCGTAAGTGCGTTAAGCGAATATAGTCGCCCTGGAACTGCCATAAATATTGATTATGCATAGGGACTTTACGATCGACAGATACGTGATAATCACCACGTTCAATCGTTTCAACAATCACGCCAAATTCAGGATCGACAGATTCATCCGTGACGCTGCCACGACGTTTAATTAAGCCCTGCCCTTCACCTTGCCAACCTGTCACAGATTCATTGTCGCTATTCACTTTAAAACTAAATCTGTTTAACCGGTTAAGCAGAAACCATAATTGCGTTAATGTTTGCACTGTCATCTCCTTCGCTACGATTAAAATCGCAGCAACATAGTCGTTATCACTATTTTGTTCAGGCATTATGCCGCGTTACATCAATTCGTCATATGTATAAAAAGTCGGTTATAAAAAGCCCCTTGTCGACAGACAAAAACTCCCGCACAATAGCTACATACGATTTATTCATCATTTATTAGACATCTATTAACAGTTAGGACGATATCCATGCAAACTTTAAAATCTGGTGATAAAGCACCATCGTTTACCCTGCTCAACCAACATAATGAAAGCGTTTCGCTTGATTCATTCGCTGGTAAAAAAGTCTTAGCTTATTTCTACCCAAAAGCAATGACTCCGGGTTGTACGACACAAGCACAACAGCTACGTGATAATATCACAGCGTTAGCTGAGCTAAATGTAGAAGTACTTGGCCTTAGCCCAGATGAAGTTGTTCGCCTAACTAAGTTTGCTGACCGTGATGAATTAAATTTTAGCCTACTTTCAGACCCAGATCATGCTGTCGCAGATGCTTTCGGTATCTGGGGCCTTAAAAAATTCATGGGTAAGGAATATGATGGTATCCACCGCCTTTCTTTCTTAATCGACGAGCAAGGTGTAATTGAGCACGTATTTACTTCTGCATCGCTAAAAGCTGTGCCACTAGAAGGCGAATACAGCAAGTTTAAGACTAAAGACCACCACCAAGTAGTATTGGATTATTTAGCCGCTAAATAATCGTGTCTTATGAATTTAAGAACAAAACAAGCCAACATGACTGTTGGCTTTTTTGATCTTATGAAAGAGTTATTAGGGTCAGGGGGAGTTGAAGCCCAAATCGATACTGTATGTAATTACAGTGTTATTTTTTTGTAATCGGTAGCCCTATCCATATGCACCCAATACGACCCATCCTATGCCGCCAAAGTGCCGCCTTTTGAAATAATAAATTATGATTCTATAAGATATTATTTGTTTCTAGCATTAAGTCTCAGTTTGTCAGGTAAAAGTCCTGAACTTCTTCCATGAAAACTTAAAATCGAATAAAATCAGTTGTATACAAGTATTTTTTAATTGTTGACTAGAGAGTATGTATTTGGGACGTCGAAATGTCCTACTACGAAAACGTTAGTCAAACTGGGAACCTACAATGAAAATTAGAGAGGCAAAATGTCAATATCGAATGAGTTAATCCTTAGCCTTTTGAAAGGTAACCCGAATAAAAAATATGATCGTAATTCAATTCTTAATGAACTGATATTGAATTACCCTGAAGCTTATCAACAGAAAAAGGATAGTCACAACAATCCTAAAAGAACTGTTGATGAACAGATAAAAAACCAAGCCTATCGATTTGTTCTAGAAAACGAAAGTGAGTACAAAGAGCTAACAATCAATAGAAATTGTAAGCCAATACAGTTCCATTGGGATTCCGAGAATACAAGTATTTTGACCTTACAAGATATGAATAACGAGCTGGTAAATTTAGCCGCTTTATCGTTGAAAGGGTGTGATGAAAAAAGACGTGAAAGGCTAAGAAAAGCTGATAAAAAACCTAGAAAGCTGACGGTAACTGTAACGGTTTATGATAGAAACCCTGATGTTGTTGCTGAGGTATTACTCCGAGCAGAAGGTGTATGTGAGTGTTGTGATTCAAATGCTCCATTTTTACGGAAATCAAATAAGAGCCACTATTTGGAGGTTCATCATATTACACCTCTATCAGAGTGTGGCGAAGATTCTGTGGAGAACTCAGAAGCATTATGTCCTAACTGTCATCGTGAAAAACATTTTGGATAAACCTGAAAACATATAAAACGAATTGCTATCAAGTATGAAGGAAGAATTATGAGAACATTTAAAGGTCGAATTCAATTCCCCAATGGGGTATCACAAGACGTAGTGGTACAAGCTGATAATCAATACAAAGCTACGATTTTAGTTAAAGCGCAATATCAGGGCGCTCGGATTAGTCGTTCTTTAACTGAAGTTAAGTGACCGTATAGTGGTCTTGTTAATTAGGGATACTATCGGAGTTTTTTGATTTCTAAATAAAATAGTGAGTTATTGTATGAAGAAGTGCTGGGTTATATATGTTGGAGAGAAGGCTGAAGGCAACTTTAATATAGGTTTTGAAAAAGGCATTTGGGGACATAAACGTATCTTCAATGGAGTTGGAATAAAAAATATCCAAAAAGGAGATATAGTTTTTTTTGTCCAACACTTACAAAAATTGAAAGGTGCTATCGGCAATAACGAAAAAAATGGATTTCCGAGAGTTCCTGCTGAAGAACTGTTTGGGGTAATTAAGTCTCTTTCTAAATGTGAAGTCACAAGCAATTATTATGAAAGTACTGATGAAGTCTGGAGTGATGACATTTATCCACATCGATATGATTTCAAAGTATTAGAGCAACATAAAAATATAAATTTTGGTTTAGAATTTTTTGAACGTTGTTTTGTTGAATCGGTTCGTAGTTCTCTTCTTAAGAAAGGCTCTCCAATCGAAGCAAATATGCTAGATGATTCCAATATATTTAATCAAACTGAAATTGCTGATATGGAGGTTGAAGAAGGGCAGCTTGTATATAAAACACACTTACGAAGAGAAAGAAATTCTGACATCGTTATCCGAAAAAAAGAGCTAGCGTTAGATTTATATGGGTCATTATCTTGCGAGGTTTGTCATTTCAATTTTACTGATGTATATGGTATTAGAGGAAAAGATTATATCGAATGCCATCATAAAAATCCGCTTTCAGATACTAAGGTGGGAGTTAAAACTAAGCTAGATGATTTAGCTCTTTTGTGTGCAAATTGTCATAGAGTTATTCATCGTTATAAGCCATGGATAACCATAGATAAATTGCGTAGTTTAATTTCCGCGTGAACTACATCTTTGGTATGACATTTTGAAAGGTGTTATTTGGAATGTGTAGTATGGGGTTTAATATTAAGGTGACATCGTGACTTTTAGGGAAGCCATTTTATTAGTAATGCAAGAGTTACAGAAGCCTGTTCATTACAAGCATTTAACTAAAACTATTCTAACTAGGGGGTTGTGTACTACCGCAGGAAAAACCCCTGAGTTGACAATAAATGCGATTATAACAAAATCAATAAATAAAGAAGGCGTATCATCACCCTTTTTAAAAGTAGAAGCAGGTACATATAAGTTAAAGAATGCTCTCGGTTTCATTGAATTACACCCTGACGAAGTTGAGCCTTCTTTTCACAAAGAAGGGATGGTAAAACAAGTGCTTGTTAATGTTTATGAGCGTAACTCAAATGCAAGGGATGACAGTATTCTGCACCATGGTATTCAGTGCTATGTATGCTCGTTTGATTTTGCTGATTTCTATGGATCTGAATTAGGGAAAGGATTTATTCATGTGCATCATGTGTATGACATCTCATTAATAAACGATGAGTATCAGGTTGACCCTATAAAAGATTTGATACCATTATGTCCGAATTGTCATGCTATGGTACATAGGCATAGACCTGCAATGCACCCTGATAAGCTTAAAAAGGAAGTATTCAAAAATAAGAAAGAAGCTAAAAGCAGTTTATAATAAATTTAAAAATGTGGTTGCGATATGGGAGTCGCAACACTGCAGGTAGCTTAACTTTGATACCAGCTTATCTAATAATTTATAGTTGTTGGTGGTCGATTAATGCGTGATCTATATTTCACTGTGATCTATGGCTAAGAGGGTTGCTTCAATTAATTTTTTCAACATGAACTCTCCTAAGGTTGAATAATCTAGGTCTTCCTCACGAAGCATTTTATGGATCTCGGTATGTAGAACATTTATCTCTTCAAGTTTATAAATATCATATAGGCATTTGATATAAGCTAATAAACTCTTATTTGTAAAGTCAAAGAAATAGCTAGAAAATGTTACATGAGTGAACTGGCGTTTGGTTCGTCCAGAAATCAGTTTAGAAAGTTGCTCTTTATTCAAAGAGGTTCGGGCTAGGAAGTCACACAATATATGTCGGTGTTTTACCTTAGAATTCAGGGTAAGTTTATTATTCAAATGGTAAACTAGTTCTGTCGCATCATCTTCTTTTTGAGCTCCATTCAAAGCATTAACTGTGAAAATGAGTGGCGAAGTATCATCATTATCAAAGTTCGTAAAAGTAAATTCATGTAATTCGGATAAGCTTAAATCTAAAATACTAGAAGCTAATTCTTCAGACCATTCTTTTGTAATACTTTCATCAAGCATTACTTTTGGGAAGGTAATTAGTAATGAGTTAATTATACGATTATTACCTAGTAATAATGCCAATTGACATAGTGGGAGTATATCTTTCCACTTTCTTATCAGCTTAGGTCTCTTCTCTAAAGTAAGCTCAACAATTTCGTGTAAATCTAACGAGATTAGTTTGGCTAGCGACTTCTTGTTACAAAGTAACGAAACATCGCCAGCATTATCGTAGAATTGTTGAAACTCGAGCTTGGAGTTAAACATAATGGCACCCTTAAATTTTCACACTCTACTATAAACGATCTAAGCTAACAAGGAGCTTAGGACCCCTCAAAGGCTTTGTATTCTGAGCTTAAAGTTTAAACTTAGCGTTACTTGGTAAATAGATGTTCTAGGCTTATTTTTGCTGAAACATTGATTCCCCAATTTAGTGCAAAATTATCTCATCATTTTTAGTCTGTTATAGCTAAGTTAGCATCTGTAAATAAGCTTTAGAGTGGGGATCTTATGTGAGTATGCTTTTGGTTATGCGTGTTACATAAAATATGTTAAATAGAGCCTAAATAGGTAAAGTTTAGTTGGGCTTAGCGTCTAATATGCCGAATGGATATTGAGTTAATTAGTTCGCTATATTTACATAGCGAACTACAGGTTTATTGATATGTCACCTCATATACGCTTAATAAAATATGATTATCATAATGCACAATTATTTTTTACACGTGTATAAGCTTCCGTTAGTCCATTGTTATATGCAGTGACTTCAACAAATTTTCTATTGGCATGACTGTAAGCTTGTAGTTTGATGGCATCATCTTCCAGTAGAATACGGTCTATATATTTATCTACTTTTAACGATACCCCTGTATGACCTACAGATTCAGATTGATATGTTTTTCCTTTCAAATATGGAGCGTATACAGTTACAGTAATATCTTCACCAGTTGCAGCGTAAGTTTCACGGTTCAAAAATGAAACATAAACATCTCCTTTGAAACAATTCATACGTAAACCGTAATTATGAGTTTTTGCTGCATCGTGCTTATTTGTAAGAGATGATGTGTAATCTCTTACTGGTATGGCTGTTGGACTTTTTCCACCTGTAGTTTTCCAATAAGTCTCTGAAAAACCATTGCTTGCTATAATATCCCCATGATAACGAACGCCTCTAGTTACCTTAACCACATCATTATTAATATTTTTGTTGATATGTTTCTTCATTCCGATGACACCAACATCTTGTAGGCTGTACTTCTTATCAAACAGCATCTGCCCATCAAGTGAATAAATGTCGCCTAGATAAATGTAAGTACTTCCGTAAAGTTTAGCTTCTACATTTTTAAATATAATGATTTCACCATCTTGTAGTTCGCTACGAATCTTTTTATACGAAGCTTCTTTCCATACTTTATGTTCCGTCCCTTCTAGTTCTTGACTTAGGTTTGGTGGGGCTATAATTTTCTTTTCAATAGGTGGATAGGTATTTGTTGATTGGCAGCCAGAAAGTAAAGTAATTAGTATGGCTGGAGTCAGTAATTTAATTAGCACGATATGCCTCTGAGTTGTTTAATTGCTTACAGATTCTAGCACCTAACTGGTAGTCGTCATAACATATGGTAAATTATTGAAACCAAATTAAGTATTATTTTAAACTTAGTTTTTTTAGTGTTTATTTTAAAATAAGCAGTTGTATTTTATGTTGTTAAACATAAGTACTATAATACGCAAAACAAAACTGTCCCCGATTAAAATGTCATGTTAGCTCCGTATTTCTTACAGTATTATCCCTTTAATTCCCCATATATCACCAAGATGATTTTGCATCATTTTGGTGAATGTCCATTTCAGCCTAAATATAATCTCGAACCTTTATTTTCTTAATTAATGACACTGCAGAATTTGGTCTGTCATAATAAGCCCTGATAATAACAAGGCACTCCTCCCAACTTTATTGTGCCTGAAAGAGACTTTTAAAAATGAAATTCAACGCTAAAACCAACTTCATACTTGCCATCATCGCCTTCATATTCACCCTATCGACACAGGCTCAAGCTGGCGAACTCCTGTATGCAAAAGGCTTCACACCATCCCAGAAAGCCCAAGTAAAAACATGCTACAAACAAGATAAAACCTTCCCTCAACAAGTCCGTAAACTTACCGCCAAGGCCGATATAGCCATCAGAAGTATGCATAAGCAGCGTGACGGATATATGTTTATGACCACAACCAAAGTTCACGGAAAATGGAGTAATCATACCCCGCTTAAATGTGACCTCCGCAGCGATGCAAAGAAAAAATACGACCGCGAATTAACACTAAACCAAGAAAAAAAGCGAGCGCTGAAAATCCAACAAGAACAGAAAATAAAGCAGGATACAGCCAAGAGGAAAGCTCAGGAAACGAGTAAATCAGCCGATAACAAAGCGCAAATAGACAAACAATACAGAGAAGAACAGGCGCAGAAAGCCAAGAGAATTGCATATCGAAAAGCAGATATAAACAAACAAGCCGTTAAATGCAAAGACGAGTTACTCAGCACATTAACGATCCCCAAGGACCCATCATATAAAACCACCGGCAATATGCAGGTTTCTATCAACCATATCAATGTCACTGTAGACGTCGCTAAATATAGCGCAGGCCTGAAACGTTCGACTAAAAAGCATGTTAAACAATGTAAGGTAAAGCCAACTGTATATCCACGTAATATCTGAGGTATGTAAGCAGTTAAGCACCAAGATGATTTGGCACTATCTTGGTGAATGGCTATTTCAACAAAAGTATAATCTACATCGCTAGAACATTAGCTCGCAAAAGGCTGTTAACGCTAACAAGAAACTAACTACAATACAGATATATATCATACTTTATATTTACAGGTGAATTGCATTATTTATAAACAATCAGTCACATTTACCTTGTCGTCCATGCGAAATGAAATAAGATAAATCCTATCAATAAGATAATTAATGTTGGGATTTATGCCGAGAAATACACATACAAATAACAGCTATACAAAAAACAGCTATACAAAAAACAGCGGCTTTACCCTAATTGAATTAGTCATCGTGATTGTAGTTCTTGGCATATTAGCAGCGACAGCTGTACCTAAATTTATCAATCTAAGAACAGATGCAAAAGCTAAGAATTTAGAATCTATCCACGGTTCAATGCGAAGTGCGTTACAACTTGTATATTCTAGAGCAGTGCTCAAAGGTGAAAATATAGGTGCCGGTACCATTAATATTAACGGTACCTCAGTCCCTTTATATAACGGTTATCCTTCTGTACGCGGGCGAGATAGTTTTATTGCTATCAATGCGCAAGTCAAAGCGTGGCTTGATATTGATTCAACAGATAGAAATACAGCAAACAAAGATCGTAATTCAGCGCCTTTTTTTACCGATAAATCCACAGCCCAGAATCATATTTACATTTTCTTTACCGAGAATTATGACCAAAAAAGTGGCCGTTTTAAATGCCGAGTTCGCTACGAAAATCCCGTAACCACAACACCACTTCCCCCTGTTATAACAGTGCTAACTGATGAGTGTTAACGTTAATCAACTAGTCCATTGCGTTTTAAGCCGCGTCGTACATTTTTACACAATTTACCAACACGGTTTAATTCATCAAAAGTCGGCGCAGTGCCTTGCTTGACTTGGTCTTCCCAATAACAAAGTTCAGAGTCGACTAATTCTAATAATTTCTTCGGACAACCTTCACAAGAATCACCACAAATACTCGATTCAGGTTCGTAGAACGGAAATACGCCACGTACTTCTGTAATAAGGTTAGTCATAGCGATAGATAGATTCGGTTTTTGACTCATGGCTTTTACTCACAACAAGACCAACTAAGCACGACAGAAACGCGTAACTTGAGAATGGAATGACTTTGGAGGTAAGATTATAACGCCCCACCTCCTCATAAAAATTGATATTGGTCATTTATAACTGTGATATGCATCACATTCAGTATTACCCCCTGCTGCCCACCTATTTAGTCAACGAGCTAATCAACCAGCTATTTTACCAGCAGTTCACTCGCGATAGCGGCTAATGTTTTAATACTGCCCTGCATATCAATTTTAGGGTCGCAAGCACAGTTAATACGGATACAGTGATCAAATTTATTCGTCGCACTGCTTAACTGCCCAGGAATAATACCAATGCCCATGTCAATCGCCTTAAGATGCAGTTCATGACCATCAATATCTTGGGGGAGTACCACCCACAAAATGCAGCCACCTTGCGGATTCGAGACTTGGGTACCGTCAGGGAAATGTTGACGTATTAACGATTGGATCTGATACACCTGTTTGGCGATCTTAGCCGTTAATTGCCGTACATGGCGGTCATACTTACCGCTATTATAAAATTGCGCCACGACAATCTGTGAAAACTGTGGTGCGCTAATATTAGTAAACGTCTTAAAATAAGACACTTCTTTGTAATAAGCGCCCGGAGCGATCCACCCCACCCGTAATCCCGAGGCAATGGTTTTTGATACCGACGAGCAATACAGTACCATGCCTTTTTTATCGAATGCCTTACACGGTTTTAAACGCGACCCATCAAAGGATAAATCCCCTAACAAATCATCTTCAATCAACGGAATATCTTTAGTTGATAACAACTCCACCAGCAGTTTACGATTCGTTTCCGGCATACATGAACCCAGTGGATTACTGTAACTCGGCACCACTAACACCGCTGATATTTGCCACTTCTCTAACGCTAATTCCAGCGCTTCAAGGCTCATACCGGTAACAGGGTGACATGGTATTTCTAGCGCTTTATAACCTAATGATTCAATTAGCTGCAACGAACCAACAAAACCTGGCGACTCCAACGCTATCGTAGCGCCCGGTTTAGCAACAGCACGTAAACATACCGACAAGGCCTCTAAACAGCCATTAGTGACAATGACATCACTCGCTGATACCTGACAGCCAAATTCATTCATGCGCTTGGCCAGCACATCGCGTAATAATGTATTACCAGCCGAAAACTGCACTTCAACAATATCCGCCATGTGATGTTTGATCACTTGGTTGGATATCTTTTGTAACGCGGGCGTCGGCATAAACTCACTCGACGGATACGAGGTGCCCATGTTGATCACATTAGGCTCACTACAATGATGAAATATCTGACTGGCGAGTTCATGGATCTTCACCGACTTGGGTTTCATGGTCATACTCATGCCCATACTAGGCAGTTCAATCACCGCGTCAGTGCTATTATTAAAGCAGACGTAATAACCTGATTTAGGCCGAGCCTCAATCAGTCCAACAATCTCAAGTTCTTCAAGCGCCCTTTGTATCGTGGCAATACTCATTTTCCGCTTTACAGATAAAGCGCGTAGCGACGGTAGTTTATCACCCGGCAAATACACGCCTTGATTAATTAAGTCGCGTAAATCGTCGGCGACTTGCTGATATAACAATACTTTAGTCATTGGTGTTAGCTACTTTTATCATTTGATTTTTAAGCATGAATAATCGATATGGCATAAACCAGTACAGTTTATCAAATTACTCACCAGTACAGTGACAGATTAACACATCTGTACTGGTTTATTTATCAGTTTCCTGAATCTGTACTGCATATTTAATTAAGGTTAATCTAATATCAATTGAATAACACAGCACTAGGAAGTAATTATGAACTCATCTTTAGCTATTGAAGCGAAAACAAAATATGTTTCACGCCAACCAGATAAACACGGCTACATCAATTATAGCGATGAGGAACACTGCACTTGGGCTACGTTATATAACCGTCAAACCGAGATCATTAAAGGCCGGGCCTGTGACGAGTTTATTGCCGGTATTGATCTGCTTAAAATGAGCGCAGACCAAATCCCACAGCTGCCAGATATTAACCGAAAACTAAAAAAATTAACTGGCTGGCAAGTAGAGAACGTGCCAGCTTTAATTGGCTTTGAACGCTTTTTTGAATTATTGGCGAATAAACGTTTTCCAGCAGCGACTTTTATCCGCACCAAAGCAGACATAGATTACATTCAAGAACCGGATATTTTTCATGAACTGTTTGGCCATTGCCCACTACTCACCAATCAAGCTTACGCTGATTTTTCTCAGCATTACGGTGAGCTAGGATTAAAAGCCGACAAAGCCGACCGCCCGATGCTGGCTCGCTTGTACTGGTTTACCATTGAGTTTGGCTTAATGCAGAGTCAGCAAGGTTTAAAAATTTTTGGTGGTGGTATTCTGTCGTCAAAAGAAGAAACTTGCTACAGCCTAGAAAGCGATATTCCCAATCGCCAACCACTGCAAGTCATCGAGGCATTTCGAACCCATTACCGTATTGATGAACTGCAAAAGAATTATTTTGTTATTAACCAACTAGCAGATTTACAGCAATTAATTAAGCTCGATTTAATCACTTTGATCAAAGAAGCTAAAATATTAGGCATGAAACCGTCAGCCTATGTTCCGAAAGAAGATAAGGCTTGTTAACATCTAGCGAGACCAAAGCAGAGCTTCATTAAACGACTTAAGACGAATTGAAATATATCATTTAAAACACTCTTTAAAACATAAGACGAGAACAAATCATGACTGAATTAAACCAACAAAGTTGCCAAGCTTGTCGCGCCGATGCACCACAAGTGAGTGATGCAGAGCTAGCTGTATTAGTTAATCAAATCCCTGATTGGGCGGTAGAAGTGCGTGACAATATCATGCAATTAGAGCGTGAGTTTAAGTTTAAAAATTTCAAACAAGCTATCGCCTTTACTAATCGTGTAGCGGTAATGGCAGAAGTGGAAGGCCATCATCCGGCACTATTAACTGAATGGGGCAAAGTGACGATCACTTGGTGGTCACACAGCATTAAAGGTCTGCATAAGAATGATTTTGTTTGCGCAGCAAAGACAGATACATTACTGGCTGCTGAATAAATACATATATTTATATAACTAGATAATAAAAAACAGCCCGTGACCAAAATAAAATTCAGGTTCACCGGCTGTTCATCGTTTGGCTATTCTTGTTTAGACTGTGCAGCCTGTTCTTGTAGTCCAGTCCAGTCTAGCCTAATTAACCTTCAACCGGGATCGCGCCACGCTTTGGCCAAGCATTAAATACCGCTTTCACCAAGGTTGCTAATGGGATAGCAAAGAACACCCCCCAGAATCCCCACATACCACCAAACACTAATACCGACATAATAATCGCGACCGGATGTAGGTTCACAGCTTCCGAGAACAACAACGGCACTAATAAGTTACCATCCAGCGCTTGCACGATACCGTACGCTATCATCATATAAGTAAATTCAGGTGTTAGACCCCACTGGAACAAACCAACAAGCATCACAGGTACTGTTACCGCAGCTGCGCCGATATAAGGAATCAATACCGAGAAACCCACCAATACCGCAAGCAGTGCTGCGTATTGTAAATCAGTAAAGAAAAACACTAACCAAGTACAAAAGCCAACAATGATAATTTCAAATACTTTACCGCGAATATAATTGGCAATTTGACCATTCATTTCAGTCCACACTTCCATCGCCAGACGACGATTTTGCGGCAAAATACTCACTAAGGCTTTTACCAGGATCTGCTTATCTTTGAGCATGAAGAACACTAATAACGGCACTAAAATCGAATAAATCAAGATCGCAGCTAAATCAAATAATGATGCAAACGAAGCGCTTACTATCATCTCACCCGACTTAACAACATGATCTTGCACTGCCAACGAGGCTGTTTTAATTAGCTCAGCATTAAATATGTCTGGATTTTCTTGTGGCAGCATCAACAAGAATTCTTGACCTTGCTTGAGCATAGTTGGCATTGCTTTAACCAGCGTCACCCCCTGATGCCATACCGTTGGTACTAAGCCCAGCGTCAACATCACCATCGAGGTGACAAAGAGCAGTAAAATAATGACCGTTGCCCAGGTTCTCGACATCCCCAAACGCATTAATTGTATTAACGGCCAATCCAATAAATAAGCTAATACTACCGCCACTAAAAAAGGCGTAATTAAACTACCAGCAAAATAAATAACCGAAAAGCCAAATACTAACAGTAAGAATAGAGTGACTGCGTGCGGGTCAGAAAAACGTTCTTGATACCAACGGGATACGACAGAGATCATAAATTGTAATTGCCTTAAGATTGTATTATTTATAAGTGTTAAGTACTGAGCTGCGTCAGTGATAAGTGCTGGGTTAGTTTGGTGATCTGAATACGTAATATCAACGCATTACTTTCTAACTCAACAACTGTGTGACCGAGACTGATCAAAAATTTAGGTATATCTTGACGAGAACCAGGGTCGGTCAGTAATACGATAATTTCAGTACCGAGCTCAGCTTGCTTTAACCAGAGTTTTACTTTGATCAGCGGTAAAGGGCAAGTGTAGGCGCTTAGGTCTAATTGCTGCATTGTATTTACCTGCTTTTTAAAGCTAGAGAATATTGCCAAAGGTGAAGCTTATAGGCTCAAATATAATGCCCAACAAGAAATTTCGAGCCATTATCAACTGTTTTCAATTGATACACAACAAGCTTACGGTTTGAATATGAAGTAGATACAACAAGGAGTAAATAGAGGGGAGCATTGACAATACCATTATGCATAGAAAAACGGTTAACCCGAAGATTAACCGCCTTGTTTATATCTGCAATGACTGCAGTAAATCCTGCTATGGCATTCTAGGTGCGATAGTAGGATTTAATTCTTTAGAAACTGTAACGCGCAGCGAGGTGGAAGTCATCATCTTTACCATCAACACCATTAATACGGTATTCAGCTACTGTACGTAGGCTCTTGTTAAAGTCATAACGTACACCGAACACTAGGTCATCAACAGAATCTGTTTTAGTTGATGATACAGTCTCTTCGATTTCTTGGAAGTTATATAATACTTGTGCACGAAGTTGCTTCGTGATCTTGTACTCAACCGCTAATTCATAAGCTGTGTGGTCTTTACCTTTAGCTTCAAATTCAGAGCCTTGTGCATATGTTGCAGCTACATTTACTGGACCCTTTTTGTAGCTTGCACCCACTAAGAAAATTGATGCATCGTAATCATCAGTTGGTGAACTCGCATTAAAGCCTGCCGCGAGTGTTAGTCCAAAATCAAGTTCATACGTTGTAGCTAAACCGTATGCAGCATTTTGTTTACCGTCTATCTCGTCTTGTTCATTCTGAGCTTCCTCAAAACGGTATGTCGCATCTAATTGTAATCCACCAAATTTATTGCTGTATTTTAATAAACTGTTATCTCGCCCTGTACCCTGATGATCTGAGCCGACACCAGTGTTACCACCGTATGCATTGGTGTAAGCTATATCAGTAATATCAGATACCAATGACACGGCACCGTATTGACGACCAAAGCTGAATGCACCAACTTCACTATCAAGGCCTACATACGCTAAACGGGTCTTCGTTGTAGGGTCTTTTTCGCTATCTTTAAGGTCGTACTGAACTTCATAACGACCAAAGGCCGATAATGACTCAGAGATATCTGATTTTAATTTAGCGCCGATACGGATATAAGAGTCATTACCATATTCATCGCTATCTTCACTGCCAAAGTTATGACCAACATATGCACGGCCATATATATCAACAGATTGACCATCGTCTTTATAAACTTCAACAGCGCCAACCGTTGATGCGAATAAACTTGGTAATACCAGTGCAAGTAGTGATTTTTTCATTTTAGGTTCCATTCCATTAGCTAAATATAAAAAGATAAAATATAAGTTGTAAGTAATTGAATCGTTAAGCAGTTGTCATTTAACAGTGAATAACTGAGTAACTGCTTTAATTGGAATGAATACTAAAGGTGTAATATGACAAAGATGTGTGATTAACATGAACAAAAAATGTAAGATAAATGACAGCTTTATTACATAAAGTAAAAATAATAATTAAGTATTACAACAAACTAAGTCTTTCTATATATGAAGGTAACAGACAATGCAGAATGGTAATAACATCACAAATAACGTAGGAAATAGCAGTACCACCAAGATAAAATTTTTCCTGGTCACCTGTGCAATATTAATGTTTGGCAATATTCTTATCGGTACATTGGGGGCGCATTTATGGCATTCACAACTGGTACTTCATAACGGCATCGCTAACTTTGCCACCGCACGAGATTATTTGTTTATTCATACCTTGAGCATGCTATTTTTGGTGCTGTTAGATAATAAGTTTCCAGAAGGCCGTTTTAATTGGGTTGCCGGATTACAATTAATCAGCATTATGCTGTTCAGTGGCAGTTTGATTTTGTATGCATTAACGGGTGAGAAATGGTTAAGTAACATCACCCCGTCGGGCGGTAGTGGTTTAATGCTGTCGTGGCTATTACTGGTGTGGCGCGCTTGCAAAATGAAATAGCTTTACTTTAATACTCAGTAAATCAACAGATAAAAAACAGGTGCTAAATTAGCACCTGTTTTTTATCTAACTATCAACTATTAACTATTAACTATTAACTATTTAACAGAGCCATTAGTTATCTAACAAATCATTAGTTCGTTAATCGGCTTGCGGTTAATGTTGCTGAGTCTTGCTTTTCTGAAGAATAAGCGACGTGTTGCTCGTCATCAAAGCTATCATTAAAACGACCATCATCATTCGCGGTCACGTCACTCACATTAACAGCGGGTTTGTGTTTATTTAAACGTCGACTTAAGCGATCGCCCAATACCAACATACATGGCGTTAATACCAACGTCAGCACCGTCGCAAAGGTTAACCCCCCCGCCACAGCAGTTGCCAATTGTGACCACCATTGTGTTGATGGTGCGCCAAACGTGGTAGTGCGATTCACAATATCGACATTCATCTGCAATACCATTGGCATCAAGCCTAAGATAGTAGTTATCGTCGTCAGCATCACTGGGCGTAAACGCTGCGCACCAGTACGTAATACAGCCTCAACAGCAGTCAGCCCTTCACGTTTAAGGACATTGTACGTATCAATCAACACAATATTATTATTCACCACAATACCGGCTAACGAGATCACACCAATACCAGACATCACGATACCAAACGGTTCTTGTACCACCATTAAACCGAGGAATACCCCAACGGTAGAAAAAATCACTGCGGTTAAAATTAAGAACGCTTGATAGAAAGAGTTAAACTGCGTCACCAAAATAATCGCCATCACTGCTAATGCAATTAACAAGGCATTTTTCAGAAAGTCAGCCGACTCTTTTTGGTTTTCGTTTTGTCCACGTAAACGTATTGTCACACGCGGATCAAGGTCGAGACCTTTCATCAACACCATTAATTTTGGCAGCTGCTCATTTAAGTTATAACCCGGTAATAAATCCGCTTCAATTTTCAGTGCTTGGCGACCATCCACTTTACGCACAGAGTCTTTTTTCTGCTCTGGCGTTAAAGTTGAAAATACACTTAATGGCACTTGCCCTGCCGCCGTTTTCAAACGTAAATCTTCTAAGCGGTTAATATGACGGTATTGCTCAGAAAAGCGCACTCGAATATCCATTTCGTCATCAACATCATCAGCGCGATAACCACCAAGACGTAAGCCCGTGGTAACAAACTGCACGTTATTACCCACTAACAATGCATCGGCACCATAACGAGCAGCAACCGCACGATCAATTTTGATCTGCCATTCAATACCCGGTTTTGCGCCATTATCACTGACGTTAGTAAAGATGCCTTGCGTCGCCACAAAATCTTTAATTTTCGCCAATGTCGGCTCTAACAACTCTGGATAACGTGAACTTAATTCCAGCTGTAAATCTTTCCCCTGCGGTGGACCACTTTCATCTTTACGCGCTTCAATTTCAATACCCGCTAAGGTCGACGTTTTCATTAAAATATCAGCGATGATCGCATCGGCTTTACGGCGCTGTTGCCAGTCAACTAAGTTAACGCGCAACGATCCTATCTGTTCCCCTTTTTGATCGCTTTTACCTGTGCGAGCATAAAGTGTTTCAATCTCGGGCATACCCAGTAATTTAGCTTCGACTTGCTGCATTAATGCGTCTTGCTCATAGATGGAGAGATCACCTTGCGAGCGCACGATAATATTAAAACCCGGTGGTTCTACATTCGGGAAGAACTCAGACCCTTTGCCGTAAACGCCATACGCTTTAATCACCAAAATAGAGAAAAGTACCGCCCCGCCTAAACACCACCACGGCTTTTTAATCGCGCCGTTCAGTAATTTAATATACCAACCCGTCATGCCAGGCATCTGGGTAACATCTCCGTGTTCAGCCACTTCAGTCTGTTTTTTTTCTAACGGTGAGAGGTTACGACGACGACCAAATATACCACCGAGTGTTGGTACAAAAATGAGCGCCATGACTAACGATGCACTTAATGTGGTGATTAGGGTTAACGGCAAGAACTTCATGAACTCGCCCATCATGCCAGGCCAGAACAATAACGGTGCAAAAGCCGCTAATGTGGTCGCTGTCGAAGCGATAATAGGCCAAGCCATACGTTTCGCAGCAAGGCCGTAAGCTTCTTTATTACTGCGACCTTCATTCATTTCACGATCGGCAAACTCGGTCACGACAATCGCGCCATCCACCAGCATACCCACCGCCATGATCAAGGCAAATAGCACCACGGTATTAATGGTATAACCCCACATTGCCAGCATTAAAATACCAGCAAGAAAAGAGCCCGGTATAGCAATACCAACCAGTAACGCGCTGCGCGCGCCCAAGCTACCGATGATCACGATCACGACGAGTAATACCGCTGACAACACGTTGTTTTGTAAATCACTGAGCATATCTTTGACGTCTTCAGAACTGTCGGCGGTAAAATCAACTTTGATCACACCTTGCCAAAATACACTCTCTTGATTAACTAAGGTTTTTACTTTCTCGACTGTTTCAATAATGTTTTCACCGGGACGTTTTTTCACTTCCAGCGAAACAGCCGCTTGACCATCAATACGCGCAAACGACACGGGATCTTTGTATGAGCGACGCACTTCAGCAACATCACCAAACGTGATCACCCGTGTACCATCCACTTTCACTGGTAAATCGAGTACGTCTTTTAACGAATCAAATACCGACGGTACTTTAACGGGAAAACGACCTTGACCACTGTCTAACGTACCCGCAGCAACCAATAAGTTATTTCTTGAGATAAGGTTATAAATATCATTCTGATCGAGGTTATAGCTTTCCATTAATAATGGGTCAACTAAGATCTCAATCATGTCTTCGCGATCACCACCGACACTGACTTCCAGTACTTCGGTAAGTGATTCAATTTTTTGTTTTAATTCACGTGAAACACTAATAAGTGCACGCTCTGAGACATCACCGGATAAAATCACCGTCAGTGCAGGTTTTTGCGTGGCCATGCTGATCTCTTTGACCACAGGCTCTTCAGAATCATCTGGTAATTGCGCTTTGGCTAAACTGACTTTCTCACGCACGCTGGCTAAAGCAATATTACTGTCAATTCCCGCATGGAATTCTAGCTTAATGGATGCATGCCCTTCACTGGCGGTGGAGGTCATTTCTTTCAGGCCATCAATACCGCGGAGCTCTTGTTCTAGCGGCCGTAATAATGCGCGTTCGCCATCTTCAGGGGAAATACCATGGTGATTAACTGATACGTAAATAAACGGGATTGGCACATCCGGTTCGGCTTCTTTGGGAATATTAAGATAAGTCACGCTACCTGAAATTAAAATAAGCAGCAGTAACATTATAACGGTGCGACTATGGTTTAACGCAGCAGTAATAATACCGTTCATTATTGCACCCTCGTTAGCACTGCATCCACTTTATCACCCGCACGTACAAAGCCTTGACCAACGGTAATAACAGTCGGTTTTTTACCTAAGCCTGTTAACCAAGAACCTTGCGCATCCGCTTTCAGAATATCAATCGGCGTGAAGACAACATGTTCATCAACCACTGTTTTAACACCAATCACGCCCTCTTCATCCAAGGCTAATGTTGATGGTGATAGCTTCACTGCCCATTCTTGACGCAATGGTAATGACAGTTCTGCGCTGCCACCCGCGGATAAGCTTAAATCGTCATTATCGATAGACACTTCAATGCGGAAAGTATTCGTTGCTGCGTTGGCAACACGTGAAATGTAGCGCACTTTACCTTCAATCTCTTTACCACTGACTAAGCGCACTTTCGCAACTTGGTTTAATTGCACACTATTAACATCAAGCTCTGTGACGTCAGCTTTGATAATCAATGGGTTAATGTCGGCGATCGTCGCAATCGGATTACCTTTAGCAAGGTAGTCACCCACTTCGATATGGCGTTCATTCAAAATACCTGAGATAGGCGCAATAATGATGGTTTTTTCTAACTGTAATTTGATAGTGAACACATTAGTCGATGCATCACTTAATGCCGTAGCAGCTTCCGCTAAACGGGCTTTACCTTGAAAACCCTGATCCGCTAATTTTTTAGCGCCTTGATATTCAATTTCACGTTGTTTATATAATGTTTTCGCCCGCAGTAATAATTGCGGCAAATCATTTTGTTCCATCTTGGCAATAACATCGCCTTTTTTAACGAGGCTACCACGCTTGGCGAGTACTTCTTCAACACGGCCAGCAATCTCAGCGCCAAGGTTCGTTTCACGATCGGCAGCCGTGCGGCCATAAAGCGAAATGGAACGGGCAATCAACTGTGCATCAAATTGCTGAGTACGCACTTGGGGAATTGGTTTCTCAACCGCAGTATTGGCATTATTAGTCGCAACAGCGTTATCTAGCTGCGCGCTATCTTGCGCAGAACCAGAGCCACTTGCCATCCATACTGCAAATGCAATGGCGATAACTGATGCTTGAAATAAGGGTTTTTTAATTATAGCCAGCGCGGTAAAGTTACTCATCATCATTCCTTTGAACTAATTGAGCAACTATGATGCAACATATTTTGCGAGATAGGAATGGTTACCATCTAAAAATAAGACGATCGGTCACAAACATTAAAAAATAAGCTATAAGTATTAATATTTTTATAACGAGGGGATTATAACGGGAAATACGCGCACTTAACGGACGCTAAGTGCGAATCAATAACTCAAATTCAACCGACGTTGCGATTGAAAAATTGAGTTATTCGAACGATAACGCTAGATCGAAAAGCTTGAACCACAACCACAAGTTGTTGTTGCGTTAGGGTTATTTACTAAGAAACGTGAACCTTCTAAGCCATCGATATAATCAACAGTACCGTCAACTAAATATTGTAGGCTCATTGAATCAACAACCATAGTGACACCGTTCTTTTCAATCACTGTGTCACCAAAGTTAATTTTCTCATCAAAAGTAAAACCATAAGAGAAACCAGAACAACCACCGCCAGTTACATACACGCGTAATTTAAGCGCTAGATTTTCTTCTTCTGTGATCAACTCTTTCACTCGTGCTGCAGCATTATCACTAAAATAAATAGGTAATGCCATATCATCTGCACTTGCTTCCACAGCAACAGGTGTAACAGCTTGTTCAACAATCTCGTTATTGTCAGCCTGAGTTGCACCAACGTCTGTAAATAGTTCCATATCTGATCTCACTTAAACTCGATTTATACATTCAATTATCTAATACCTGACTAATTCAGTCAACTATCGTTTGTCGGCTCTTTATCACGGATGTCTATAATCGGCGCTTATGACCCCGAGATCGTATCACTGCTTTGCAATACAGCGCTCCAATCAAAGTTTTGTTTTAAATTAAGACCTGAATTCCAACGATTGCCCTTTACCTTCCCTACAAAGGCAACACGCTCTGGCACAAAACCCAGCGGTAATTTAATTGAGGCTTCTATCGTTTGAAAGTAACGGAATGAAAATGTTAGCTTTTGCTCTTTTTCATCAACCAATTCACTCCAACGATATTCTGCAGGTTCGCCTTCTTCACTGCCATAAAACACCAAGTCTGCACTGGCTTTAATATGGCGTTTTTTCTTTTGTACTTGCATCAGTACAACTTGCATAAAGTAATAATCTTCACTGACTTCGGGAATAAACGTCAGACTTTCTAATTGCACCCCGTTAATAACGTCTTCAGGCGCCATTATACGCTGATAAAAAATGAGTTCACGTTTTAGCTCGGCATTTTCATTAAACAAAATACGTTGTTGTTCAGTTAACTGGTCTACGAGGATCTGTGAGGTTTGCAACTCGACTTCAACTTGAGCTTTGACCTTACTGGTTTCTGCAAAGGCGGTATCAAGTCGTGCAATTTCATCATCTTTCATGGTGATTTTTGCTGCTGACTCCATGCCTTTCAGGTAAGAAAAGCCATAACCTAATAATATAGCGAGCGCCAATAATACGATGTAACGCGGTTTAATAAACTTAAACATGGTGGCCTTTTCGTGAGGATGGATAAAAATAAAGCGCTATTTTAACGATTCTTCCGATGAAAACAAAGACAAGTTAAATGTAAGTCGCTAAAAATGTAAAAAATCTACGTTTAAAGCAATGAACAGGTATAATGAGCGCCTGAAATTTTCTCCATAATTAGTCCCAGACAGTAGATAAAAGGATTGCAGATGTCAAAATCAAGCCAACTTTTCACGCAAGCTCAAGCAATTATTCCTGGTGGCGTTAACTCACCAGTACGTGCATTCAATGGCGTTGGTGGTAGCCCACTCTTTATTCAACGTGCCGAAGGCGCTCGTATCTACGATGTAGACGGCAACGCCTATATTGATTATGTTGGTTCTTGGGGCCCAATGATCTTGGGTCATAACCACCCTGCTATCAAATCAGCGGTACTGGCTGCAGTTGAAAATGGTTTAAGCTTTGGCGCGCCGACAGAAATCGAAGTGATCATGGCGCAAAAAGTACAATCTATGGTGCCATCAATGGAGCAGATCCGTATGGTTAGCTCTGGTACAGAAGCAACCATGAGTGCGATCCGTCTAGCACGTGGTTACACTCATCGTGACAAGATCTTAAAATTTGAAGGTTGTTACCACGGCCATGCAGACTCGTTATTAGTTAAAGCAGGTTCAGGCGCACTGACATTAGGCCAACCTAGCTCTCCAGGTATCCCAGCTGATTTTGCTAAACACACATTAACAGCAACGTTTAATGACCTAGCATCCGTTGAAGCGTTATTTTCTGAGTACCCAGAAGATATTTCTTGCATCATCGTAGAACCAGTTGCAGGCAACATGAACTGCATTCCGCCACAAGACGGTTTCCTACAAGGTCTACGTGCAATTTGTGATAAATACAATGCAGTACTTATCTTTGATGAAGTCATGACAGGTTTCCGCGTTGCGACTGGCTGTGCACAAGCACACTATCAAGTTAAGCCAGACCTAACAACATTAGGTAAGGTAATTGGCGGCGGCATGCCAGTAGGCGCGTTTGGCGGTAAACTTGAAATCATGCAACACATTGCGCCAACAGGCCCTGTATACCAAGCGGGTACGTTATCGGGTAACCCAATTGCAATGGCGGCTGGTCTAGCGGCACTTAACGAAATTGACAAGCCAGAAGTAGCGGCGCAATTAAGTGCTAGCACGAAGCAATTAGCTGAAGGCCTTAAAGCGGCAGCTGCACGTCAAAATATCCCACTAGCGATAAACTATGTTGGCGGTATGTTTGGCTTCTTCTTTACAGACCAAGCTGAGATCACTGGTTTTGAAGGCGTATTCAAATGTGACGCAGAACGCTTTAAGCAGTTCTTCCACCTTATGTTAGCTGAAGGTGTTTATCTTGCACCGTCTGCATTTGAAGCTGGTTTCTTATCTACAGCACATAGCAGTGCAGATATTGAAGCAACAATTGCAGCGGCTGAACGTTGTTTTGCTAAACTAGCGTAACAAGCTCACCGTAAAAAGTATGATGAAAGTACCATTTTCATTATTTAATTAAGCCCTATTTCAGGGCTTTTTTGTGCCTTTTTTTTACCTCGTAAAAGTACTAGTTAAAAATAAGTTCAACTACTTTGGTTAAAATTACATAAATAGCGTATTAAACATGATTATTTAACTGCAAAATGTATAATAGCCGACAAAAATAACCGTGTATCACACGGTTTTATAAAATTAATATTAACGCTAAACTTTTTTCCACACTGGCCGAAAGTATTAACAGTGAGTTGATAGCATTAGGATTTAATGAATAAATGTCTAATACTAATTAACTAAGGACGCTTACTGTTGCGCGACATAATTACATAGATGAACATGGACTCATTATGAAAAAACAACTACTTGCACTAACTCTTCTTACCGGTCTTTCAAACAACGTAATGGCTGACGCTATTGGTACCTACTTTGGTGCCGACGTATGGCAATCAGGCGTTGATGGCACAATGAGCTACAAAGGCGATGACCTTGCTACTGGTGGTTATGAAGATACTTACAACTACCGTATGTATGTGAAAGTGGAACACCCGATTCCATTAATCCCAAATGCAGCATTAAGCTTTTCAAATGTAGATGTTGAAGGCTCTTCAGCAAACGAAAATGTTAATTTAAAAACAGTTGATTTCACGCTTTATTATGAATTCCTAGACAATGACATCGTATCGCTTGATGCGGGTGTTACTTGGCGTCAACTGAACGGTACATTTGAAGATGGCTCTACTGATGTGTCATTCTCAGGTCCATTACCGATGGGTTATGCTTACGGTGAAGTAGGCCTGCCAATGTTCCCACTTAAAGCATTCGCAATGGTAAATGCTATTGGTATCACTGGCGATGTATATGGCGATGCTGAAATTGGTCTAGCGTTCATGCTAAACCCAGGTTATGTATTAGATTGGTCTATCCGCGCGGGTTACCGAATTCAACAACTTGACTTTAAAGTTGATGACGTAAAAGCTGATGCAACAATTGACGGTGTATTCGTTGGTCTAGAAGGTCACTTCTAACCTAGAAGGTCTCCTCTAAGTAGCACGAACAACACAGTAACAATGAATGAATAACTAATAACGGTGAGCGATCTCTAACTAGACCAAATCAAGTTAGAGCGCTCACCGTTATTATTATTGGTCAATATAAAACATAGATGGCATTCGCTTTAACTCGCGTTAACCCCCATTGCCTTGAGTGCTTTTTTGAAGTTATCAGCGCGATCTTTTAAACCATCAACAGGATCTAATACACCATCAGGCTTCAGACATTTATCATCTGGGCAACCACGGTTGACGATACCTGAAGTGTCATTAATAAACTTATCACCGACTAGGCCACCATCAACATAAGCTTTCAGCTCTGTGAAGTAATTCCAGTCCGCATAAGGGCCACCAACATCATTATAACCTTGCACTTCATTCATCCAGAAAAAGATACCTGCAATCCATTTAAGCTCACCGTGCTCGGTTGAACTACAAATTAATTCTGGTTCAGAGCAAAGGTCAAGATCTGCATATAATGGGTTTTCTGGTGCGGCATCAACCTTAGTACCTTGGATCACTTTACCAATATTATCGGCGTCTACATGGCTTCGTCCAATAAAGTGATTTAGTTTACCAAAGTTCAAACGACCAGTTGTTTGAATAACACCACGCCCCCACCAACCACAGCCTTCAACGGATTTCCCTGCAATACCATTCCACACAAAACCACCCGCTTTTTGGCCTGAGTATGTTTCGCATTTATTACGGTCATAAACCTGTTTATTCTCCTCAATTGGACCCGCTTCGGCGGTATTACACCAAGAGCTCGTTTCCCAGTAGCCAGCACTACCGTTCACTAGCAGACCTTTTTCTTCCAATACCGCATCAGGCGCAGCAAACAGAGGTCCCGGAGCACCATACCAAGTTGCATTCGTTAATGCAGACACTTCCATTTTACTATTACGGGGGCAAGAGTATGGATTATCGTTACCTAAAGCATCTTCACCATAGCTGGCGTAGTCTTGCTGTAATTGGCCACAAGAAGCAGTCATTGGATAATCAATAGGCTCACCAGTATTGATTGACCAGTTGTTTTCGTCGCATACGTTGTATTTGATTGTCTCTTTCATGCTCTGTGCAAGGAAAGCAGCAATCGCTACTTTTGCATATAAGGTATTGGTTGCATCATCGACTGCTGGATCCATTAGCCAGAATTTCACGTCAGCAACACCCACATTATGCATTGGACTCAGTGCAGCTAAGAAATCAGCCCACTTATAAACGGTTGAGGGGATGTAAGAACCATTTGCTTGAAGAGAAAGAAATACTTCATTATCCATTTGATTTTCAGCGGCGGCTAAATCTTGATTTAACTGTGCAATAGTGGTTATTTGACTCGAACTCTCATCGCCAGTACCTGAAAAATAAAGTGGTACCTTAGCTTTGCTTTGATAGTTAACCACCTTATCTTGCAGCCAGTTACTACCCGTCACGCTGACAGATGATTCGCCACCCCATTGAATTGCAAATACATTGCTATATGCCGCATGGCGCAGACGGCTAGTACCCCAATCATAATCTTTAGCAGGTTGTAGGACAGAACCAGCGCTACTTGACCCATATACGGTCGCATCTAATACTTGGCTTGTTACATCCAAGCGAATGTTGTCGACAGAGTTGGCAATGCCTTTGTCACCCATAAAGTAACTACCCGCAGCAGACACTTGAGTGAGGGGCGTGGTATCGGCTTTACTCGGCAAGTGACCACCAGGAATTTGCCATAACATTGCGGGTTTATCTAAGAAATCAGTCACTTGTTTTACGTAAGTTAAATAGGTATCCCATTGTTTCGCACCATAGACCTCATTGCTAAGACCTGCTGCAGAGAATGCATCATCTTCGGCTTTATCAAATGCTAAAAAGTCCGGTTGCAGCACATTTGTTTTATATGCTTGAATTGACAAAATAAATGCAGTTGCATCATTTGAAGCTTTACTCCAAACCGCTCCCAAACCCGAGTGAGTAGCGTGTACATCAGCACTGTCAATACGCGGAGCAACCCAACCAAATGCGATATCTGGACTAAAACGTTTCATGATAAAGTTTTGTGATTGCACCCAACCAATAATATTGTTATCAATTAAGCTATCCACTTCTGTTTGCAAGGCCGTTAAGTCATAAAGTTGGCTAAGTGCGCTGCTAACACCGTCGACATCTATCACTTGATAAGCGGTTTCTTTACTAATTGCTTCTTTTAATGCTTTTTTAACTTCAATCACAGTCCAAGCATTTTGCTTACCATAGGTAGTTGTAAACTCAGGTGATTGCCAGCTTTCTAATAAACCTGCATTTAATACAACAGAAGCAGGGTTAGCATGAGAAACATCTTTGCTTTGTTGCATTGTTGCGCTTGCGCGGATCATGTTTTGGAAATGGATAACTAAATTTTCGTAGTGAACAATGTCATCAGCAGCAACAGCATCATTGGCATCGACTGTAGTAAGCGCAATTGTAGGTAATACTGCATTTGTGCTACCAATTTCGATATCTCGCGCTTGTTTAATAAGATGAGTGATAACCGTTGGCTCTATAAGCACGCCACGGCTGCTTGCTTGCGCTGCAAAGATTGAATCAACTTGTGTAGCCGCTAGCTGGGTATTCATCGCAGAAGTCGTATCAGAGATCGTCCCCATTGCTAATGTGCTTGGCCAGCCTTTTACTTTCAGTGACACAGGGTTAGCACGTTTTGGCATCACCAATGCTACCGCCGGCGTAGGGTTAGGATCAACGCCGGGATCTGTACCGGGGTCTGTGCCTTCACAACTTCCCTGCTTTTGCCAATTAGCCCAAGAAGGCGCATCGGGGTCGGGAATATCCGTTCCTGTTGCCCAGTATTTGTTTATGTATACGAGACCATCTTTTTGTACTTGAGTGTCTTTTTTTTCATAGGTTGCTTGCGGATCCCACAGAGCAATATCCGTACAATCAAACGTATTTGCTTGTACGTTAAATGTTATTAAACATGCTGCTGTTAGACTACTCAGTGCAAATGTTTTTCTCACTAACTTAGTTCTATTTATACTCATTACGCTTATCCTTAAACGATAGTTAAGTGGTTGTTATAAATATCAAAATATATTGTAGTAAGTTAGTAACGCTAAAATAGTGATCAATGTTGTGTGTTTAATGCTTTATGGAATATCGCCATTTCTTTGTGATCCCAGACTATTCCACATCTTATTTTACAGAGTGAAATAATACTTTATGGTTAATTTACGATATTTAAAATCTTAATTTATGAGAAATAACGGCAATTTTCCTGAGCTGATTGATAACAAGTGGTAACACAAATGATAGCAAAGTGTTAAATCGATAGTTGAAATGTAATATCGGCAATGTTTCAAAGTATCCAGATGCGAACCTTCGAGTAATCTAGCTTAGGTCGTTTGTAGAAATAGAGAAAAGAGAAATAGGTCAGTCTAGCGACTGTTTAAATGAGCGCTTACTTGCAGCGATTCCGTGACAGGGAAAAGCAGACTCATGAACTGAGCCTACTTTACAATATGAGCACTTACACTTGCGTATCTTAATTCACGGCAAGGCTATCTGCTCCGCGTAATTTCATGTAATCGCCAAATACCGTTAATGCCCCGCTCGATCCGGTTAGTGTCGACGTCTTATTATCATCACGACCAACCCATACAGTCACGACATCGCGGTTATCTAATCCAACAAACCAGCTATCACGAAGTTTATCGGTAGAACCGGTTTTACCGGCAAAGTTAGTACCAGGGAATTGCCAACTTAAACGGCGCGCAGTACCTTGCTTAGCGACCAAGGTCATATTATAAATCGTCAAATCCGTGTATTTACGATCAAAACGACGGCTACCTTTTAAGTCTTGTTGGTAAACCAAATCACCATCTTCATCAACCACTGCGACTAAGCTCGTTAACTTATGATATTCGCCTGCAGTCGCAATCGTTTGATACATTTGTGATACTTGAAATGGCGACATATTTAACGCACCTAACAACATTGATGGGTAGTGGTTATCCACTTTTTTAATCCCTAAGCGTTTTAAACTTTCAATGACATTATCAACGCCAAGCGCCATGCCTAAATTAACCGTCGGTACGTTAAGCGATTGCATCAAGGCTTGATATAACGGCACTTCGCCACGGTATTTACGATCATAATTCTTCGGCGTCCAGTTATTGCCATATTGGTTATTCAAGCGCAGCGGTTTATCCGCTAACGGTGAGTTCAGATCATAGCCTTGTTCAAACGCAGTTAAATAAATCGCGGGTTTCACCACCGAGCCAATTGAACGCGAGGCATCCAGTGCTCGGTTAAAACCAGCATATTGAGTATTACGGCCACCGACAATCGCAGTCACCCGTCCATAATGGCGGTCGGTCACCACCATAGCCGTTTCTAACCCTGATATGTTACGGGCTCTTTCTAAGCGCGGTAAGCTTGCACTGATCGCAGTTTCTGCTGCACGCTGGGCGAGTGGATCTAAGCTGGTAAATATTTTTAATCCTGATTGATCATAGAGCGCATCACCAAACGTAGTTTTTAACTCTCGGCGCAGCAGAGACATAAATGCCGGTGCTTTAGAGACGCTCATGTGCCCACGTGGGATAATCCCTAACGGACGCGCTATTGCCGCACGGTATTCAGCAGTGCTGATTTTACCGTTTTTAGATAATAATCGGATAATCATGTCACGACGTTCAAGCGCACGATCTGGGTAGCGCCATGGATCATAAAACGACGGGCCTTTCACGACAGCAACCAAGAACGCCATTTGATCTATGCTCAATTCAGGTACAGGTCGACCAAAATAGAAATAACTCGCTAAACCAAAGCCATAAACACCATCACTGTAATTTTGACCTAAATATACTTCATTAAGGTAACCACTTAATACCGCATCTTTACTTAAGCGATAATTAATTAACAATGCCATGTAGGCTTCATTAAATTTACGCCAAAAACTACGTTGTCGGGTTAAGAAAAAGTTTTTCACTAACTGCTGCGTCAAGGTACTGCCACCTTGCACTGTGCGTCCAGCATTCATATTAGCGAATGCTGCACGTACAATCGCAACGGGCGACACGCCGCTATGATGGTAGAAATTACGGTCTTCCACCAGCAGTAAAGTATCGATTAATAGTTGTGGGTAATTTTGTAACTCTACCAAAATACGGTCTTCTTGATTAGGTGCTTGCAAGGTATCAAGCAACATAGGGTCAAGATTGACGGAGTTGAGGTATTTACCCGTTTTCTGATCGCGAATACTGACTAAGCGATTATCCGCAAAGGTTAAAAATAACGCTTGAGTAGGCTCAGTACCATCGAGATAGGTAAAGCTGCGGCGTAATAATTCAACTTTCGTTTTTGATACTGAAAACTGCCCTGCAGTACGAGGCTTGGATACTTTTAAGTAATTCAGTAAGACCAGTTCTTCGACGAGTTTATCGTGAGGCAGAAACATACCTGGCGTGAGCTCTAAACTACGTGCGTAGATCTGTGCTGGGGTTTTCCAAATAGGGCCAGAAAATCGCGCTTGAATTTTACTGTCTAAATACATGCCGTAGAGAACAAAGATAGCCGAAAACGCCAAACTAAATTTGAGTAAGAAGATGGCAAGACTGCGACTCCAAGTGCGATTTTTAGCTTTCTTGGTTTTCTTTTTTGTGACTTTGCGTGCAGTTGTTTTTTTTGCTGTTTTGTTTACGGTTGATTGCGCTGGTGTTTTACGTTTTCTGACAGGTTTTTTAGTGTCATCAGTTACGGGACGTTTAGCCAAGAGAAAGAGTCCTAGAGATTGCATCAAATACGCTTAAGATATGATCGAATACGAACTCATAAAACGGCGTAACAAAGAATCGCTAGTTTACCCTGTTCCCTCCCCGTAACTCAACCAGTGCAAGGTTATTTAACGGCCTTGCGCATATATAATTCATTACTCGCCAAGTCATCAACCATCCCAGACGGCTTTATCGTTTGCTGCTTAAACCCTGTGTTTTCATAGAACTTGATGGCATTGATATTATTAACCATCACGGTTAATTCGAGCTGTTGTAATTGATGTAGACGAGCCCATGCCTCAACCTGTAATAATAACTGCCGCCCGAGTCCCCGGCCGATACTCGCTTGTTCAATACCAATAACCAATGAGACACTGTGACGATCCCCACTGATATAGGCGGCGATACCAATCGCAAAACCAAGTAACGGTTGATTCTCAGCCTCGATGACATACAGCACTTGTGTTGGCGAGTTAATAAATAACGCCAGATGTTCACAGAGTTCAGCGGCACTATTTTGTTCACCCATTGCCATAAACGGCGTTTCAGTATTCAATTGGGTAAATAGGATGGATAAGGCGTGTGCATCACTCATCCTGACCGGTCTAATGATCATAGAAATACTCTCACTGAGCTAGAAGATAATAACGGCAAAAAAATTGAAAATTAACAATCGCAGGAAACAGGAGTATCATAGGCAGATACTCAAACGACTTCAAGAACTACAAACACCAAGGTTTATTAATGCTCGTAATCTCTAGCAATGTGTCAATTCCCGATTCAGAAATTGATATTCAAGCCATTCGCGCACAAGGTGCAGGCGGTCAAAACGTGAATAAAGTATCAACAGCGATTCATTTGCGCTTTGATATCAAGGCTTCGTCATTACCGGAGTTTTATAAAGAAAGGTTATTAGCACTACGTGATCATCGCATCACCAAAGATGGTGTCATTATAATAAAATCGCAAGAATCTCGCAGCCAAGATTTTAACAAGCAGGTAGCGTTTGAACGCTTGGTCGAATTAATTAAACAAGCGACAGTGATCCAAAAAGCGCGTCGTGAAACCAAGCCAAGTCGTAATGCCAAAAAGAAACGTATGGACACTAAGACTCAGCGTGGGAAGACTAAAAATATGCGTGGTAAAGTTAGCTTTTAACTTCATCCCATGCGGCATGGTAATTACTTAACGCCAGTTTGAATGCCGCTTGCTGCTTTTTCCCAATCGCTGTTGCAATCGGAATATCAGCCGTCATGGCATTCACTGCTCGGCCACGTAAATGTAGCTCATAATGCAGATGTGGTCCGGTAATACGACCACTGTTGCCTGATAACGCAATTTTCTGCCCACGTTTCACTCGTTGACCTTTACGTACTAGCGCCTTACTTAAATGTAAGAAACGGGTACGATAAGTTTGGCCATTTGAGATCTCGATATACAAGCCTGCATACTTATGATTAAGCACGCGTGATACCACACCATCGCCAGTGGCGAAAACAGGGGTGCCAATCGGCGTTGCAAAGTCAGTACCATTATGCGGACGTAATAAACCCGTAACTGGATGTAAACGTCTTGGATTAAAGCTCGATGATATACGGTATTTACTGCTCACCGGACGACGTACAAAGGCACGTTCAATGCTTAATCCCGCTTCATCATAATAAGTACCTTCATACAAATAAGCACTAATATTACGGCTGCGGTTATTAATACTCACCGCTTCGATACGATTTTCACCCGAGCGCTCATCACCAATGTATTGACGCGATACCAATACTTTAAACGTATCGCCGATCTGTAAATCACGACTGAAATTAATTTTATCTTTTAATAAACTGGCAATAAATTGTGCTTCAAATAACGATAAGCCAGCTTTTTTCGCAGAGCCTGCAAAGCTGTATTCTACCTTGCCTATATAACTGTGCTCACGCCACTCACCATCAAGGGTTATTTGCTCAAATTCAAAACCATTATCGCCAGCGCTAGTATAAACCACTTGATGCGCAAGACTGATTTGTAATTCAAGACGTGTTAATAATCCTTCGAATTCAGTGAAAATGAGGGTTTGCCCAGGCTTAATGCTATCTAACGCAAGTACGTTTAAATCCACTTCGAGGATCTGATATAAACTGGTTTGACTTAAACCCAGTTTCTCAAAGATACCGCCTAGCGTGTCGCCTTTTTGGATCACGTAGTTAATCGTTTTCGGATACGACTTGGCTAGCTCTTTGGCAATCGATGCGACCGTCGACTCTGTCACTGTTTCAGCTTGTGTATTAGCGTCATACAGTGGTAATTCAGGCTCGTACGTTAACTCGGTTACGACTTTAGGCGTCGCCTTTATCGTGGCTTTCGTCTCGATGTTATCACCCACTGGTAATAGCGCGACGATAAGCAGCAATGTGCTGGTTAATAGCACCCACATTAGTGCTAGTTTTAATTTATTTTTTTTAATTAACGACATTAATGAATACCCGATTATCGTTCAAAATAGCCGTAATTAGCATAATAAGGCCGAAATGGTATACCACAATAAAACAAAGACCTAGTATAGATAACGTAAAAGTGTGTAAATCAGTGGAAAAATTTGACATCAAACAATCAGCTAATAACGACATAACTCGGGTCAATTTGAAAAATGCCTAATACAATGAGTAAATTACCAGCAACCGTTAACCAAAAAATGCGTTTGAAACTAACTTTACTTTTTTTATGAGAAAAGAGTCTTTGAGCGATCATCGCGCCAGGCCAACCGCCTAACAATGCCAATATATGTAATGTACGCTCTGGTGTTCGCCATGCTTGTCGTTTAGCAGCCCACTTATCTTTACCATATACCAGCAACGTGATGAGGCTCAACACCACATAACTGTAACCAAGCCATACCAACATGTCATCATTCCTTAAGTTATCGTTTGTGGTGAAGTTGAGATTGCCTATCAGGATCTCAGATACAAAAACGGCAAGCGCGATGCTTGCCGTTTTAATCTACCTAAATACTGCACATTCTGCCAGTACCTTAAGCGATAGTTTGCTTGTACTGGTTACCACTGTTCGCTAGCCCACTGCTGTTGCTCGTCAGTATCCATAAAGCTCCACGCTAAAATACGGCTGACTTTTTGACCTTGCGACATTGGGATCACGCGAATTTGTTTAGCGCCAATCGCAGTTAGATGCGCTTCTAACGGTTCTAGGTTTTCACTTTTCGAGATAAGGCTGGTAAACCAAGACACTTGCTGAGAAAAATCTTTACTCTCACTCGCCATGTCTTTCACAAAGCGTAGCTCACCACCTTCACACCAAAGTTCTGTGTGTTGACCACCAAAGTTCAACTTAGTGGTATTGGTTGGCGCTGCTTTGCCTTTGTGTAAATTGATAATTTTACGCTCAGTACCTGCCGCAGCTTCTTCCATTGATGCATGGAATGGCGGATTACACACAGTCACTGAATATTTATCGCTATGTTTAATCACACCTTTAAACATACTGCCCGGTGTTTTTTTCAACACGATTTTAATTGCTTTGTTTAAACCTGGGTTCGCTTGCACAATGACGTTAGCGGTTTTTGCAGCCACTTTATCAACATCAGTACCAACAAAACCCCAGCCATAGCTGCGATGACCAAGAATAGGATAAATACAGTTAGCGCCTGTACCTATGTCTAATGCTTTTACACGTTTACCAGTTGGTACTTCGCCACTATTCATTTCTGCCAACAAGTCTGCAATATAGTGAATATAATCAGCACGGCCTGGAATAGGTGGGCATAAGTAGCCTGCAGGGATCTGCCAATTTGGTACTTGGTAAAAATGTGCTAATAAGGCTGCGTTCAAACATACAACGGCTTTATCATCACTAAAATCAACCGTTTCTTCTCCACGCGGATTTTGCGTTATGTGCGCTTGTAACGCTGGGTATGTTTTAACTAAGGCAGTTAAATCATAACGTCCCTGATGTGGATTACGGGGATGCAATGTGGCAATTTTTTTAGTCATGATAAATCTTCTTTTATTTTGCTGGAACGAACACGGGCGGATAATAGCAGATTCCGATTAATTATGGCTGCTTTCCTACATATGTTTTTTAACCCGGCGGGTCGGCATCGCTTCAAGTGGATTATCTGGCCAATAATGTTTCGGGTAGCGGCCTTTCATTTCTTTTTTGACTTCGTTATAGCTGCCACTCCAGAAACCGAGTAAATCTTGGGTTATTTGCAACGGACGTTGAGCGGGAGACAATAATTCAATCACAATCGGCACACGACCATTCGCAACAGCCGGTTTATTCGCTTGACCAAACATCTCTTGAATACGCACGGGTAAACTCGGGGCATTATTATCGTTATAACGTAATTTAATTTTTGAGCCTGTCGGCACGGTAAAGTGTGTGGGTAACTCTTTATCCAAACGTTGTTGCAGAGACCACTCTAAACGCGATAACAGCGCTTCGGACAATGGTATTTTTTTCATCTGCGCAGGCCCCGTCACGCCCGTTAAGTACGGTAACAGCCAATTTTCTAAATCGTCAATCAAGGCAGCGTCACTGTAATCAACAAAACCTAATTCAGGCAACCATTGATGTGCGCAACGTAAACGTGTCAATAAGGCTCTATGTTGTTCGCTCCACGGTAATACAGACAGACCCGCCTTACGAATACCGGCCAGTACTGCAGTTTGTTTTTGTGCAGGGCTGATATCGGTTAATACTTTACGGGATAACACTAACTTGCCTAAACATTGACGCTGCTCAGCAATCAGTTTTTGCGCTTTTAGATCCCATTGCACAAATGCTTGCTGGCTAAACAATTGCGGTAACCAAGTCTGTAACTCTGCGAGATCGATAGCACAGGCGTTATACACCATGGCATCTGCGCCTTGTTCAGTTAATGACAAATCAGCCACAACCATTAATTCGGCACTGGTTAAACTAGCATCGTTCATCAATTTAACCCCGAGGCCGTTACTTAACATATACAGCACATCTTGCCCGTGGCCAGCTTGTCCGCGTCCAGTGCTATCACGACGCTGCGCGATACGATCAGGATACGCTAACGCTAATAACAAGCCGGTATAGGCATTCGTGCTCGCGCTATGACTACTCTGTTTTATAAAACTAAAACGCTGCGCCCACTGCTGCGCTTGGCGTTGTGCTTGCTTAAATTGCCCCGCCGCCATCTGCTGCAGTGCAAAGTCGAGATCAAGTGGTAAGCGTTCACTGCCTTCGAGTAAAGCAATCAAACGGCAGGCTAACCAGCTAATACCTGGTAATTCAGCTTCCCATGTTTGCGCCGTTAATAACATATGCGCTAAACGGGGAGACATACCAAATGCGGCTAACGCTTGGCCATGTTGACTGCAACTACCCGATTCTAACGCGCCTAAATCAGTGAGCAAACCTTCAGCATAATCGACATTGGCCAGTGAAGGTTTATCTAATAACGCCAGTTCCGCAAAGCTATTAACGCCCCACACTTTTAGCTCTAAACACGTTGAGGTTAAGTCTGCGACAAGAATTTCTGGTTCTATTTGCGCCTCTAAGCGGCTATGATCTTCTTCCCGCCATAACCGATAGCAATGTCCGACTTGTAGTCGCCCTGCTCGTCCAGCACGCTGAGTGGCAGACGCTTGGCTAATGCGCTTTGTTTGTAATCGACTAACACCAGAGCGTGGCGAGAAACTGACTTTACGCTCAAGGCCAGAATCAATCACCACCGAAATACCTTCAATAGTTAAGGATGTTTCCGCAATATTCGTTGCAAGTACAATTTTACGTTGTCCGGTAGGCAAAGGATTAATCGCCGCCTGTTGCTGCTGTTGCGTCAATTGCCCGTACAAAGGCAGGACATGCAACTGGGCATTAACGAGAGCCTGTAATTGTTGCTGACAACGCTTAATCTCACTCACACCCGGTAAGAACACTAAGATATTACCCGCTTGTTGTTGCAAGGCTAATGTTACGGTCGCAGCAATCGCCCCCGGTAGTGCTTGTTTAGCAGTACTGCGCTGTAAACTCATTGGGTGATAGCTATACGTCACCGGAAAACAACGTCCTTCTGCTGTCAATAATTGCGCATCAGGCAATAGCTTTTGCAATCCGTCGGTATCGAGTGTGGCAGACATAACGAGTAGCTTTAAATCATCACGCAGCCCTTGTTGCACTTCTAATGCAAACGCCAGCCCAATATCAGCATTCAATGAACGTTCATGAAATTCATCGAAGATAATTAAATCGTAATCACTGAGTTCCGGATCTTGCTGGATCATCCGCGTTAAGATCCCTTCCGTTACTACTTCCAAACGTGTGGTTTTCGATATTTTGGTATCACCACGCATGCGATAACCGACCTCGTCACCGACTTTTTGTTGCAGCTTCGAGGCCATATAAGTGGCAATATTACGCGCGGCAAGACGACGAGGCTCAAGCATCAGAATACGGCCACTAAAGAGTTTTTCTTGCAGTAGCTTCAACGGTAATAGCGTTGACTTACCCGCCCCAGGTGGCGCTTGCAAGATAACTTGATTGGATGATGTTAAGGCCGTAAATAAGTCGGCTAGTACGGAAGTGATCGGTAACGCTGCCACAAAGGCCTCTCAGGATAAAATAAATTAATCAGTAATCGACGTATTTTACCCTAAAAATACCATCCATTAAATTTAAGTCTATTATTTATAAGGAATAGCAAAAGGAACTTACTATGCGCTTATCCATGCCAATTATTTTATCCTTATTATTGACGCTCAGTTATAGTCACTCAGCGCTTGCCCATGTCGGTTTTTGGTCAAAAACATATACCATCACTCATCAGCTCAGTAATGGTGAAAGCCTTGCCAGTGCCAAACAAATAATGCTGGAAAAAGCGCGAATAAAAGCCAGTTTTGATGTACGCGATTATCAACTAATGAACAAACCCGTCGATCTCACCAACTACAAACAATATGTGCCGATTATTCAAGCCGCCTATATCAAGATCACCCCGCAAAACAAGCCACAGACGGTCAAAGATAAGGATGTCTATAAAGGCAAAGTCTTTGTGGTACAGCAAATACGGGCGACCTTTGACGAACATCATATTGGCGAGAGTATGGCGGTATTACGCAATAACCTCAGCATAGAAAAAAGTCTCATCACCCTTGATAATGAATTCGATAATAATTTAAAAAATTTAGGTGAGATAAAATTAGCCATTGCCGAACCACAAATTTCAACGCAACAAAGTGCACGATTAATCCGTCAACAAGATCATGAGGTCATGCAACTCACCTCGATCCTTGATGATGTGAAACGCTTGTTTTCAGCACATGGTCATAGCCCGAAATTCAATCTCGCACAGTTATTAAAAGTGCGCAGTAGTATTGATAATGAAGTCATCGAGCCTATCCTCAATACCAAAGTACAGACCCGTATAACCAATGTCGAAGAGCTCAGTAATGGCGATGTCAAAGTGCAAGTGCAAGTTGGCTGGACACTGCCAATACATCATATGCGTATTTTGCATAAATACGTGCGTACTGCCGATGTCACTGCGCCGGGAGGCAGTTCAACGTACTTAAAAATGTCACGTTTCTATAATGAAAAAGAACGTGCGCCGACCGTGTTATCTGCCAATATTTACAATTATCTCGCCAGTCAGAAGATTTTTTTTGATGTCTCGATTGGCAGTCAACATCAACGTTTAGGCGTGCTTTATCCAAACGGTGGCGATGTGATGAACAACTGTAATAATCCACTCGCACGGAATGCTGATAGCCCAGACAAAACCTCAGTGTGTATCGTCGAGCAAGTATTTAATGATCAACAGATTTTATCCCAGCCCAATATTGCCAACCCCCTTACATTTACCCTGAGTGCCAATGAAATTAATGGTCAATTGAGCGTAAATGTAAAACAAGTGTGGCAGAAGGCCAGCGATCAAGAAGATAAACAATGGCACCGAGATTTATCTAAATTTAAGTGATGGCTTTATTGCTGCAAAATTATTATGCTCTCAATTAATAACCAACTAATTGAGCCATGCAATGCAATATCCGAGTCCATTACAATCCGCGACATTAATAAAACGTTACAAGCGCTTTCTAGCCGATGTCATTCTTGAAAATGGTGAAGAAGTCACTATCCATTGTGCCAATACCGGTGCAATGACCGGTTGTGGCGATGCTGGCGATACGATTTGGTATTCAACCTCGGATAATCCAAAGCGTAAATATTCCCGATCGTGGGAGCTCACCGAAAAAGCCAACGGCGATATGATCTGTATTAATACAGCCAGAGCGAACCAATTAGCCAAAGAAGCCATTGAATGCGCTTCAATATCACAACTTGCAGGTTACGAAACCCTGCGTACCGAAGTAAAATACGGTAATGAGAATAGCCGCATTGATCTATTGCTCGAAGACAGCCAATTAGGTAAATGTTATATCGAAGTGAAGAGTGCCAGTTTATTGCAAGATGGCTGTGGTTATTTTCCAGATACTGTCAGCGTGCGCGGTCAAAAGCATTTGCGAGAACTGATGGCTGTAAAGGAAAATGGACACCGAGCAGTATTATTATTTGTCGTACAACACACAGGAATTACCACTTTAAAACCTGCGAAACACTTAGATAAGGACTATAGTGATCTTGTTAAGCAGGCCATTAACCAAGGAGTAGAAGTATTCGCATACGCGAGTACAATAGAAACAGACGGAATTACACTGGTAGAACAAATTTCATTCAACTGTGATTAAGATCACAACCAAACTAACCCAAAAGAGGGTGTTGATGAACAATTTTCCAGTTTAGTTTGCGCAGTTTGTGTGTTTCTGGTATTTATACCGCCCATAAATATTGCTAAGCAGTGCTCGGTAATATTACGGCGTAATGCGGACTAGGAGAGATAGCATGCCTGAAGCGAAAAAATTACTCGGTGTTTTAGCCATCGCAGGTGTAGAAGCTTACCAAGAACAACCTGGTGAAGAATACATGGGCGAGAAGCAACGCGATCACTTTAAAAATATCTTAAGTGCTTGGCGTAATGAACTACGTGAAGAAGTTGATCGCACAGTGGTTCATATGAAGGATGAAGCGTCAAACTTCCCTGATCCTGTTGATCGTGCAGCTCAGGAAGAAGAGTTTAGCTTAGAACTTCGAGCACGTGATCGTGAACGTAAACTGATCAAAAAAATCGAAAAAACACTTCAATTAATTGAAAATGATGAATTCGGTTTTTGCGACACTTGTGGTATCGAAATTGGTATCCGTCGTTTAGAAGCTCGACCAACTGCAGAACAATGTATTGACTGCAAAACGCTTTCTGAAATTAAAGAAAAGCAAATGGTTGGCTAATCAGTTTCTACTGACATGATTTTATTGAGGGCTAATTAGCCCTCTTTCTATTTCTAGCCTTTTTTATTTTTAACTCTCGATTTAAGAACTCAATTTATGTCCAATAGCTACGTAGGACGCTTTGCGCCCTCACCTTCAGGGCCACTACATTTTGGCTCCCTGATCGCTGCTGTTGGCAGCTACTTACAAGCCAAAGCCAACCAAGGTACTTGGTTAGTACGAATTGAAGACCTTGACCCTCCTCGCGAAGTTGCCGGTGCTGCAGCCAACATCCTAACGACACTTGAAGCCTTCGGCTTGAATTCTGATCGTGACGTTGTCTACCAAAGCCAACGTACTCGAGCCTATCAAGATGCGATAGCACAACTTAGTCAGCAAGGTTTAACTTATTACTGCCATTGCACGCGTAAGCAAATCCAAGCGCAAGGTACGTTTTATCAAGGTCAATGCAAACACAAACAACTTGCTGCAGAAAATGCCTCGTTACGCGTAACAACCACGACGCCAGTGAATGATTTTATTGATGAACTGCATGGTACAATAGCGATTAACCAGGAACTCGCGGCGGAAGATTTTATTATTCATCGTAAAGATGGTCTATTCGCTTATAATCTTGCTGTTGTGGTTGATGATATTTATCAGGGTATCACCCAGGTAGTCAGAGGCGCAGATCTGATTGAACCGACTGGTCGACAATTATATCTATTTGCTCACTTTGGCCAACCTGCGCCATCATTTTTACATTTACCGTTAGTTAGTAATGCCGATGGCTCTAAATTGAGTAAACAAAATCATGCGCCGGGCTTAGATAACCGCAATGCGAAGGCTTTATTAATTGATGCATTCAAGTTCTTAGCCCTACCTGTTTTTAGCGAACTACAAGATCTTTCGATTCCAGCGCTATTACAATGGGGCACAGAACATTGGTCCGTCAAAAACCTACCCAGACAGAAATCCATCGTATTAAGCCAATAAGGCAAGATTAATACTAAATTTCGTCGACAATCTTTGTCATTTTACCAGTGCAGCGCTATGATAGGCGGCACAAAAAATTCAACCTATTTTAATATTAATTCGAGGTGTACCATTTTCACTCAAATCACTAAATTCTGTAAAAATATACTGAGCAGAAAGCAGCTAGATCAAACGCCAGATGTGCAAGACACAACATCTGAAGCAGCGTCAAATACACGCAAAGATCGTGATTCAGCGAGTAAAAAAGCACCTAGCCAAACGCGTTCTCATGAAACAGCGGTTGCAACACCTGCGCCAGTCATAACGCAAGATACACCTGTTTTAGGATTAAATGAGCTGAAGTTGGAAAAGGGTCAACACCCGGTAAACCATAATTTAATTAGTGAAAACGCCCTAAAAGTACTTTACCGTTTACACAAGTCAGGCTACCAAGCGTATCTTGTTGGTGGTGGTGTTCGTGATATTTTTATTGGTCAAGAACCAAAAGATTTCGATATTGCGACCAATGCTGAACCAGAACAAATCAAAAAATTATTTCATAACTGTCGCTTAGTTGGCCGCCGTTTCCGCCTTGCTCACATCCTATTTGGCCGTGACATGATTGAAGTAGCGACCTTCCGTGGTCATCACGTCGAAGAAGAAAATCAACAAACATCAAAGCAATCTGATGGCGGCATGTTATTACGCGATAACGTCTATGGCACAATCAGTGAAGATGCTGAACGTCGTGATTTCACCGTTAATGCGCTGTATTACAACATTGCCGATCGTGCTGTGTATGACTTTGCAGGCGGCCTTGCTGATTTACAAAGCAAACAACTGCGTTTAATTGGCGATCCTGAAACGCGTTACCGCGAAGATCCTGTACGTATGCTACGTGCAGTACGTTTTGCGGCTAAATTAGATATGCAGATTAGCCCTGATGCTGCAGCACCAATCAAACAACTCGCGAGCTTACTATCAAGCATCCCAGCAGCACGTTTATTTGAAGAAACGCTAAAACTATTTTTAAATGGCCAGGGTTTAGCAACATACAAATTGATGAAAGAACATGGCTTATTTCAGCCATTATTTCCACTAGTAAGCAAGTATTTAAACGAAGACGGTTCAAGTAATTGCGATAAATTCATCGAAATTGCACTAGAAAATACTGACAACCGTATTAATGCTGGCAAACGTGTAACACCGGCTTATTTATATGCAGCTATGTTATGGTATCCACTTGAGGCACTTGCTGAAGAGCGTGTGATCGATAGCGGTCTTAACTACAATGACGCTTTGTTATTAGCAATGAATGACGCGCTAGACTCACAAACGAAAAGCATTGCTATTCCACGTCGATTTACCTCAACAATCCGTGATATTTGGCATCTACAAAGCCGCTTACCACGTCGCCAAGGTAAACGCGCAGAAAAAGCGTTCGAGCATTTAAAATTCCGCGCTGGTTTTGATTTCTTAGAAATGCGTGCAGACATTCAAGGTGGCGATTTAGTTGAAGTCACACAATGGTGGCAGGATTATCAAAGTGCCAATGCCACTGGTCGTCAGAACTTAATTAAAGAATTGAATTCACCTGCAGGTAAAAAAACGCGTCCGCGTCGCGTTAAAAAGAAGAAACCAGCCGCTACAACTATTGTTGATAATAATTCTGATAACAGTGCTGATAACAATGCTGAATAATGTGTCGAAACCTATCGAACAGGGTTATACACGTTGTTATGTCGCGATCGGCAGCAACCTTGCAGATCCTGTCACGCAAGCACAAGAAGCGATTGTTGCACTAGAGACATTAAGTTTAAGTCGTTTAGTGTCGGTATCCTCTCTTTATGCAAGTAAACCGATGGGGCCACAAGAACAACCTGACTATATTAATGCTGTAGCATGTATTGATACGCGTTTAGCACCCATTGCATTATTGGATGCACTACAGCATATTGAAAATGAACAAGGCCGTGTACGTAAAGAACATTGGGGGGCAAGAACCCTCGATTTAGATATCTTACTATACGGTAATGAAATGATGAGTACACCACGCTTAACTGTGCCACATTACGGCATGAAAGAGCGTGAGTTTGTACTTTATCCCTTAGCTGAAATAGCGCCACAATTACAACTACCTTGTGGCCAAGCATTATCCGTATTACTTGAGGACTGTCCTCGTAACGGCTTAGCTATTTATCAAAACATAGAGTAATGTGAAGAAGGATTTCCAATGAGTAAAGTTACCGTATCTAAACTGCTTAAATTGAAAGAAGCAGGCCAGAAGTTTGCATGTATTACTGCTTATGATGCAAGTTTTTCTGCATTGTTTGACGAAGTCGGCATGCCAGTATTACTAGTTGGCGACTCGATGGGCATGGTATTACAAGGCCACAATGATACGCTACCAGTTACTGTTACAGATATTGCTTATCATACCCGCTGCGTACGTGCAGGTGCGACTGAAGCACTGCTTATCTCTGACATGCCATTCATGAGTTATGCAACTAAAGAACAGACTTTAACCAATGCGACAACGCTTATGCAAGCCGGTGCGAACATGGTTAAAGTAGAAGGCGGAGAATGGTTAGTTGATAGCGTTTCAGCTCTGACTGAACGTGGAATTCCTGTGTGTGGTCATCTTGGTTTAACACCGCAGTCGGTACATGTATTTGGTGGTTTTAAAGTACAAGGCCGCGCGCAAGATAAAGCCGATGAAATGGTTGAACACGCACTGTCATTACAAGCCGCAGGCATCCAACTATTAGTGGTAGAGTGTATCCCTGCGCCACTAGCAAAGCGTATCTCTGAAGCCTTAACAATCCCAGTGATTGGTATTGGTGCTGGTCGCGATACCGATGGGCAAATCTTAGTAATGCATGATGCATTCGGTATTTCGAAAGGCTTTGTGCCTAAATTCTCGAAAAACTTTCTCGCCGAAACCGGTGATATGCGTAAAGCCGTTAGCGCTTATATTGATGAAGTTGCTGCGCAGACTTTCCCTGCCGATGAGCACATGTTTTCATAGATTACGCTTAGCATAAGTTCACGTGTTATCTCCTGCTCACGTGTCCGCACAAAAGAACGAGGGGTTGATAAGCAAATAATCAAAATTTGCACGCCCCCTCTTTCACTATTCCCTCATTTATTAGGTAATTCATATATGGATATTATTGCAAATATTGACGTGCTTCGAGAGCAAGTTATCGCTTGGCGTCGTCAAGGTCTATCTACGGCATTCGTACCAACTATGGGGAATTTGCATGATGGCCATTTAACCTTGGTGAAAGAAGCGCAAAAATTCGCAGACCGTGTTGTGGTGAGTATCTTTGTGAATCCAATGCAATTTAACCAAGCGGCTGATTTAGCTGCCTACCCACGCACCTTAGATGAAGATTGCCGCGCACTGCAAAGTGTTGATACCGATTTAGTCTTCACACCAAGTCCAGAACTGATATACCCACACGGTTTAGCATCACAAACCTTTATTCAAGTACCCGGCATTTCCGAAGTACTTGAGGGAGCACATCGCCCAGGCCATTTTAATGGTGTGTCGACTATCGTGGCTAAATTATTTAATTTAGTACAGCCTGATGTGGCCCTATTTGGTGAGAAAGATTTCCAACAGCTCGCCCTTATTCGTCATATGGTTGCTGATTTAGCGATGCCAATTCAAATTGTTGGTGTGCCAACCGTACGCGAAAAGTCAGGTTTAGCAATGAGCTCACGCAATGGTCTGTTAACCGCTGAAGAGCGTATTATAGCGCCATTATTAGCAGAAGTGATGACTATAATTGCTGGAAAAATCTCTGTGGACGAGCAAGAAAATCAGATATTAGTAACACAGGCAACGGCGCAACTAAATGCCGCTGGTTTCAATACCGACGCGATTGATATTGTCGATGCAGAGACCTTAGCCTCGCTCACAACAGACAGCAAGCAAGCCGTAGTATTAATGGCTGCATTCTTAGGTAAAGCGCGTTTAATCGACAATAAAGTGATTGAATTAACATAATAACTAGCCTAATCAGTTGGTTGTTAAGGTAAATAGCACTAACCCTAGGTATATATTTACCTTACTGTTAGTGCGTGTTTCCTTGGCGACTAGTACATATTTCCTTAAGTGCTAGTACAATTGCGCTAATTAAACAAATACGCTACTATGGTCGCTGGTACGTATTTTGTACGACATGTCGTCGGTAAATCGTTAACGGTATAGTCATAAACAATTAATGGAATGGGTTTTAGAACAATGCAAACCACAATGCTAAAAGGTAAGTTACACCAAGCGCGTGTAACACATGCCGAACTAAACTATGAAGGTTCATGTGCAATCGATCAAGATATGCTTGATGCATCAGGGATCCTAGAATATGAAGCAATCGATATCTATAACATTGATAATGGTGAGCGCTTTTCAACTTACGCAATCGCTGGCGAACGCGGTTCGAAAATCATTTCTGTGAATGGTGCTGCAGCACGTAAAGCCGCAGTAGGCGATCGCATCATCATCTGTGCTTATGTACGCATGGATAATGAAGAAGCGAAACAACACAAGCCTGACCTAGTTTATCTTGATCAAGCGAATGACATCGTGCGCACAAGTAACGATATTCCTGTACAGGTTGCCTAGTTAGCAAACCTATACGGAATAACAAAAAACCAGCGCATGCTGGTTTTTTTATACCTGTAATTCCACCTTATCCCTCGATTCAACATCAACATCAACATCAACATCATTCAGGCTTAGGTAATAGCTAAATTACAGGTAATAAAAAAGAGCACCGAAGCGCTCTTTTTTGATATCAATATGTGTTACTAATCATAATCAAACCGGACATAACAAAGGTTATGCCGATTGTATTATTATAGTGATTCAGCCGTTGCAACTACGTTAGCAACAGTGAAACCAAACATTTCGAACAATTGCTCAGCAGGTGCTGATTCGCCGAATGTAGTCATACCGATGATAGCACCGTTAAAGCCTGTGTATTTGTGCCAGAAGTCAGCAATACCCGCTTCCACCGCAACACGTTTAACAACGTCTGACGGTAATACTGATTCGCGGTATGCTGCGTCTTGCTTGTCAAATACATCTGTAGCAGGCATAGATACAACACGTACCTTACGGCCTTTCGCTGTAAGCTCTGCAGCTGCTTTAGTACAAAGCTCAACTTCAGAACCTGTAGAAATAAGGATAAGCTCAGGTTTGCCATCACAATCAACTAGCGTGTAACCACCTTTAGCAACGTTTGCTAATTGTGCTTCATCACGTGCCATTGGTGCTAGACCTTGGCGGCTGAAGATAAGTGCAGTTGGACCATCTTTACGTTCAATTGCGTGTTTCCAAGCAACTGCTGATTCAACTGAATCACATGGACGCCATGCGCTCATGTTAGGTGTCATACGTAAACTAGCAACTTGCTCTACTGGTTGGTGAGTTGGACCATCTTCACCTAGGCCGATTGAATCATGCGTGTAAACTTGGATGTTTTGCACTTTCATCAATGCAGCCATACGCATTGCGTTACGCGCATATTCCATGAACATCAGGAATGTAGCACCGTAAGCCGTGAAACCGCCGTGTAACGACATACCGTTGATGATTGCAGTCATACCAAACTCACGAACACCATAGTGTAAGTAGTTACCAGATGCGTCATCAGCAGTGATTGCTTTAGTACCAGACCACATAGTCAAGTTAGATGGTGCTAAATCCGCAGATCCACCTAGCAGTTCAGGTAATAATGCACCGAATTCTTCGATACAGTTTTGTGATGCTTTACGTGTTGCTACTTTTGCAGAATCAGCTTGAAGCTGTTTAATGTAAGCAGACGTTTTAGCTTCCCAGTCAGCTGGTAATTCACCAGAAGTACGACGTGCGTATTCTGCAGCTAGTTCTGGGTATGCCGCTTCATAAGCCGCAAATTTTTCATTCCATGCCGCTTCCGCTTGTGCGCCAGCTTCATTAGCATCCCACTCAGAATAGATATCTGCTGGGATTTCGAATGCAGGGTGTTTCCAACCTAGTTTTTCGCGTGTTGCGATAATTTCAGCGTCACCTAGAGGAGCACCATGACAGTCATGCGTACCTTCTTTGTTTGGTGAACCAAAACCAATGACTGTTTTACAACAGATAAGGCTTGGACGTGATGTTTCTGCTTTAGATGCATCAATAGCTGCTTGGATTTCTGCAGGGTTGTGACCATCTACAGAAACAACATGCCAACCGTAAGCTTCAAAACGTTTCACAGTATCGTCTGTGAACCAGCCGTCTACTTCGCCGTCAATTGAAATACCGTTGTCATCCCAGAATGCAACAAGCTTGCCTAGGCCTAATGTGCCAGCAAGTGAACATGCTTCATGTGAGATACCTTCCATTAGGCAACCATCACCTAGGAACGAGTAAGTGTAGTGATCAACAACTTCATGTTCTGGTTTGTTGAACTGTGCTGCTAATGTTTTTTCAGCAATCGCCATACCAACAGCATTAGTAATACCTTGGCCTAGCGGGCCAGTCGTTGTTTCAATGCCTGGTGCATAACCGTATTCAGGGTGACCCGGTGTTTTTGAATGCAATTGACGGAAGTTCTTCAATTCTTCAATAGGTAATGCATAACCTGTTAGGTGTAGCAGTGAGTAAATAAGCATTGAGCCATGGCCGTTTGAAAGAATAAATCGATCACGGTCAACCCAGTTTGGATTTGCTGGGTTATGGTTTAGGTTTTTACGCCACAATACTTCGGCAATATCTGCCATGCCCATAGGTGCGCCTGGATGGCCTGAATTTGCTTGTTGAACTGCGTCCATACTTAGGGCACGAATTGCGTTCGCTAGCTCTTGACGAGTTGGCATATTTTGCTCCTGCTGAAATTAATTTAAAATACTTTTAAGCTGTTATATTGTCATAAAAATATCGTATGTATAACAAGTTTTTTTAGTTTATTTATATTTATCGAATTTAAACTTCGCAATTACGCTTTAACATTCTAAGCTAACCACAAGTGGTTTCGAATGAAAGCATTTTAGCACTCAAACGAATTTTAACGTGTGCTTTTATTCGTAATTATGTGAGCGCCACACGGAAATAATATTTTTTAATCGCCATTAATTTTTATTACCGCTATCTAAAAAGAAATACTATCCAAGCTGTTTATTCGTTATACTGCTTTGGCATTGATCCTCCACAACGATTTAACTAAAAGCTATTACACAACGATAATAAATAACGCGATAACTCCGCTATATTACCTTGCGCTAACGCCTAGTTTTTACAACTCGATACGAGCTATTTGCATTCTTATCACTCGAACAGGTGGCACAAGAAAATGGCTAAATCACCCAATCTCACATTTTTAAAAACCGCATTACGTAAACACCGCACCAGCCCCAAATTACTTTCAGCCAAACATGACTATATTGTATTACCAATCATTTCAGCGCTAGTCGGTGGTATTACCGGCTTAATGATCGCCTTATTTGAAGCCGCCATACTCTGGACTAATAGCCAACGATTACAAGTATTCAATCCTTTAGACCTGCCGACGAGTCTCAACGTACTGTTGATCATGTTACTAAGCGGGGCCATGGTTGGCTTTTCTTTTTGGCTGACCTTACGTTTTGCCCCCGAAGCATCTGGTAGTGGCATTACGCATATTGAAGGTGCGCTTGATGATATGTATGACATTCGCTGGCGACGTTTATTACCGGTAAAATTAGTCGCGGGAACATTAGCGATTGCTTCAGGAATGATTTTCGGCCGTGCTGGTCCAGCTATACAAATAGGCGGTACTGTTGGCCGTATGTTTGCCGATACTGCTAAACGCTATACTAATTCTACCCACATACTTGTGGCAGCTGGGGCAGCGGCTGGTCTTGCCGCAGTATTTAACGCCCCACTCGCTGGTATCTTATTTGTGATTGAAGAGATGCGCCCGCATTTTCGCTACAACATGACCTCGATAAAATGTGTGACGCTCGCTGCGGCGATGGCAACCATTGTCATGCGCGCTTTTCATGGCCAAGATGCCGTCATGCCCCTTGTACACTTTGATGTGCCACCACTGACTTCACTGTGGTTATTTCTATTATTAGGCAGTATTTTTGGTGTCATCGGGGTGTATTTCAATCGTTGGATAATCAGCAGTACTAAATTGTTGAAACGAAAGCAGAATAATAAGATGAGCCGGATTATTATTACCGGTATTTTGTTTGGTTGCTTGTTTTCACTACTACAGTCGTTCGCCCCTGACACCGCAGGTAATGGCCGTGATTTGATGATTAGAATGATCCAAGAACCTAGTACTTGGGCTATTTTAGTGGGTCTGTTCGTGATCCGTTTATTCGGTACCATTGCTTGCTTTGCTTCTGGCGCACCTGGTGGCGTCTTCACACCTATGCTCACCTTAGGCACTTTATTTGGCTTAGCCTTTGGCGTTGTGGCAGCAGATTTATTCCCCAGTTTTGTCGCCGAACCAACTGTTTATGCAATAGCAGGTATGGGGGCACTATTTGCTGCAACAGTCAGAGCGCCTGTAACAGGGATAGTATTAGTGGTGGAAATGACTGACAGTTACGAGCTTATATTACCCTTACTTATCACTTGCCTTGGTGCTACGTTTGTCGCCCAGGCTATCGGTGGTAAACCACTTTATGCTGAATTATTAAAACTGTCGTTACCTAAAGAACCCATTGCCGATGACAAAGATAAGGTAATACAGTCATAAGAACGGTTCCCAAATACCCAATCAAGATTAAGTTAATACCCCAGAAACAACAAAAGCACCTTCTAGGGTGCTTTTGTACGTGTTATTAACGAGGAACTAAGTTTAAATACTTAGAATACCCACGCTAGACCAAATAGAAAGTCACTTGTTAGACGTTCTTCAGGCATGTTATCGTAATCAACTGTGGTGTAGTTATACTCAGCAAATAAAGTTGCCGTTGGTATTAACGCATAACTCGCACGGAAAACCCACTGCGAGTAATTTTCTGTATCACCAAATGCTAATATTTCAGGGCTATAATGAAATTCAGCTTCTAAGCTAAACTCTTCAGTTAAACGTAACCCACCTAAACCACCAAATGCTAATGCATAACCATCGCCATTATCATTATCCATTCGCATTGCTTTAGCACCAAGCTCAAAGAATGTCGCACCTGCATCCTGAAATGCATAAAGACCAGTATCAACGGTATAACCATTATCGATAGTCTGTAGGAAATCACCTTTAACTTTCAGTGCTTCTTGCAATTCAATATCATAACCTAACACAATATTGTCGTTATTGAACGCAAGCGAAACGTTTGATGCTGCACTACTAAAGCTCGCTAATAATCCTGCAGTAATAATTAATGATTTTTTCAATGACACTTTATTCTTCCCAATGCAAATGAGTGTAGTTACATGTAATGATAGTAAACGAACATTTATTTTCAGTTAAAAAAATGCCGTCACTTCATACTTTTAATACTTTAGCACTATGCTACTTCATATTGCCTGTTTATAACATATATACATAAATAAAATTCCATTGAAAATAGTGAATTTAAACAATTTTCATAATAAATATGACCTAGGGTCTATCTTAATACCGGCAAAATAGATTAGAATAGCCGTCTAGATGTTAAAACTTCTACACATATGAACGTATATTACGTCGGTTGTGTTTAAATATAGAGAGAGAATTAGAACCATGGCTAAACATTTGTTTACCTCTGAGTCAGTATCAGAAGGTCATCCTGATAAAATTGCAGACCAAATCTCCGATGCTGTACTTGATGCAATCATCGCTCAAGACCCTAAAGCACGCGTAGCCTGTGAGACTTATGTTAAAACCGGTATGGTTATGGTTGGCGGTGAAGTAACGACTGACGCTTGGGTTGATATTGAAGAAATCACCCGTAAGACAGTTCGTGAAATCGGTTACATCAACTCAGAAATGGGTTTTGATGCTGATTCTTGTGCAGTATTAAACACCATCGGTAAACAGTCTCCTGATATTAATCAAGGTGTTGACCGTGAAGATCCACTAGAACAAGGCGCTGGCGACCAAGGTCTAATGTTTGGTTATGCAAACAATGAAACTGAAGAGTTAATGCCTGCTCCTATTACTTACTCTCACAAACTGGTTAAACGCCAAGCTGAAGTTCGTAAAAGTGGTACACTGCCATGGTTACGCCCTGATGCAAAAAGCCAAATCACATTTGCTTATGACGACGGTAAGATTGTTGGTATCGATGCAGTTGTTCTTTCAACTCAGCATTCTGAAGATATCAAACAAGCAGATCTTGTTGAAGCTGTAATGGAAACGATCATCAAGCCAGTACTACCTGAGCAATGGTTAACGAAAGACACTAAATTCTTCATTAACCCAACAGGCCGTTTTGTTATCGGCGGCCCAGTAGGCGATTGTGGTCTAACTGGTCGTAAAATCATCGTAGATACATACGGCGGCATGGCTCGTCACGGTGGCGGTGCATTCTCTGGTAAAGATCCATCAAAAGTAGATCGTTCAGCAGCATACGCAGCACGTTATGTAGCTAAAAACATCGTAGCGGCTGGTCTAGCTGACCGTTGTGAAATCCAAGTTTCTTATGCTATCGGTGTTGCTGAACCAACGTCAATCTCAGTTGAAACATTCGGCACTGGTAAAGTAAGTGAAGAACTACTGACTAAACTAGTTCGCGAACATTTCGAGTTACGTCCACACGGCCTAATCGAAATGCTAGATCTTAAACGCCCTATTTACCAAAATACGGCTGCTTATGGTCACTTCGGTCGTAGCGAATTCTCTTGGGAAGCGACAGATAAAGCTGAAATCCTACGTGATGCAGCAGGTCTTTAATCAACACTCGCTTTTAATTAGGTAGTTGATAACTTCTAATTAGATAGTTGATAGCTTTTAATTAGACAGTAAGGGGCGCTTTTGGTAATTTAACCAAAGCGCCTTTTTTATAGATATCGATAATGTCTGACGACTTACAGCAAGCAAACTTAACAACCAAAATGCTAGAACAATTAGTATTAGATAAGATCAGCACCTGCTATCAGCAAGCCGAACAACGCTTAAACCGAACTTTCCCCCGCCCTATTATTAATTTCAAGCAACGTGGTAAAGCCGCTGGCAGCGCCAGATTACAAACGAATGAATTACGCTTTAACCCTATTTTATTGCAAGAAAACCAACAACACTTTATAACGCACACAGTCCCGCATGAAGTTGCTCACCTATTAACGTATCAACTTTACGGTCGAACAAAACCACATGGGAAAGAGTGGCAGCAAATCATGAATCAAATATTTGATCTCGTAGCCAAAACGACACACCAATACGATGTCGCCAGCGTGAAAGGCAAAACTTTTACCTATGCTTGTCAGTGCACAGACCATCAACTGACGATTCGACGTCATAATAAAATTATACGTGACAACATCAAATATATTTGTCGTTTATGCAAGAAAAGTTTAACCATAAAATATTAAATCATACTTAATAACAATAAGTTAACTTAAGCCTGAAGAAGTGACAACTTGTTTGATAATAATCTGAAAAATTAACTTATATAGGTGTATTTATCTAATTTCATCAGATAAAATAACCCTATACATACCATTGTGATTAGGAAATATAGGTTATGACTCACACGTTAGATACTGCGAAATCAACCGATTATGAAATGGAAAAACTGATAACAGCAGTTTTAAAGCGCAACACAAGTCAAGCAGAGCAAATAGCTCGCAATCTCGACCTGAGTGCTTTATCTATTTCTCAGCGTATTTTCATGGCAAAGTCCGGTGTGTTAAAAGAAAAAATGTTATTAGATTCAGATATCGCAGTGCGTTACGCGGCTTCTCGCGCAAACTAGCCCACTTCGAAAACTAATCTTAAGGGCAGTTGTTATCTTCTGCTCTTTTTTTATGCCTGCTTTTTAGCCCTCGCTTTACCCTGCATTGTTATATCTCAATAAGATCTAATCTAGACCACCTATCAAACGTATTAAACAGCCGCCAAAAAACTCATCCCCACGCCACTATCGTCTTGTTTTAGCTATGCTACACTGTTGAATTATCACCCCGGAGTAGCCTGTAATGCTAAAACAGATAAGTACTGTAGTTATATCAACCGCATTGTTAATCCCTTCGTTCTCCTATGCGTCTGATAACGGCAATCAAACTAACCAATCTTTCAGCAAAGCTAAAAAAATGCTTGAGCGAGAGGTTTACACGCAAGTACCGAAACTGACTATCTATTGTCAGGCCGATTTTAATAAGCAAAAAAAGATCACTGACCACAATGGTTTTACATCAACAAAACATGTAAAGCGTCAAGCAAAAGTGGAATGGGAACATGTCGTCCCTGCGGAGAACTTCGGGCGTAATTTTAAAGAATGGCGTGAAGGTGATAATGCGTGTGTAAACAGTAAAGGCAAGAGCTTTAAAGGCCGTCGTTGTGCTGAAAAACTCAATATCCCTTACCGTTATATGCAAGCGGATATGTACAATCTCTACCCTGCGATAGGTGCGGTAAACGCCCTACGCAGTAACTATAACTTTGCATCTCAGGTATCAGCAGAGAAGAACCAATTCGGCAGCTGTCCCATCAAAATTAACAATAAAACTGTACAACCACCAAACTACGCTAAAGGTGAAATAGCTCGCGCGTATCTGTATATGGAATCAGCTTACCCTAAATACAACATCGGTAGACAAAAGCGTGAGTTGCAAGCTTGGGATAAACAATACCCAGTGACTCGCAGCGAATGTCGACGCACTCAGTTAATCGAAAGCTTACAAGGTAACGAAAACCGAGTGGTTAAATCTGCCTGTTTAGATCGTGGATTATGGTAGATAAATAGATTAATTCACCTTATTCCATTCTAGCTGTAATCGGTGGTTGTTAACACCAATCCATTTTTGTAGTGCATACAACTGCTTAAAAGGTATAACACCACTGATGACACTGCCATCAGCAATCGCGACACGGCAGTTTCTTTCTTTATATTGTGCTAACACATGCGGTATTTTCACTTTACTTGGATGACCCACTTGGGTTGAAAGACCAAGAAATATTGTACTCGACACCATGACTTACCTCTAATATGACATCTGCTTAAAGATGATTATCAATAATTCATCATAAAAATAAAGAGCACGAATAAATATATAACTCAAAAAAATGCCTAGTAATCGCTATTTAATATTGATTATAAACATTATTTATTCATATAAGTTCGGTCGATGTAATGTCATATAAATACTTGGGTCAGCTAATGCAGTAAGGTTACAATAACCTATATAATCACATTATTATTACAAAGGATTGCCATGAAAATTGATCTCACATTAAGCGGCTTAGTTGCACAAAAGCACACATTCACCTTGCCACTTGATTACAACAAACCTGACGGTGACAAGGTTGAGGTATTTGCACGCGAACTTGTCGCATCAGATAAACAAGATCAAGACCTTCCATATTTGGTTTATTTTCAAGGTGGTCCAGGATTTGGCGCGGTACGCCCGATGGCTAATGGCGGCTGGATCAAGCGTGCATTACAAGAATATCGTGTATTGCTGTTAGATCAGCGTGGCACAGGGTTATCAACACCAATTAGCTCAGTCAGTCTTGCCCACTTAACGCCAAGTGAACAAGCTAACTACCTTGCCCATTTCCGTGCTGATAATATTGTCCGTGATGCTGAAGCTATCCGCGCACAATTATCACCGTTTAATACCTGGAGCATCATCGGCCAAAGCTTTGGTGGTTTCTGTGTATTACGTTATCTAACTGCCGCACCAGAAGGTTTAACACAAGCTTTTGTGACTGGCGGATTACCATCACTAACGCGCCCAGCTACAGAAGTTTATCAAGCAACTTATAAACGTGTATTAGCAAAAAACAATGATTTCTTTAGTCGTTTTAATGACGCACAAGATCTTGTAACTGCATTAGCGACACATCTTAGTGAACACGATACTTATCTTGCGACAGGCGAGAAACTGACCGTTGAAATGTTGCAACTACTTGGTGTTAACATTGGTATGGAAGAAGGCCCTGAAGCGGTTTATTATTTACTTGAACAAGCACTTATCACCACGCCGACTGGCACACAAGTCAATCCACTGTTCTTAGCGCAGTTCTGTCAATTCCTTGATTTCAATACCAACCCGATATTTGCCGTGCTGCACGAATCGATCTATTGCCAGCAGCAAGCATCAAATTGGGCTGCGCATACTGTTCGTGCTGATCATGATGAATTTAATTATAAGCCCGGCCAGCCGTTCTTATTTACTGGCGAAATGATTTATCCGTGGATGTTCGAACAATTTAATAACTTAAAACCACTGCAAGCAGCGGCGCAACAGTTGGCAGGTAAACAAGATTGGTCAGATCTTTACGATCTTAATGTCCTTAAAAACAACCAAGTACCAGTAGCAGCAGCTATCTATAGCGAAGACATGTATGTAGAAATGCAATACAGCCTAGAAACCGCCGCGCGCGTTAATAACCTCAAATACTGGTTAACGTCAGAATTCGAACACAACGGCATCCGCATGGATGGTGATAAAGTACTAAGTAAGCTTATCGACCTAAATAATGGCGTGACGCTGCGCTAACCACATCATTAAAACTTATCAGCCTGCTGTTGTAACCAAGCTAATAACACCTTAACGCGTGGATTAGGTGTTATATCTGCGCTATATACTGCGTGATATTGATACGTGGCAGGACTGGTGAGCGCAGGAAAGGGCGCGACTAACTCACCACTGCGTAAATGTTTATCAACTAGACGCTTACGACCAATCGCCAAACCGGCATTATTAATCGCGGCAACCATCGCTAAATCGGAACGATCAAAGCTTAAACCGCGATTATAATTAACCCCGCTTACCTGATGACGTTCAACCCATTCTAGCCATTCCGCATTATAAGCCGCTTGTGGCCAAGCCTTACAATCATGCAATAAGCTGCAATGACGAATATTGTCGGGACTATCCATCAAATTGTGTAACTCTGCGTAAGCGGGAGAACAAACTGGCGTGACTTCTTCTGACATTAATTCGATGTTCGATAATCCAGGAAAGGGACCCGAAGTATAATAAAGCGCAACATCAATAAATTCGGTTTGAAAATTAATATCATCATTACCGGTCAGAATATCCAACTGAATAGCCGGGTACAGGCGGTGAAAGTCATGGATTCGAGGTACCAGCCAGCACAGCGAAATAGACGGACGAGCATAAATGGTCAAACGACCAGAAAGTTCATTACTACGAATATCATTTAACTCTTCATCCAATGCACCAAACAATTGCTCGCAACTGCGGCATAAGCGAGCGCCTTCAGCAGTCAATTTAAGCTGTTTATGCAAACGATGAAATAGCTTAAAACCAAGTTCTTGCTCTAGCTTAGCAATACGGTGACTCACTGCGCTCGGGGTGAGACACAGCACCTCCGCCGCTTGTGTAAATGAGCCGTACTGCGCAGATTTTACAAAGGTATCTAGGTTAGCTAATTGGCTACCGCTAAATTGTTTAGGACTGGCGAATGTTAATTCCATAACTTAATACCCAAACTCCTTCAAGATGCTATATCAGAGACTCGCAGGGATATCAGAGCAAGGCACAATATACAGATAATGGTTATTCCATTTTCAAATATTGTAACGCAGTTCTGTTATTCAAGCGAGCCTCCCGCAGGGCAAGCCGAAAGAAGGAATCTTCGGCGTTATGAAGCCTTGATTTACAAGGGCGGTTTGCGATTAGACAGCCCTTGAATTTAACAGACCGGAGCTAAAAATGTTCAGCTTTTAGCTTTTTGTAAATAGGCAGCCATTTCTGACTCTGGCACCATACCACCGCCAGTAGCCCAGACTAAATGGGTCGCATTCGCTAATTTATCATCAAGTTGCATTCGTGCAAGGTAATCAGCATTATTGGTCACATGGACAATTCCAGGCATACCAGCCAGCGCAGAGGGTTCTAATTTAAGCAGTTCAGTCTTATGTATCAACCCTAGTAGCTGATACATATCGGCATCAGTTAACGTAATATAACCATCTAGCATTCGCTCCATTGCTTTACCAATAAAACCCGAAGCGCGACCAACAGCAAGACCGTCTGCAGCAGTGACATTATCTATACCAAGATCTTGCACTGAGATCTGATCATGCAAGCCAGTATAAACACCTAACAACATACACGGTGAATGAGTCGGTTCTGCAAAAATACAATGCACATCATCGCCAAAAGCTAATTTAAGACCAAACGCAACGCCACCAGGGCCGCCACCAACACCACAAGGTAAATAAACAAATAACGGATGCTCGGCATCAACAACGATTCCTTGTTCATCAAACTGCTGCTTTAAGCGCTCTCCAGCAACCGCATAACCTAAAAACAACGACGTCGAGTTTTCATCATCAATAAAATGACAGAACGGGTCTTGCAATGCTTCTTCACGACCCTTTTCAACCGCAATGCTGTAGTCAGATTGATACTCAACCACATTCACGCCATGGTGGCGCAAGCGATCTTTTTTCCATTGTCTTGCATCAGCAGACATATGCACACTAACCTGAAAGCCTAAGCTAGCACCTATAATACCAATCGATAACCCTAAGTTGCCTGTTGAGCCGACTGCAATTTTATATTGACTGAAAAATGCCTTAAATTGTGGCGTATTAATTTTGCTATAATCATCATCGACACCCAGTATGCCCGCTGATATGGCCAATTTCTCTGCATGCTGTAGTACTTCATAAATACCACCTCGCGCTTTAATTGAACCCGATATTGGTAATTGAGCATCAAGTTTAATCATCATTCGACCAAGTAAATCAACCTGATAGTGTTTGCCTAACGCCGTTTGCATCAGCGGTATAGCCTGCAACGGAGACTCTATAATACCGTTACTTTCTTGTGTTTCTGGAAATGCCAGGCATAGAAAAGGCGCAAAACGTAATAAGCGGTCACTGGCATCTTGTACATCAAGCGCGGTTAAGCCAACATAAGGTAAAGCCTCGACATAGCTCGTTACCTTCGGATTGAACCAACTCAACGGTTGAAGATCTATCAGTAATTCCAGCAATGGAAACTCATTTATTAGTTGTATTATTCGCGTATTGTTCATCACATACTCTTCATTAGACGATTAAAAATAGTATGCATTGACTCTACTAATACGAACAAAGGATCAATTTTTAGCCTTAGGATGAATCTGACGATGCCATAAATGAGACAATCATCACCTCGATGACGACGTCCATAAGCAACTATTTTTTTTGTTAACCGATAAATTTCATCTGCTCATAAAAAAAGTGGGTATAATCATTTTATTAACTACATATTTAAATAAAGGTAACCAGCATGCGTCATCCTCGCATCTTCGAATCCGGCGAACTAATCGTAGGTTCTAGCTTTGAATTATCACCAGACGGCGCAGGCCATGTTGGTCGTGTACTACGCATGACAACCGGTGATACGCTAACTTTATTTAACGGTAAAGGTGGCCAGTACCAAGCCACAATTGAACAAACCACAAAAAAATCAGTGACAGTTCACATTGATGAATTCCAAGATATTAACAGTGAATCTCCATTAAAAATCCACCTTGGTCAAGCGATCTCGCGTGGCGAAAAAATGGACTTCACCATTCAAAAATCGGTCGAACTGGGTGTAACAACTATCACGCCACTGTTTAGTGAGCGTTGTGGTGTTAAGTTATCTGGCGAACGTTTAGAGAAAAAAGTACAGCAATGGCAAAAAATTGTCATTTCTGCGTGCGAACAAAGTGGCCGTAACTTTGTGCCACAAGTATTAGCACCAAAACAGTTAAAAGACTGGGCAGCAGAAGAAACAACAGAACTTAAATTGAATCTGCACCCACGCGCAAAATACAGTATTAACACCTTACCCGAGCCGACTAATGGCGTGCGTTTGTTAATTGGTCCTGAAGGCGGTTTATCTGCGGATGAAATTAGCATGACAGAGCAATTTAACTTTGAAGAAACGTTATTAGGTCCTCGAGTATTACGAACAGAAACAGCAGCATTAACGGCGATCACCGCACTACAATGCCGCTTTGGCGATTTAGGATAGGATAAAGAATATGACAATTAAACTTGGCATCGTGATGGATCCCATTGCAGACATCAACATTAAAAAAGACTCTAGCTTTGCAATGTTAATGGAAGCGCAAAACCGTGGTTACGAACTTTTCTACATGGAAATGCAAGACCTATTTATGCTTGAAGGCCGTGCATATGCTGCGTCTCGTTCATTGAAAGTACAACAAGACCCAGCAAACTGGTACGAACTAGGTGAAGAAACTAACCACCTAATTTCAGATTTAGACGTAGTATTAATGCGTAAAGATCCTCCGTTTGACACTGAATTTGTTTACGCCACTTACATGCTTGAACGCGCTGAAGACGAAGGCACATTAATTGTTAACAAACCACAAAGCCTACGTGATGCGAATGAAAAACTGTACACCGCATGGTTTAGTGAATTCACGCCAACGACGCTAGTAACACGTCGTAAAGACAAATTACGTGCGTTCCATAACGAACACAAAGATGTGATCTTAAAGCCATTAGATGGCATGGGCGGCGCATCAATTTTCCGTCTTAACGAACAAGATAAAAATGTTAGCGTGATCATCGAAACATTGACTGAACATGAAACGCGTTACTGCATGGCCCAAAAATTCATTCCAGATATTAAAGATGGCGACAAACGCATCTTAGTCATTGATGGCGAACCAGTACCGTATTGCCTAGCTCGTATCCCAGCAAGTGGTGAAACGCGTGGTAATATCGCAGCTGGCGGTCGTGGTGAAGCACGCCCATTGTCTGAAAGTGATTGGAAAATTGCCAAAGCATTAGGGCCTAAATTAAAAGAAAAAGGCCTGATTTTTGTTGGTCTAGACGTGATTGGCGACAAGCTAACTGAAATCAACGTGACTAGCCCTACTTGTATTCGTGAAATCGAAACTGCTTATGATGTTAGCATCACAGGTATGTTGATGGATGCGATTGAAGTACGTTTAAACAAAGCTTAATTTACCAGCGGCTCTTTAATCGCTAATCAAATAAAGAGCCAAGCTAAAGCTAAAATAAATTATAGCTTATCGTTAATTTCACCGCTTAAGCTATGATTGTCTGCCATAATAAATTCACTGCTAACAACAAAAGGTAGGCCTATGGACTCTTTGCAAGATCACTTCCTTATCGCAATGCCAAGCATGAAAGATGGCATTTTTGAACGCTCTGTTATCTATATTTGTGAGCATAATAATGACGGTGCGATGGGTATCATCATCAATCTGCCCGTCAATATTTCTATCGATGAGTTATTATCACAAACTATTGAGCCAGATCTCGACGACGAGACAGCTGCACAGCCAGAGTCTAAAAAAACCATCGACGAACCGGTATTTAAAGGCGGTCCAGTATCTGAAGACCGTGGTTTTGTATTGCATACTGCCTATCCAGGTTTTAGCTCGAGTTTACAAATCAATGATGAATTGATGATCACGTCATCACTTGATGTGTTAGCAACACTTGGTACCAACAAACAACCTGACAAGTATATCGTCGCGTTAGGTTATTCCGGTTGGACTAAAGGCCAGTTAGAGCAAGAAATAGCAGACAACAGCTGGTTAACCATTAATGCCGACGAAAATATTCTATTTAACGTGCCAGTACACCAACGCTGGGAACAGGCCGTACAGAAAATAGGTATCGACGTCAGCCAATTATCTAGTCAGGTAGGACACTCTTAATATATCTAAGTAATTAAAAGTGCCTACGGAGAAGAATATGAGTAATGCAGAAAACGGACAAAGGACCTTACTTGGTTTTGATTTCGGAACTAAAAGTATTGGTATCGCCGTTGGTCAAGAGCTCACTGGCACAGCACGACCGCTTGTGGCATTTAAAGCGAATGATGGTATTCCTGATTGGGATCTAATCGAACAACAGATCAAAGAATGGCAACCAGATCTGGTTATTGTTGGTAAACCACTTAACATGGATGGTACCGAGCAAGAGATCACGAAGCGTGCGACTAAATTCGCGAATCGTTTAACAGGCCGTTTTAATGTTAAAACCGAAATGCATGACGAACGCTTAACAACGAAAGATGCCAAAGCCCGCTTGTTTGAAGAAGGCGGTTTTAAAGCCCTGCAAAAAGGCGCAATTGACAGTGCCTCTGCCATGGTGATTTTAGAAAGCTGGATGGAAGCACAATACGGCGCAGAGCTTTAGGTTAATAGCACCGACGGTAATTACACAAGGCACTCATAAAGGAAGTTCCATGAAAAACGTCATTATTGTTGGTGCGACAGGCGCAACAGGCAAGCAACTCATGCAGCAGTTAATGCATGATCCGACTGTTGAAAATATCTATGTTGTCCATTATCGTAAAACAGCTTTTGCGCACCTTGATAAAGTGACTGAGTTTACGCTCGATTTAGCCCAGTTTAATACGTTAGACATCACCGCTGACATTGATTGTGCTTATTGTTGTCTCGGTACAACGCGTAAAAAGGCTGGCTCATTAGCCGCATTTAGACAAGTTGATAAAGACTATATTGTTAACTTTGGTACTTGGGTTGCAAATAACACCAAGGCACAACTACATGTGATCAGTGCTGTCGGTGCCAACGCTAAATCTGCAAGTAGTTACTTACAAACTAAAGGTGAAACAGAGCAGTTATTACGTCAATTACCACTCACCGCTTTATTCCTTTATCAACCCACACTGTTACACGGTAAACGTGACGAATTCAGATTAATGGAAGCGATCGCTTATTACCCGCTAGCAATATTATCTCTGTTGCCTTTACCGTTATTAAAGCAGCAAAAACCGATAGCCATCGACCAACTTGCCAATGCCATGTATCAACTAAGCCAGCAAGTCACCGATGGCCACCACGTGATCAGCAGCCTAGAGATCCAACAATATTAACGTATATTAAAAAGTCGAATAAACTATTCTCAGCCAACCCTTATAAAGAGCTCGTTCGTAATTCCGTTGCCGCTTCAAGCACTAGTTGACGGAACCAAATATGGCTAGCGTCATGGTGTAATAGCGGACTCCAGATCATTTTCAATTCAATATTTGGGATCGGAAATGGTGGTTCAAGCAAGGTGTAATCACTGTTATTCTGATGAATAAGTGCAGCCTGCGTCGGTAACGTCGCGATTAAATCATCTTGCAGTGCCAATTGCATCGCGACATTATAGTTACGGGTAAATACCTTAATATCACGTTTCTTACCTAAACGATCTAATGCTTCATCAACCCACCCTAATTTTTGTACATCATGTGGATTCATGCCCACACCAACGCCAAAACCAGTCTTCGATACCCATACATGTTTTGATGCTAAGTAATGATTTAAATTAAATTTATTTACGATGGGATTATCTGCATTCATCATGCAGGTAAACGAGTCATGCCATAACGTTTTTTGATAGAAGGATTGTGGTAATTCATCAAAACGGTTAATCGCCATATCAATCTTACCTTCCTCTACATCATGGAAGGTCACATCCGACGGCGTCATAATATCGACAGTCATGTTTGGCGCAACTTTACTTAACTTACTCAGCAGTCGCGGGATCAGTGTTGATTCTGCATAGTCACTGGCCATAATACGAAACACACGATGACTGCTTTGATCAAATTCTTTTTCTTCTTGTAAGGCTTCTTCAAGTTCCAGTAGTAGCTTTCTGATCACGGGGGCTAATTTACGCGCCTTTTCAGTTGGAGTCATGCCGCCAGAGGTGCGAACTAAGACAGGATCGTCAAGCAGTGTCCGTAAGCGGCGTAATCCGTTACTCATCGCTGGTTGCGTTATATTAAGCATACTTGCAGCGCGGGTTACGTTCTTCTCACGTAATAAAACATCGAAGTAAATCAATAAATTAAGATCGATCCCTGATATATTCATAAAATAAATACCTACAATAAAAATTTGATAAAGCATTAATGAAACAACGCTAATTCAGTGACATAAAAGCTGACACCTAGTCAAATAAGCCCGTATCTAACCACTTAAGCCAGAATACACCATAAATAAGCTAAATGACCAGCCTGATGTATTCACAATGTGAATGGCGACTATAGGAATTATAAACTAACTAAATATCTACTGAGCGTTTAATATTAACTCATCAAAACGCAAACGAATAAAAGGCTTTAGACGCTGCGTTTCAATTTAATTAATCATCATTTGATAACTGTAAGGGATTTGCTATGTCAACATACAACACTGATATCGATTCGGTTGCTACACTAAAAGCGGAACATGGTTCTAAATGGGCTGCAATTAACCCAGAATATACAGCGCGTATGCGTGCTCAAAACCGTTTCAAAACGGGTATTGAAATTGCACAATACACAGCTGACATTATGCGTGCTGATATGGAAAACTACGATAATGATTCTTCACTGTACACGCAGTCTTTAGGTTGCTGGCATGGTTTTATCGGTCAACAAAAAATGATTTCTATTAAGAAACATTTTGAAAACAATACTGACCGTCGTTATCTTTACCTTTCAGGTTGGATGGTTGCTGCATTACGCTCTGAGTTTGGTCCATTACCAGACCAATCAATGCATGAAAAAACATCTGTTTCAGCACTAATCGAAGAACTATACACATTCCTTCGTCAAGCAGACGCACGTGAATTAGGCGGTTTATTCCGTGAACTAGACGCAGCAAGAGATGCGGGCGATTCAGCTAAAGTAGCTGATACACAAGACAAGATTGACAACCACGTGACGCACGTTGTGCCAATCATTGCTGATATCGATGCAGGTTTTGGTAACGCAGAAGCAACATACCTTCTTGCTAAGAAAATGATTGAAGCGGGTGCATGCTGTATTCAGATCGAAAACCAGGTATCTGATGAAAAACAATGTGGCCACCAAGACGGTAAAGTAACGGTACCACATGAAGATTTCCTTGCGAAAATCAATGCTGTTCGTTACGCATTCCTAGAGCTAGGTATCGACAACGGTGTTATTGTTGCGCGTACTGACTCATTAGGCGCTGGTCTAACAAAACAAATTGCAGTAACGAATGAACCGGGTGACCTTGGTGACCAATATAATTCATTCCTTGATTGTGATGAGATCACACAAGCAGAGCTAGGCAATGGCGATGTTATTCTGAAGAAAGACGGTAAATTATTACGTCCTAAACGTCTACCAAGTAACTTATTCCAATTTAAAGAAGGCACGGGTGAAGCACGTTGCGTACTAGATTGCATTACATCGCTACAAGGTGGCGCTGATTTATTATGGATTGAAACTGAGAAACCACACGTTGGTCAAATCGGTGCAATGGTAAATGAGATCCGTAAAGTAGTACCGAATGCGAAACTTGTTTACAACAACTCGCCATCATTCAACTGGACACTTAATTTCCGTCAACAAATCTTTGATATCATGGTTGAAGCAGGTCAAGACGTGTCAGCATATGACCGTGCAGACTTGATGAACGAAAAATACGATACGACAGAATTGTCAGCCCAAGCTGATGAGAAGATCCGTACATTCCAAGCTGATTCAGCACGTGAAGCGGGCATTTTCCATCACCTAATCACATTACCAACTTACCATACAGCTGCGCTATCAACGGATAACCTAGCGAAAGAGTACTTCGGTGACCAAGGTATGCTGGGTTATGTGAAAGGTGTTCAACGTAAAGAAATCCGTCAATCGATTGCATGTGTTAAGCATCAAAACATGGCAGGTTCTGACATGGGCGATGACCATAAAGAATACTTTGCTGGTGATGCAGCACTGAAAGCCGGCGGCGAAGACAACACGATGAACCAGTTCTAATTTAGAGCTTCATTGGTTATCTAATTATCAGTTAAATAAGAAAAAACCAGCTTCGGCTGGTTTTTTGCGTTCTGGGATTATAGATAAATAGAGACCTCATCCCTGCCCTCCCCTTAAAAAAGCAGTAACAGAAGCTAAGCGATGCATAGCGCTAGGTTTTCTTATCTATACTTGCTAGTATTTAACAAAATAGGTGTTTAATAACTAATATCTCAGGGAACTTAATGGAACTATCTTTTTTATTACAACAAATTCGCCATGAGTTATCTCTTACCCAAGCGGAGATGGTAGAACAACTTTCTCTCTTTGATGACAGTTTTGAGCACCTTGATTTAATTACTTATAGTCGCTGGGAACGTAATGTTTCTATGCCTTCCACACTGCGTATTGTGCAACTATTAAGTTTTGCTAAATACGATAAATTAGCCTACTTGTGTAAGCTCGATCTTAAGTTATCTGAAACCAAAAGTAATAAGTTTCAAAAATTAGCAGATCTGCATTATCAAGAGGAGGAGGTATTATTACGTGCTTATTACCCCATCGATAAACCTAACTTTATTCGTTATAGCGCCACTCATCCACTTGCTGATGTGAAACAAATTGAAAAGATTAACGCGGCTACTTCAAGAGTCTTTGATCTGCCTAAAACGAACTTAACAGAGAGAATAGCAGCGGCTGTCAAACTGCAGCAGAGTAATCAGCTGTTTATGGTGACATGTGAAGATGAAGAACAGCGTTTATGCGCCCATGCATTGTACTCCGTGCATGATAGCAGTGAAAAAGCGCGCCTTATTGCAGATGTAAAAGGTTTTTATCGCACACCGCGAGAGCTAGGAGTAAACAAGGATAAGTTTTTATTTAGCCATACCTTCACCCGTTTTAACTTCGATTGGTGGTTATATAACTGCTACTGCATGATAGATATCATCTGTAAAAACAGTGATATTAAAGAGATCTATTGTATTGTGATCAATAAAAACATGGCTAAGATCTACCAAAACATTGGCTTTGAGTTAGTTGAAAAATTTTCAACTAAAATAGAAAACACACAGGGCCAAAGTAAACTAATGTCTATCAAACGCGAAGATTTTCTATCAAACCACGGCGTGATCACTTGGATAAAAGAGCACCAATCCTTTATCCACTAACTCTTTGATCGTATTAAGCACTAGGCATTGTTGAATTATTGCTTATCGACTTGCCCTGTTACCTCTGGTTTATTTATCTAAAATGGTTTCATTCTCAAATCAGTGTTGCTGATAAATAACCAGAGGTGATAATGAAACTATTTTTTAAATATATTTCTCTCGCTGTACTTACGGCCGTTTTATTTGGCTGTGGTAGTGAAGGTAACAGCACGCCTGACACAATTACACCTCCAATCGTTATGCCAGAACCGCCCCCAGTCATCGACGCACAATTATCAGCGATGGACTTTCATACTGCGGTGCAATTTTCCCAGCCTAATCAGCCACTGACTTTTAATATTTCCAACTATGTGGCTTATAGTAAAGCTAACCATATCCGTTTAAAAGATATTGAAGTATTAAGTGATTCACAGACCTGTCAGATAAGTAATATTGATGCAGAGCAACAATCTTTTACTATCAACCCCAATAAAGCCGACAGTTGCGATTATCGTTATACCATTAGCACTGAAGGTGAAGATAAAAGCGCCTGGGCTTCTATTACCTTTTCAGCCGTAAAAGGCGTGCAAAAAGCGCGTAACGACTATCAAGTCATTCCTAAAGATAACCTACTGCCGGATATCAATAAAGCCACTTCGGTCGGTGATACCATTACCTTTAGCATCTACGATGAATTAAGCAGTGAACTGTTAGCCATGACTAATCCGGTGTTTGATGCATCAACAGTGGTGGTGGGCAGTGGTTTAGCCTTTATCACTAAAAATGGTGATTTTAGTTACAACGCCATTGATATAGGCGTCACTAAGGTGAGTTATTCTGTGGTAGATGATAATGGCTTAGCCTTTACGGGCCTGATCAATATTGATGTTTCTGGGGATATCAATACAGCCCCAATAGCAAATAATGCCACCTATGGCCGTACCCAAGGAGTTGGTAATGAACTGACTTTGGATATTATGAAGTTTCCCGGGTTTGGGCCTTTAGTAGAAGATGCCGAAGGTGACAGAATTCAATTAGTCTCAATACAAGCCTTTAATGCAGAAGTGAAACTAGCAGATGCCAATGATGTGGCCAATACCTCTTTTACTTTCCGTGGTGATAGTAAAGCAGTCTATACGGTGAACTATACCGTCTATGACCATGAAGTAGATGGTATTAGCAGTGGCACTATCACCATTGAAACCGATTATATCCGTGAAGGGGTTTTAGAGTTTTCTTTTAATGGTTTTATCAAACTATTTGGTGATGGAGAGCTGGGCGCAGCGGGTCGTAATACCTTAATGCGACCGTTTAAAGACGATTTAATACCCTATATGCAGGATAATGGTCTCTATGCCACGGGGCTTAAGAATATTGGTTTTGGTAATTATAAAATTGATATGAGTAGTGAAAATGGTGGTGGAAATAAAATCATTTTATTTACCGCCGATAATGCCCTGCAAGAAGGCATAGAAAACATCATTACACTGCCGGCAAGCAGTCAAATTTATTATGGCCTAACCTATGCGGATCGTATTCTAGGTTATGGTGGTTTAGTTTTTGAGGTGACTCAAGCAAGCGAACTAAATGTGCATAATCAAATCTATGGCACCTCTAACGCTTCATACAAGAAATTAACCGATAAAATTAATGCGTTAAAGTTAAGTGATGTTAAAAAAGTGGAAAGCTTTGGTCCACTTTCTGCGGTAGTATTTTTTAATGATGGCACAGCAACTTATTACAGTATTTACGTCCCTGATGGCAAGTTAGTAGTCTTAGATTGGACAGCAAGAATAGGCAAAGTGTCTCAATGCTGGGATGCACCTAATGGTCCATCGCAAGTAGGTACTCATTATTGTATCAAGAGTGATCAGAGTGGTGACGCTTTTTGGTTCTCTGAATCAAGTTTAGATCATGATAAAGGCAATAATTTTTATATTAAATTTCTCAAAAATCTTAAGAGCAAACAAGTCAAGATAGTTAAAACAACACAGGTAAATAAAGGTATTGCCGCTTTAACCGATAAAGGTGACTTATATGTTTCGTTTAATGGTAAAGACGTAGATGGCAATACCTATGCTGGGGGAAAAAGAGTCGCGAGAAGGGTAATGAGTTATCAACAAGCGTCCAATTATGTCACTTATATGCATATGGTTGAAGATGATTATCGCGCTAACAAAAACAATAGCAGCAGCAACGAAGCGCGTGATAGTTATTACCTAGAATTTAATGGTTATGCTCAGTATCACCGAGAACAATTACCAGATGGTACCCCCCTGAACATGACACTCGACTTTAGCAAAATAAGTCACAGCAATCGTAAAAAAGTGAAATTTTACGAAAATACCGCCAATGCAGTGGCGTTATTGATTGATGATAAATTAAAAATATTAACCCATAAAGGCCTGAAGGAATATGGTGGTAGAGATCATCATAATAATATTATTGGCGACTCGGGAAACTCTTTTGGTGTTTATACTGCTACGGCAGGGCAAGGCCGAAGCACCTTTTTTGCACGTGGTAATAAAACCGCTCATCAAGATCATTGGGAACTCTATTCTCCACTGGAAGAGCTGGATAGCAGCTTAACCTGTGATAACAAACCTAAACATGGTGAAGTTTCTTATCCGTACATTTTAACCGGATGTACCTATCTTGATTTTAAAATGAATGGTGCAGTAATTGCGTCACCAGGCTCTAACATCAGTGTTCATCCAGCGGTGCGTTTTGCTAATGAAGATGCCACGGGTAAGGTTTATCCTGATTTAGTGGATTTAGATAAGGATGGATTATCCACGGAAAGTGAAGTTGAGCAATGTTTAGCGGATCGCTCTAAATATCACGCGGGTGATATTGAATATTGCTCTCAGCCTATTTTATCGGACAGTGATGGTGATGATGTATTAGATAGCTTTGAATTTTTACATCAGGATAAAGCAGCTGGCAAGGGTAATTATCAAAGCCGTTATAGTAATATTGTGGGTGATTATCATGATAATACCTTTGCTCCCTTTGATGGTAATAAAGATATCGATAATAATGGTCAGGATGATAAATACGATCACTAATCGTAATAATCTGTTATACCACCCGCTTAATACTGAACCTCTGGAGCTGACTGCCTTAACCAGTAAAAAACTCAGGGGTTAAGCGGATGGTATTCCCACAAAATAATAACTATTTTGTTTTTTTATTCACTTAATGAGAACAACATTTAGCCACCTCCATCTCGCGCCAAGCTAGACACCTACTGACTTCATCGCAATTCTATTGTTAGCAAAAAGTTAATCGGTAGGCATTTCTATATTTTCAAATTTCGATGTGACGTGTATCACAAAACATCAAGTCTTTATCATAGTTACACGAAGCTTAGCTAAGAAAACTTTTTAACAATTTATTGTTATCAAGTTAATTAATCGTTAAGCGGGTTTATTAAACTTTCTTAATTAAGGTTAACTATGAAAAACAAACTATTACTACTAATCGTTTTATTAACAGCCTCTTCATCTGTACTTGCTGCTGATGCAACAACAACATTACATTGGAAAGGCGTCGTACCTTCAGTAACATCAAGTGATGAAGTGATCATTACCGGCCCTGGTGGCGCATTACCTTATGCAGAATCAGCCGGTCTTGTGGTAACGGATAACACAGGTGCATTCACTTCAGACAGAATCTCTTTAGAATTACATTACCGTGCATGTGCTGATGGTACTGGTTCTGGTGGTTGTACAACTGACAATGAGGCTGTTCCCGGTGAAGATGTAGACGCAGTGGGTGACATCATCAACGATGCATCTTGGACAATGAGTGCATTAGATACCGTGATTGGTACTACAGATACTTCAGCTATTGGCACCACGGTTAATTTAGATGGTGCGCCAATGACACAAGCAACACCAGTTGTGGCAATGGCGGGGACTGTGACTTTCACTACCGAAAATACAACGCCTACCGATGAAGTCCTAGCTGTCGGTCAAAACATCGAAGTCCACGCTGTTATCAATTCATCTAAAGCTATTTAGGTGACCCCATGAAGCGCTATCAAACCGTTTTTTGTCATCGTTTATTTATATTTGTACACTTATTGTTGGTATGCATGAATGTAAATGCGCTTGATGGTGCTTCATCTCTACAACATCAATTTCGTGTTGATACCCATATTGAACTCGCAAAATTTTACGACCGCGAAATTATTGAATTTGAGTTTGTGAAAAACAATTGGCAACTCGAATTTGACGCAAAAAACTATCAATTCAAGCGCATTTCCGATGTTTTGCAACTACAAACCAATATTACAGAAACAGATCCAATCGACAGCTTTGCCCTGACCTTAGTTGAAAAACAATCACAATGTTATGACCGTGCTGGTTTAGCCACTACAAGCAAAGATTTTTCTCACGTGTGGTTGGCCGGTAAGGAGATGTTTAAGGGTGATACCTTCATTAATGAAAGCTTAGATGAATTAAATACACAGGGTAAATATCGCACCCTAGATGTAGACCTTTCCTTCGACCCCGTTCACTACGGTGATGATAACTGTAGTGGTGCAATTCAATTCAGTGTGGAGTTAGAGATATGAAAATCAGATGTCTATTAATCATCGCATTGATGGTGAATATCAACTTAAGTCACGCGTCGATTCAAAGTGAAGGCATTATTATTCCCGCTGAGTTTACCGATCTCTATCAAGGACACGAGGAACTGTTTACTTTTGAAATGGCCAGTGCAACGGACCTGCTCACGATAAAGGTAACTTCAACACCCACATCAGCAACACTGTCAGCAAGCAGTATCAATAAAATCGAAAACTACCTGCTACAAAATAATATTAAAAAGCAGGCGATTGCTAACATCATTAATAAAATGACCAGCAATATCATCAATGCCAACGCCTGCCACGGTAAGGTTGCTGAATGTACAATGATCCCTGACGAGTTTGCATTTGCCTATGATTACGAACAAAAACACATTACCTTTTTTGCTAATAACAAACTATTAGATAAAAGCAAAACCAGTAAAATATTCCATGACTCAAGCAATGACCTTTACGGTTTCATTAACAGCATGGACTTTAATTATCACTACTTTAACAACAGTGGTTCTTCACTTATTTTACGTGACAAAAGCTTGTTAGGCCTAAAATACGGCAATGTACGCAGTAGCCTTTACCTTGACAGTAGCAGCAGTGACTTAGATGTTGAGCAGCTCTCCTACGATTACGAATTTAAAAACCGTCGCTTTCAATTAGGTCACTTTAAATATGGTTACGAGCAAAATAGTACTGCTTTTTTAGATTTAACCGGCAGTTATTCACAGGATGTCGTGAATTACTCCTCTTCAAACAACTTAATAAGCGGTGGCAAGCAGAATAACCGTAGCTTGTATTACCTACTACCTAACCAGGGCCGTATTGAGGTGTACCGCGAAGGTAACCTTATTTACAGTAAAAATGTTGATGCAGGGCAACAGAGTTTATCTTTTCGCGAATTACCTTATGGCTCTTACATGGCTACTATTGTGGTGATATCGGGTGGTCGTGAATTATTGACCGAGAGACAACAAATTTTTAATAACAGTTCTTTTTCTCTCAATCAAGGTGAGTATGACTTTAGCTTTTCAGCGGGTCAGTTAAATGATCGTTACGATGAAAAAAAAGACCGTGAAAATTCACTAGCTGAACCTGAAAATAAACAACAATACGACCTGTGGTTACAGGAGAATAGCTTTGTCGAAGCAAAAGCCACTTATCAGCTATTGGACAGTACGTTAGTGGGGACACGTTCATTAACTAATGTAGGCAATAGCATGGTCGAAATTGGGGCTAAAAAATCCTTCGCAGAATACGCAAACGCGGATGTGAAATACGCACGGTTTGATAATGGCAGTCAGTTTCTATCCGCTGATACCAATATCTACAATGTAGGTTTTGGTTACGAACGTTACCATTCTGCAGACGGTGAATACAGCTTAGATAACTACATGTTATCTAATATTGGTTACCAGCGTTTAACGCTTAATGTGTCAGCTACGGTTTATGCTGGGCAAGGTTATTTGCTGTTTGTGAATAATAAAGTTGATGAGGCGAATAACGGCCAAGAATATGTGGATCAAAGCGACTACTGGTCAGTGAGTGCAGGTTATTCACATGCTTTTATTGCTAACTCAACGTTAAATTTTTCTGCTACTTATCAAAGTGAAGATTACCGTTGGAATAATGATGGTTGGTACGCCGGTATTCTTTGGTCAGTACCATTATCAATGGACTGGAGCGCTAATTCATCAATGAACTTAGGCCACCAAGGTGTGGAAGAGTTCCGTAATAGTATCAGCAACAATCAGCAACTCAGTGACAACCTATCGGTTAATACCGAAGTGGGTGTGACTTATATGGGCAATGATTATGAACGCAGTGTTGATAGCGATATCAGTAGTTCAGCAAATTATCATAATAGTATTTTAAATAGTGATGCTTATGCCTACGTTAGCTCAGATGGCACTAAGTCATTAAACGCGAATCTATCCACCACACAGGTTATTTCTAATAGCGGTAAATTGTATTTCACGGCAGAAAAAAGTGATGCTTACATTGTCGTGGATGCACAGAGCCAACAAGATACCGATCAACACCGTGGCCTGTTATCTATCTATCACGAGCAAGAGCTCGGTTATAACGACAATATAGATCAAGAAGATACGGTTATCGCCATTGATAAATACAAAGACTTTAACGTGCGTTTAGATACCGAGTCCTCTAACTACATCAGTGAAGATGAGCATCAAGCCAATGGCTACGCACTACCCGGTACAGTGATCAGTTTAGACATGGACTTGGTAAAAATTAAAACCTTTATCACCTCATTTGATGATCTTAATGATAACGCGGTATCTGAGGTGCAATGTACTGGTGAAGGCTGTGTTGATGTAGAAAAAATTGAACAGGGTGTATTTAAAGTCTCTGTCATTGCAGGTGCGGATTACGAACTGTTTTCACACAATCAAACCTGTGTAACACCCAGCTTAGACAGAAACTCAAGCACCATTAGCAATGTTGGTAATAACTACTGCTTACCTGGATTATATCAAGAAGGTGCTTGGTCACTGGCAAATAACAATAACCAAGCAATTGATCTTGATGGCAAACAATATTATTTCCTGGGTGTTTTTGACAGTGAAGTTGATTACCCACAAACGGCACAAAAATTGAAAAATACAGGTATTGAGACAATCTCTCGTGCGGTGGGTAAACGCCAATACCTTTATGCAAGAACCACCGAGATGCTAACAGCAATGCAGCAAACATTATTAAATGAATTAAATCTGTACGCCTTAAACAACTTTGATTCAAACAACTTTACATTGAATTGGGATTAAATAATGAAAACAATTAAACAACTTTTAATGATGTGCTTAGTAATCAGTGCAACACCGGTATCAGCAATGTCGATCAGCAGCTTAATGCTTGTTAATGCTGACGATAAAGCAGGTATTTTAACGCTGGATAATACCGACAATATTACTTACTTCTTAAAAACTTCGGTGTCGAAGGTGGAAATAAAAAACAATCAAATTATCAAAACGCCCTATACACGTAAAAATTTAGATAGTTGGCAGATAGCAACCAAACCATCGAAATTAGTGGTTGAACCAAATATGGTCAAAGATATTCAAATTGAAAACATCTGTGGCGACAGCTGTGACCGTTCCTTAGATCAGGTTTTCCAAATCCATATCCAACCAGTTTCTTATACCAATGAAGGCGAGAACCAGTCAAAAATCAACATGTTATTTGGTTTTTCACCCTACTATATTATCCCAGCTTCAGAGAGTAACGTTGAATACCAAGCAAGTTATGACGGTACTAATATCACCGCTAAAAACAGCGGTAATACCATGCTCACCCTGCTGATTGATCAATGTAAAGATAATCAATCCACGCAACAAAGCGATGAAGAAAAGCCTGCGTTATGTACTGCGAACTTTACGCTACTGGCGGGCAGAACACGGGTTTTACATGTACCAGAAGAGCTACAACAAGAAAGCTTAGATGTGATGTTACTTAACCATGATGAAACATTTAAACAAGACATCACCTTAAAACAAGGCCAATAATATGCGTTACCTATTATTACTGTGTTTATTAACCGTTAATGCCCATGCGTTTACCATCAATGGTAAGTTAACTGGTGAAAAATTAGAATGGTATAACGCCAGTAATAATGGTGAATACCTCACACCTAACTATTGGTTTAAACCTGCGCGTTTACCTGAAACAAAAAAATGGGTACCGGGCACTTATACCTCTTCCACTAACCTCACGATTGAGTTAAGCAGTGGTCGTGAGCGTGTTTCTGTACCACTAACACTGAGTGGTGTTAATTATCAGCCCAACCCTGCCTGGGAAGGTGACTGGTATTCAGATATTTACCCAAGCTGTGATGAAACAACCATGATGGGTATTATTACCGTTAAACGCACCAGTGGTAGTGGTTTTTGTATTTCAGATAACAGCCTTAACTATCAAAAAGCAGTGGTGCCTTTTAGCGCTGTGCAGCCGATTATCAAACTAGATAAAAGTATTTTAATCGCACAACTAAAAGGCAAAAAAAAAGGCGTTTACTCAGGTACCGTGAGTGCCGTGATCAGTTATGGTTTCTTTGCAAAGGGCTCGGAAACGGTAAAAACTTACCGTAATGTACCTATTACTTTCTCAGTACAAATTAGCTATAGCCCTAGTGTATTAAGCCGTATTAATGTTCTAGGTAATGGCCATATCGTGCCTAAGTATGATACTACGGCACACACCGTGAGTGGTTTAGCGGGTTTTAAAGTTTCAGCATTGGGTTATTTTGAAAATGGCCTGAAGTTTGTACTGATTAATAAAGCCATTGATGATTACAACTTAAAACCAGTCAGTGGTGGCTCAACCTCTATTCCTTATAACATCAGCTGCCAAGGTTGCAGTGCAGGTAGCCAACTCGTTGAACAGGGTAAAGTGCTCACCGATGGTAAAGCAGAAATTCATTCACCGGGCGCTAGCTTAATCCCTTTTACGCTGGGTGTAAGTTACGACAATATTTCGGTCAAAAATGTTGAAGAAAAAACCTATGCCGATCATTTCACTATTATGTTTGAGGTGAGTTTATGAGCCGTGTTTATTTATCTGTCTTATTATTATTAAGCTCAAGCTTTAGTTATGCAGAATCCTTTAATGATGATGGTGGCTGGTACCTAGGTGGAAAACTAGGCGCAACGGTATTAGATATTGAAGCGACTAACCAGACAAGTGATAAGGACCCTTCGACTGCAAGTATGGGGGTTGTGGCGGGTTATAACTTTAATGATTTTTTATCCGTTGAATCTGACTTAAGTTCCTTTGGCAAATTTAAACAGGGGGCTGAACCAGAGAAATTAATCGATTTTTCAACCTATATAATGGGACGCTACCATGTCTCAGACCGCGCAGCCCTATACGCAAAAGTGGGGAATAGTATTATCGGTAATGACTTAAACCTCAGTGGGGGTATTGGTCTTAAATACCAAATATCACAACAATTAGAATTGGATACGGGTTATCGTTTAATTGGTGATGTCCCTAATACTGAAGATGATCTGTATGAGTTCAGCGTCGGTATTAATTATAAATTTGGTAAACCCAAACCAGCAGCTAAAATTGTAGCTCCACCTGAGCCAGTGATAGTGCCAACAACACTTAATAGCAATACCTTATTTAAGTTTGATAGTGCAGAAATTAGTGATAGCAGTGCCTTGGCACAACTAGCCCAAAAAATGCGTGCGAGTCGTGTAGAGATAAGCGTTGAGATAGTTGCGTATACCGATACCAGTGGCCCAGAAGCTTACAACTTCAAGCTTTCTAAAAAACGTGCCGAAGCGGTACGAGATTACTTTATTAAACTAGGAGTGAATAAAGAAGTGATTAATACTGCTTGGAAAGGCGAGGCAAACCCAATCGCGTCAAATAAAACCCGCGCTGGGCGTATTAAGAACCGCCGTGTAGAGGTTATCTATATTAAAAACAACGTGGTTTATCAATAAACAGCCTGATGAACACTACTGAGCAGCCAGCAGAACCCAGTTGATTATTGAATATCGGGGTTCTGCCATAGCAATTGCGACTGCTATTCTTTCAACAATAATATCCGTGCTTCAAAATAATCAGGGAAAGTGCGATAAGTATTAATATAGTCATCCCAGTTTTTGAAGTAACCGCCGAGGTAATCGAGTTGATATTGATTATTCTCAAAAGCCCCGCCCGTGTCAGCTAATACGGTTAAACGACTTTCGCCATTGTGGGTCAGCATAATCAGTTTGCCTAAGCCTAAGTGCGCTAAATCGCCAGCAACTGTAACTAGCGGATAAACAGGGATCTTATAGTTAGCATCTTTACCGTAGCCCATGACCGATTCAGTTTTCTTGAAGTACCAATAACGCCCCTGCTGCTCTTTCTTTAAATTACGTTTATAACCAATGCCATTATTACGATGTACGTTAAAGAACTGGCTGGTGATCTCACTGCGATCGTCACTATTGTTACCGGAAATATCACCACTCGTACTTTTATCAGTCGTAAAGTCGACTTTGACAGTGCCCTGCATTAATGAGTCTTCTAAGTCGTAACGCGATAGCCAAACCATCGGCTGGGCTAATTTATCTTTATCCAAAATACCTGTTATGACGTCTTGCTTAGTCAGTTGATGACGGGTCAAACTCGGGTCAGCATTAGCTTGCTCAAGCGTAAGGTCTTTTTCATCATTCGGAATAGCATATAACGCATAAGGGGTTTCAGGCGTTTGCCTGGCAGTTCCTTTCGCAAGTTTAATATAATATTTAGTCAGTAAGATTTTATCGTCAGGGATATTTTTCAACAGCGGTTTGTCTTTAGCAAAGCCCTGCGCTTGGTTTTTATCTGGCATCCAACGGATCACGTCAAAGTGCTCTGCAATAAAATCGGCATCCATAAGACGGCTTTTAGTACCCGCTAATTTATCTTCTTGCTCTACCTGGCAAATAAAATTAAGTGTGCGTTTTACGCGGTCTAAATCACCACCAAATTGTGCAGTTATGCCGGCGGTGATAATACCGGGGTCATAATCTTCCCCCAAATTAAGATAATCCACAGAACCTTTGGCAACTTCACACAGTTCAGCGTTAGATGACGTCACCATTTCACCAATTTCAGGTTTGGCTTCTAATTGAAAAATAGGGTTTACCGCTACGTTAGCAGCAGAATTAAACGCCACCAGCAAAATTAAAGGTAAAGGCAAAGGCAAAGGCAAAGGTAATAAAGCACTTAGTTTCATCATTTTAACGATCTCGATATTCGAAAATAAACAGCTAATATTAATTATATCAACATTAAATATACTCGTATTCACAACTTACAAATGCTCATTTATTACTCTGACGTAAATCAAAATGGCAAATTTAAAACACAAGCCTGTAATGTAAACCAAGCAAAATATAAACTCTAGTTACTATTTTCGGCAATCGTCGTTAAATCTGCAGACATCTATTAATTAAGGTAACGGAATGCATTTTTTAATCATTACAAATTTAGTATGGGCTTTTTCATTTAGTCTTATCGGGGTTTATTTGTCCGGTCAGGTTGATGCTTGGTTCTCGGTATTATTCCGTATCGGTTTAGCGATGTTGGTATTCATCCCATTTTTACGCCTGGGTAACCTCGCCCGTTCGACCATTATTAAAGTGATGACTATCGGCGCTTGTCAGTTGGGTATTATGTATGGTTTCTATTATCAATCATTCCTACTGCTATCCGTGCCTGAAGTACTCCTGTTTACGGTATTCACGCCTATCTATGTAACCTTGATTGATGACTTATTACATTCACGTTTCAGCCCTTGGTATTTAGGTACTGCGTTTATCGCTGTACTCGGTGCAGTTGTCATTAAATACGCAGGCATTAATGAAGGTTTTGTCATTGGTTTCTTAGTTGTTCAAGGCGCGAATATTGCCATGGCGATTGGCCAAGTGGCTTATAAGAAATTATCAGAAAACGAATTAAAAGATGTGAAACATAGCGAAGTATTTGGCTTATTTTATATTGGCGCATTCCTGATTGCAGCTATCGCATTCATGTTACTGGGTAGCACTGAAAAAATGCCAACAACCACAACGCAATGGAGCGTATTAACTTACCTTGGTATTATCGCTTCAGGTTTAGGTTACTTCATGTGGAATAAAGGCGCGTGTTTGGTTAACGCAGGGACATTAGCAGCGATGAACAATGTACTGGTGCCATTAGGCTTATTAGTTAACTTAGTGATTTGGAATCGTGATGCAGACTTAGTTAAATTGGCATTAGGCGGTAGTATAATTATTCTGTCATTGGTGTTTAATGAAACAGTCGTTAAGAAACGCGTATCGCAAAAAACGCTAACGCAGTAAGAATAGCGTACAGGTAATAAAATCCGCAAATAACGCTGAACCAAGGTGATGATTCTACCTCATTACGTCACCTTGGTTTATTCTCTATAAATTACATTATATTCTCTGCTACAATCTTCTTTTTATACGTAAGCAGATCCCATGTACTTTTTACTCCCGCTATTCACGGTTATCATCTGGTCAGGCAATTCGATTGTTAATATCTTATCGGCCAATGTGATCGCACCCGAAACGATTTCTTTCTATCGTTGGTTTATCGCCTTAATTACCTTAACGCCTTTTTTAATCAAACCTGTATGGAAAAAACGCCATGCAATTAAGCCTTATTTATCTAAGCTAGCATTCCTTGCCTTACTGGGCATGGCGATTAATCAATCCCTCGCCTACTTTGCCGCTGCGACAACAACAGCAACCCACATGACGCTGATCTTTGCCTTAGTCCCTTTGCTAAGCTTGATGTTTAGTGTGCCGATACTCGGACTGACATTAACTAAAAAAGCCTTGTTTGGTGCGATGATTTCACTGACTGGTTTAGTGTATATGCTAAGTCACGGCAAAATCAGTAACTTGTTATCAGAAGGCATTAACATTGGCGATACCTATATGCTGATTGCAGCGTGTAGTTACTCACTGTACGGCGTATTACTCAAACGCTGGCGTCTACCGTTTAACAACTGGATCGCGTTATATGTACAGATGGTATTTGCGGTCATCATCTTATTGCCAGTATTGACGTACCACGGCCAAGTCAGCCTAACCACTGAATCGCTCCCCTTGGTATTATATGCAGCGATACCAACTTCAATCTTAGCCACTTGGTTATGGATGCAGAGTATCCAACATCTTGGCGCAGATAAATCGGCAATGTTTATGAATCTATTACCGGTATTTACCGCCGTCATGGCGACCTTTATTCTTGATGAGCAGCTATCGAGTTATCAGTTTATTGGCGGAGCATTGGTTCTTACAGGTGTGGCGATGACGCAGTTTAAATCGAGAAAGGTTGTCAAAAAAGAAGTGCTTATTTGATCTTATAAGTAAGTAGTAACGGACTAGTATTAGCTTTAGTCCGTTACTTTATTAATGATTACTAGTTCATTGCTTTTGGTTCATTACATCTGAGTATTTAAAGTCGAGCAAAACCCGCTTCTAAATCAGAAATCAAGTCTTCTACATCTTCCAAACCAATGTGTAAACGCACTAGCGTACCAGTGAAATCAACATCTCCAGCAGGTCTAATACGATTCAATTCTGACGCTTGGTTAGCCAAGATTAATGACTCATAACCGCCCCATGAATATGCCATGCTGAAATGGGCAAAGTTATCGAGGTAGTTAGCCAGTTGTTCATTGCTTAATTTGTCTTTTAAAATAAATGAGAACAAACCGTTACAACCATTAAAGTCACGTTTGTAAAATTCGTGGCCTTTACAACTTGGTAATGCTGGATGATTAACACGTTCCACTTCTGGACGAGCGCTTAACCAATTCGCCACTTGAATACTTGCAGCTTCATGCTGCTTTAAACGAATACCCATAGTGCGTAAACCTCGGCTCGCCATGTACGCAGTATCAGCATCAACCATTTGTCCCATAAGGTAAGACTGCTCACGTAATTGTGCCCAGCAACGCTCATTAGCAACGGCGGTACCTAACATATAGTCAGAATGACCAATGATGTATTTCGTGCCCGCTTGAATTGAGATATCGATATCATGTTCAAGCGCTTTAAATAATACTCCCGCAGCCCACGTATTATCCATCATGATAATCACTTCAGGATTTACCGCGCGCACTGCTTTTACAATCGCTGGAATATCTTGTACTTCCATGGTGACTGAACTTGGTGATTCTAGAAATACCACGCTAGTATTGTCTTGCATTAATGCCGCAATACCTTCGCCTAGCATCGGATCGTAATACGTCGTTGCTACGTTCATTTTAGCTAACATCACATTACAAAAATCTTGCGTTGGTTCATAGGCAGCACCAGTCATGAGGATATGCTCGCCCGCACTCACAAATGACAAAATAGAGTTAGTAACCGCAGCAGCACCACAAGGATAAAGCGCGCACCCTGCACCGCCTTCTAGTTCGGTCATCGCCTCTTGCAAAGAGAAATGCGTTTGGGTACCGCGGCGACCATAAAAAAGTTCACCGTCTGCACGCTTCGCTGTCGCTGCTTTTTTTGCTTTAACTGATTCAAATACAATTGATGATGCGCGTTGTACTACAGGGTTAACTGAACCGTGTGAGAATTTTCTGTCGCGTCCTGCTGATACTAACTGTGTGGCTAATTTGTCTGAACTCATAGTAATGTCTTTCCCTGCTCACTGGTATTGTGATATCAATTTTATCTATAAAAGTACAGTAGCGAAAGATAGACTGACAGGCAATGAATAAAATAGATTAGAATGAAAAGAGTCGTGTCGTCAGAGATAAGGAGAAGTATGGCACCTCTCCTTACGTATAATTATTTTATTTTTTATTCACAAAGAAATAAGTATCTAAGTATTGTTTAAATGGTAAAAATGCTGGATTTGCCCAGCTAACAAATAGCTTAGATTGGTCAGTAAGGCCGTCTGCAACACCAGAACCAAGCTTACCAGCATCAATAAATTTACTATGACTAGAACCAGATAACTCCCCTGCGGCAGTATTTTTGTCTGCTTCAACTTGATATTCATACACAGTGCCCAGTAATGCACCTGGGTTTAAATTCACCGCTAGCGAATGAGTTTCATCTGGTTTACCATTAGCAATAATATTACTGCTATCTTCACTATCTATACACGGTGTTGGTGTGCCTAACGCACGCTCACTTGCTACCGTAGATAATTGGCCATTACCATAATTACATTCATCATATTTCAAGTAAGCAAGACTTTGCAATTCAGCGGCGACTTTAGTTTGCAGTAGTGCATCCTTAAACGAACCATAAGCTACACCCAATGCAGTACCTGTTGCTGTATTTGCATTTCCATCTACATAGTAATCATAAAGCTGCATCAATTTTTGATAAGTGGTCGAAGAAAGCGTCTCGTCTTTTCCCTCATTATCAATATAAATTAATTCAATACCGTCAATAATAGTGCCTTTTTGGTCATTCAATTCAATAATAAACTCACCAGTTGTGCCCGTTATAGCTGATTCATTTTCAAGCAATCCAATAATAATTCGTTTCGCCGCAAACTGATCTCGCACATCCTGGTGAGCCCATTGCATCATGTTCTTCACACGTTCCATAACACGCTGTTGCTGTGCATCAGTTACGTTATTACCTAACTTAATCACATACACACCATTATCAAAATGACAACTCGGTACATCGGCTTTATTTTTACAATTAGCAACAGTATCAAATACTTTCACTGTTGTTTGCAGTACAGTTGGCGTTGCCTTACTAGCATTATCAGAACCACAACCTGCAAGCACGACCATGCCAGTCGTTAATAAACACATTCTCAATTTATTTGATATTGCCATTACTGAACTATCCTTAGTGAAATACAATCTTTACATAAAATTACATAAAGTAGCGCATGGTAAAATAATTACCGACGACACTGTGTAAGCGATTGTAAGCTTAGGATAAAAGACAATATGCCAGGTTTCAGCAATATAAAAACAAAACCCCTGCCTACTTTCAACGAAAATAGGCAGGGGTTTAGATACAGCCGCTGATCATAATTGGTGAATCATGACCACCAGCGTTTATGGGCAGGACAAACTATTCTTTAGCAGCATTACCTTGCTTAGCAAAGTACTCTTTCGTTAACTTAAACACCACAGGGCTTAATAATGCCAGAGCAATCAAGTTAGGAAGAGCCATCATCGCATTTAGCGTATCAGCCAATAACCAAACGAAGCTTAATGAACTTGTCGCGCCAATTGGCACTGCAACAATCCACAAGATACGGAATGGTACAATCGCTTTCACACCAAATAGATACTGCACACATTTTTCACTGTAGAAACTCCAGCCAAGGATCGTAGTGAACGCAAATACCGACAGCGCAATAGCAACGATGTAGTTACCTACACCCGGCAGTGCACTAGCGAACGCAGCAGATGTTAATGCAGCGCCCGTTTCACCCGATGTCCATGCACCAGATACCACAATAGCAAAACCAGTAATACTACAAACGATAAGGGTATCAATGAAAGTACCTAACATCGCGATAAGGCCTTGCTTAACCGGATCATTCGTTTGAGCTGCAGCATGCGCAATCGGTGCGCTACCTAAACCAGCTTCATTTGAGAACACACCACGAGCCACACCAAAACGGATCGCAGCCCAAACAGCAGCGCCAGCAAAACCACCTTGTGCTGCAACTGGAGTAAATGCGCTTTCAATAATTAATGCCCATGCAGCAGGAATTTCACTCGCATTCATGATTAACACGACCAAACCAGCACCGATATAAAATATTGCCATGATTGGTACTAACTTACCCGCCACATCAGCAATACGTTTTACGCCACCCATCAGTACGAGGCCAACCAATACCATCATCACTAAGCCAGATACCATAGGTGAAATACCAAAGCTGCTTGATAGAGCATCGGCTACCGAGTTTGATTGCACAGTGTTACCAATACCAAAACCAGCAATTGAACCAAAAATAGCAAACGCAGTGCCGAGCCAAGCCCATTTACTGCTTAAACCGTTTTTGATGTAATACATTGGACCACCAACGTGATTACCATTAGCATCCGTTTCACGATATTTAACCGCACATACTGCTTCTGCATATTTGGTTGCCATACCCACTAACGCAGTACACCACATCCAAAATAATGCCCCCGGTCCACCTAAAAAGATAGCCGTTGCAACACCAGCAATATTACCTGTACCGATAGTCGCAGAAAGCGATGTCATTAACGCATTAAACGGCGATATTTCACCTTTGTCACCAGAACGGCTTTTTCGTCCCGCCCAAAGTAATTTAAAGCCCGTACCTATTTTTAAAATAGGCATTAATTTCAGTCCCAGCGATAGGAATAGTCCTACCCCAAGGATCATGACGAGCATAGGCACACCCCATACCACACCATTTACCGCAGAAATAAAATTTGTTAAAGCTTCCATCTACATCCCTTCCTTTAAATTCATAATTCTGACAACGCACATTATCAGGCTATATATTCAACAAACAGATAAACATAATACCTACAACTGTTTAACATGCAACCAAGTATCGGTAGATTAGTATTAACAGGTATTATATTTTGAATGGAATAAGACTAATTACAAGACTATAAATTAATTAAGAATTTTATAACTTAATAGCCAGAAGCCCCACCAGCAGTGACATCTATAAAATCTACACCATGCTTTATACATGATAATCCGCAGCGATTAAAAATTATTTTAAAACACATAAAAAAAATATAAAACAAACAAAAAGTAAACACGAGGTTAACAGTTTAAGTATAAAAATATGTAAATATAGGTAAAAAAATGAGCTAATGAGACATGTTGTTATTTTAATGGATCACAAGGTTAGGTCATGAATAATTTAAGAATGCAGAATAAATTACTACTGATTGCTATAGTTCCCATGATTATTGCGTTATCAGTTGCACTCGCAATCATCGCTAACTTACAAGCCAAATCAGTCACTAGCATGATCAATAACCACAAATCTCTGTTACTTGACGAACGCCAAAAACAAATCAGCGATGCAGTCAAAATAACGCAGAAAGTAGTACAACGAGAAATGAGCCTCGCCTTTACGAACAATCTAAATCAACAGCAAAGCCTAGCGGATGTACGCGATCTACTTAAACAAGCCCGCTATGGCGACAAAAGCCTCGGTTATTTCTTCATTTATGACAGTAAGGGTATCAATATTGCTGATGCCTCTAACGACGCAAATCAAGGCCAAGACCGTTTCGCATTACAAGATAAAAACGGGGTAATGCTCATTCAAGAACTCATCAAGGCAAGCCAATCTGGCGGTGGCTTTGTTGAGTATGTTTATCCTAAGCCCGGTACGAATTCACTGCAGCCAAAATTAAGTTATTCCGCGCCCATTGCCGGTACTGATTGGTTCATCGGCACAGGCGTTTACATTGATGATATTGAAAAAGATTTAGCGATCTTCAGCGCCTCCTCATGGCAGCAACTTTACACGCAAATACAATACGCAGTTATCAGTGCCATCGTGATCGTCATTCTCACCAGCTTGATAATGCTGTGGATAGCAAAACGCGTTGCCAACCCAATTAACGATATGCTTAATACCCTTAATGACATTGCTGATGGCGAAGGTGATTTAACCCGCCGCTTAGAAATCAAAGGCAGTGATGAGATTGCCCAGCTCGGAAATGCGTTTAACCGCTTCACATCCAAGTTACAGTGTATTATCAGTTCAGTGGCAGATGTCACTCGCAAAGTCACTGATTCAGCGAGTAGCTTAAGCCAGCAAACGCAAAAAACCACAGCACAACTCACCATTCATAATAATGAAACAGACCAAGTCGTTACAGCTGTTACGCAAATGAATGCCACAGCCAATGATGTCGCTGAAAATGTTATTCAGGTCGCAGATGCTACCCAATTAGCAACGCAAGATTCTTTATTGGCGCAAGACAATGTTTCAACGTCGAATAACGCAATTACGAACTTAGTGAATAACGTCGAACAAGCCAGCGGTCACATGACCTCATTACATGATCAATCACAAAAAATTGATCATGTATTACAAGTCATTGGCGCGATTGCCGAACAGACGAACCTGCTCGCACTCAATGCCGCTATCGAAGCAGCAAGAGCGGGCGAGCAAGGCCGAGGTTTCGCCGTCGTTGCTGATGAGGTGCGTAGCTTAGCCAGTCGGACACAAGACAGCACATTAGAAATTAAAGTCATGCTTGATGGTCTACATCAATTTGTCGCCCAAGCCGTTAGCGCGATGCAAACTAGCCAAGAAACCAGCGCTCACGTGATGCAATCGTCGACACAAATCAGCGGGAGCTTATCTGCGGTCACCGATGCTGTTGATGGCATCAATGATATGACCACGCATATTGCCACTGCCGCGACAGAACAGAGTTCAGTCACCGATGAAATAAACCGTAACATGATCAATATTCGCGATGTCGTTACCCAGCTATTAGCATCCAGTCATGAGACGACACTAGTTTCTACAGACTTATCAGCCGCAGGCGAAGAGTTAGAATCACTGCTCAGACAATTTAAGCTATCATAACGTCTGCGTTACTCGTGTATAACCGCCTGCATAACACGGGCACAGTATTTATGAGCTAGAATATAGGTAACGTCATCGTGAGATGTTACCTATGCATTATTTACTCATAAGCCTGCTATTACTATACAGTAGTATATTAAACGCGAACCAGACTGAACCAGCTGAGACGACCGCTAGCAATGTCGTCACGCCAGTGCCAGTATTAACCATCAAAGGTGCTATTGGCCCAGCCGTTAGTCATTACCTCACGTCTGAAATTAAGCGCGCTAACCAACAAACAACCAGTAATAGTCAAGGCGATAACGGCACACTCAACTCAAATTTAGCACCACTGATTATTATTACTATCGATACCCCTGGCGGCTTAGTCTCTAGCTTGCGTGATATTAACCAAGCTATTTTAAACTCTGATATCCCTATTGCTTGCTTGGTTCATCCACCCGGCGCAAGAGCCGCCAGTGCCGGTACCTATATTCTCTATGCCTGTCATATTGCAGCGATGGCGACCACCACCACATTAGGCGCTGCGACACCAGTCAGTATTGGTAACCCTCTGCCCGGCGGTGGTGATAAAAAACCTGCCAATCCTTATCAACCAACACCTAATGCGGATAACAAACCCGATACACAATCTGAAGATTCAGAAGGCAGCAATGCTAAGCAGAACGGGGCAGATCCAACGAACTCACCACAAGTAACTGAAAAAACAGCAATGGAAAAGAAAGTACTAAACGATTCAGTGGCTTACATTCGTTCTTTAGCGCAATTGCGTAAACGTAATGTGCAATGGGCTGAATTAGCCGTGACCGAGGCTGCCACACTGACTGCAGTGGAAGCATTGGATAAAAATGTCATTAATCTGATAGCTCAATCACCACAACATTTATTAAAAAAACTCGACGGCCAATACGTCACTATTAAACAGCAGCAAAGACGACTGACACTAACCAACAGTCCATTGGATCTACGTAAACCTAATTGGCGCAGTAACTTTATTGGCACTATAACCGACCCTAATATTGCCTACATTCTGATGCTAATAGGTGTCTATGGCATCTTACTCGAGTTTTACAGCCCCGGTATTGGAGTCGCTGGTATCGCAGGGTCGATTTCCTTATTCATCGCTCTGTACGCTTTCCAGCTATTACCACTTGATTATGTCGGCCTAGCATTATTATTACTGGGAATTGCGTTCTTGATAGCCGAATCGATGTCACCAAGCGTGGGGATTTTTGGACTTGGCGGGCTGATTGCTTTCACCCTAGGATCAATATTTTTATTTGATACGGATTTGCCGCAGTTTCAAGTATCACTACAACTCATCGCTGCATTAGCCGTGGTGTCATTACTATTTTTTGTGTTTATATTTGGGTATTTATGGGATATACGCAAAAACAAAGTCGTGAGCGGTAAAGAAGCTTTGATTGGTGCTCTAGTCACCGTAGACATCGGGTTCATCGGCCAAGGCCATATTAATATAAAGGGTGAATGTTGGTCAGCTTATTGCCCGCAGCAACTCACCGCCGGACAGACAGTAGAAATCAATGGCATTGATGGCTTAACGCTGATCTTATTGCCAGTCACTGAATTGGAGGTTAACGATGCAAGCAATCCTCAGTAGCGGCATGTTATTCACCGGAGCAATTATCTTTTTATTACTCCTGTTAATCATGAGCATGTTTCGGATCCTACGCGAATACGAACGTGGGGTGATCTTTTTCCTCGGCCGTTTTGAAAAGGTCAAAGGCCCCGGTCTGATCATCGTCATCCCAATAATACAACAAATGGTACGTGTCGACTTACGTACCGTGGTCATGGATGTGCCCAGTCAGGATGTTATCAGTCGCGATAATGTTTCTGTACGCGTTAATGCGGTGATTTACTTTCGGGTCATTGATTCTCAAAAAGCCATTATCAATGTCGAAAACTTTCTACAAGCGACCTCGCAACTAGCACAAACCACATTACGCTCAGTATTAGGTCAACATGAGTTGGATGAGATGTTAGCCAATAGAGATATGCTCAATACTGACATTCAAGCCATCTTAGATGCCCGTACCGATGGTTGGGGTATCAAGGTGTCTAACGTTGAAATCAAGCACATTGATTTAAACGAAACCATGATCAGGGCGATTGCGCGACAAGCTGAGGCGGAAAGAACACGACGGGCGAAAGTGATCCATGCATCAGGGGAAATGGAGGCATCGGATAAATTAGTTGAAGCCGCTGCAAAACTATCGCAAGAACCGAATGCTATCTTATTGCGTTATCTACAAACCTTAACCGAGATCGCCAGCGAGAAAAACTCCACCATCTTATTTCCGATGCCGACCGAACTGCTAGCGAACTTAATGCCAGGAAAAAAGCCGAAGAATAAAGACGACACATGACCCCTCTAAAACACAAAAACCAGCCGAAGCTGGTTTTTTCATATTAACTGACTTTCTATTTTAACTCATAATAAAGTAGTTACTCTCTTGCTCCTCCCCTGTTTATAGGGGGAGGTTGGGGGGGGATTATAATAAGTTAAAACTGGTTCATCGTGTTATCTTCGCCGCCCGCTTTCAGTGCTGCATCACCAGCAAAGTATTCTTTATGGTCATCGCCCATGTCAGAACCTGCCATGTTTTGATGCTTAACACATGCAATCGATTGACGGATTTCTTTACGTTGAACACCTTTCACATAACCCAGCATACCTTGGTCACCGAAGTACTCTTTCGCTAGGTTATCCGTTGATAGCGCAGCTGTATGGTAAGTTGGTAATGTGATTAGGTGATGGAAAATGCCCGCTTCACGTGCTGAATCAGCTTGGAATGTACGGATCTTTTCATCAGCTTGGGCTGACAATTCTGTCGTATCATATTTCTCGTTCATCAAGTCTGCACGGTCATATGCTGACACGTCTTGACCTGCTTCAACCATAATATCAAAGATTTGTTGACGGAAATTAAGTGTCCAGTTGAATGATGGCGAGTTGTTGTAAACAAGTTTCGCATTCGGTACTACTTTACGGATCTCATTTACCATTGCACCGATTTGACCAACGTGTGGTTTCTCAGTTTCAATCCATAATAAATCAGCGCCGCCTTGTAGCGATGTAATGCAATCTAGTACGCAACGTGCTTCACCCGTGCCTTCTTTAAATTGGAATAAGTTACTTGGTAGACGTTTAGGACGTAATAATTTACCGTCTTTCTTCAGAATAACATCGCCATTACCTAGCTCAGCTTGTGTGATCTCATCACAATCAAGGAATGAATTATATTGGTCACCAAGGTCACCCGGTTCATTCGTTACTGCAATTTGTTTTGTTAGACCAGCGCCTAATGAGTCAGTACGCGCAACAATAACACCGTTGTCGATACCTAGCTCTAGGAATGCGTAACGAACAGCATTGATTTTCGCAAGGAAATCTTCATGTGGTACCGTTACTTTACCGTCTTGGTGGCCACATTGTTTTTCATCAGATACCTGGTTTTCGATCTGAATACAACATGCACCCGCTTCAATCATTTTCTTAGCAAGAAGGTATGTTGCTTCTGCGTTACCAAAACCTGCATCGATATCAGCAATGATTGGCACAACGTGCGTCACGTGGTTGTCAATCTTGTCTTGTGTATCAGCTACTTTAGCTGAATCGCCCGCATCTCTTGCAGCGTCTAGTTCACGGAATAAACCGCCTAATTCACGTGCGTCTGCTTGACGAAGGAATGTGTATAGTTCTTCAATTAATGCTGAAACAGATGTTTTTTCATGCATTGATTGGTCTGGTAATGGACCAAACTCAGAGCGTAATGCAGCAACCATCCAACCTGAAAGGTAAAGATAACGACGGTCAGTATTGTTTTCAAAATGTTTCTTAATAGAAATCATTTTTTGTTGACCGATAAAACCATGCCAGCAACCTAAAGACTGCGTGTACAGTGAAGAATCATTATCGTAGTTTTCCATATCCGCACGCATAATGTCTGCTGTGTACTGTGCAATCTCAATACCCGTTTTGAAACGGTTTTGAGCACGCATACGCGCTGTATATTCTGGGCTAATTGCAGCCCATTTAGAACCTTGTTCCGCTTTTAGTGTAGCGACCGCATCGATATCATTTGTGTATGTAGACATTTTTATTCCCTTAATAATTATTTTAATACTTGATACAACAAGAACACCGCGGGATAAACTAACCCCGCCCTATTCCAAAAATTTCTAATCTAAGAAATCGTAACCAGGAAGGGTTAAGAACTCAGCAAGGTGATCACTGGTTGTTAACTCTTCAAACAGTTTTGACGCTTCAGCAAAGCGGCTATTTTCGTAAGCTTCCACACCAATTTCTTCATCGCGAATAACCACAAGTTCTTCTTGTAATAATTGGCAGAACAATGCTTTTGTGACAACTTTACCGTTGCTTAATGTTTTACCGTGTTGGATCCACTGCCAGATTGATGCGCGAGAGATTTCAGCTGTTGCTGCATCTTCCATTAGGCCATAAATAGGCACACAACCATTGCCCGAGATCCATGCTTCTAAGTAACGAACACCAATACGGATATTTAAACGCATGCCCGTTTCAGTACGCTCACCATCACACGGTTGTAATAGTTCAGCTGCAGTAACAGGTGCATCATCAGCACGACTTACTTGGATTTGGTTAGCATTACCTTCACCAATGTATTCGTTCATCACGCCCATCGCTGTATCAGCAAGGCCAGGGTGAGCAACCCAAGTACCATCGTGACCATTTTGTGCTTCTAAGGTCTTATCTGCGGTTACTTTCGTTAATACTTTATCGTTTTCTTCTGCTGTTTTAGCTGGAATGAATGCAGCCATACCACCCATAGCAAGTGCACCACGTTTATGACATGTTTTAATTAACAAACGTGAGTAAGCACTAAGGAAAGTTTTATCCATCGTTACTGAATGACGATCTGGTAGTACACGGTCAGCATGCTTACGCAGTGTTTTAATGTAGCTAAAGATGTAATCCCAACGGCCGCAGTTAAGAGCAACAATATGCTCTTTCATGCTATATAGGATTTCTTCCATTTCAAATACCGCTGGAATCGTTTCAATCAACAGTGTTGCTTTGATCGTACCGCGTGCTAGGTTTACTTTATCTTCTGCATAGCTAAATACTTCGCTCCACCATTTAGATTCATGATGACTTTGTAATTTAGGGACATAGAAATAAGGACCAGCGCCTTTCGCTAACAATGCTTCGTAGTTATTCGAGAAGAACAGTGCAAAATCAACTAAGCAGCCCGGTACAATTTTACCGTTAAAAGTGATATGTTTTTCTGGTAGATGTAAACCACGTACACGACAGATAAGCGTCGCCGGATCTTCATCTAAACTATAGTGTTTACCGTTAGCTGGGTTGGTATATTCAATCGTGCCGTTTACTGCGTCACGTAAATTAACTTGACCATCTAATACACCCGCCCATGTTGGTGCGAATGAATCTTCGAAATCAGCCATAAATACTTTAACGCGTGCGTTCAGTGCATTAATCACCATTTTACGGTCAACTGGACCAGTAATTTCTACGCGGCGGTCTTGTAGTTTTGCAGGGATACCTTGAATTTTCCAATCGCCTTCGCGGATATGGGCTGTTTCAGGCAGGAAATCTGGTAATTCACCAGCATCCATACGCGCTTGTTTCTTTACGCGTTGGTTTAGTAACTCATCAACTTGAGGAGCGAACTTTTCGACTAACTCAGTCAACAAAGCAACTGCTGCAGGATTTAGGATCTGTTGTTGTTCTTGGTTGATTTCCCCATGGAAAATCAGAGAACCTGTTTCATGAGACTGGGTATTGGCAGTCATAGTTTCACTCCGTTGAAATAATGTGTATTGACAACAATTCGACACCATTTAAACGCTGGAAAAATAACGACCCAATGTTTTAAACACGTGTACGAATTGCTTTCTCTACCTACACATTGCAACAAGTTACCCATAAATGCAACATATTTCACACTAATGACACAGTGTCAAATTACAGCTTTTAACTTTCTTAAAAATCAGTGAATAGTGAAGTAAATAATGAAGTGAAATATACTTTCATATGAAGTCTATATTGACCAATAACATTAGCTGACCTTTGATGTAACCCAATCTGTTACATCGTTAAATACCTCTCTCGCGTTCAACTCATTCAGCATCTCATGACGGCCATCAGGATAAAGCTTAAGGTGTACATTCTCACAACCATTCATTGTAATGTGCTGCTCTAATGCTAATACACCTTTACCTTGTAAACCGACCGGATCTTTATCGCCACTAAAAATATAAATAGGTAATTGATTAGGGATCTTGGCGATTGCTGATTTTTGACTAATGGTGATCAACCCAGACATAAAATCGAGCCAAAATTGTGGCGAGCATGGAAAACCACAATAATCATCATCAATATATTTATCGACTTGTATGGGATCACGGCTTAACCAGTCAGATGTGGTACGTGTCGGTTGGAATTTACTATTGAATGCGCCAAATGAAACAAAATCTAAAAAACGACTTGGCGAACGCGCACCAATACGCATTTTTTCAATTTTGCTGACTAAGGTGGCCAATTTATACATGATTGGATTTTGGTAATTAGAGCCACTGAGCACTAAGCCATTCAGCTTACAGCCATGTAAGATCGCATATTGCTGCGCAATAAAAGATCCCATGCTATGGCCAAATAATATCAACGGCGCATGATGACGTGCTGTGACATTGTCAACGATAAGGTCTAAATCACTGATCACTTTCTGCCAGCCATTATCGTCAGCGTAATGCCCTAATACTGGAGCATCATCACCGTGACCACGATGATTAGCACCATACACTGCAATACCAGCGGCATTACAAGCTAAAGCAAACGTTGCATAACGCTGAATATGTTCAGCCATGCCATGGCTTAATACCATCACATAACGGATGTCCTGCTCAGGTAACCAAGCAAATAATTTTATCTCGCGACCATCAGCGGCCGTCAGTACAGAATGCATCCCTATATCCTTATCAATTAATACCCGTTCAGTTAATGACACATATACTCGCACGCTGGTCTGTCTTGTAAAGCAAAATTAATCTGCTACGCGATTTCATCGTCATTGTAATTACATTCATGTGAAAAACAAAAAAGCCTTGTTTATCAATTGATAAACAAGGCTTAATTTATTCACTGGCAGGCGTAATATAACCCGCTTATTTAGCGAGTAAATCTCTCACTTCGTCGTGATTAATATGGCGAATATCTTTACCTTTAACAAAGTAAATAATGTATTCAGAAATATTCTGACAACGGTCACCAACACGCTCTAATGCACGAGCACACCAAAGTACATTCAGTACTTGTGGGATTGAACGTGGATCTTCCATCATGTAAGTCATTAACTCACGGATGATACTTTCGTATTCGCGGTCAACTTTGACATCTTCTTGATATACTTTAAACGCTGCATCAACATCCATACGCGCGAATGCATCCAGTACGTCATGTAACATTTTAACCGTATGACGGCCCATGTTTTCCATGCTTACTAGCGGCGGTGATTTCTTGTTACGGTTTTCAATCACTGTACGTGCGATGCGATCAGCAACATCACCAATACGCTCTAAGTCGGTAATGGTTTTAATAATCGCCATCACTAAACGTAAATCACTTGCCGCGGGTTGACGCTTTGCAATAATACGCGTGCAAGATTCATCAATCGCCACTTCCATTGAGTTAACGCTTTTATCCGTGTCGATGATCTTGTTCGCAACGTCGATATCTTGTGACGATAATACTTCAATTGCTGAATTTAACTGCTCTTCAACCAAACCACCCATGACCATGACTTGGTTACGAATGCTTTCTAGCTCTGCATTAAATTGGCCAGAAATATGACGGCCTAATGTTAAATTATCCATTTTTTTTCCTTAATGAAACTTAAATTAACCGTATTTACCCGTAATATAATCTTCTGTCTGCTTTTTAGCGGGTGTGGTAAATAACGTATTTGTGTCAGAGTACTCAACAAGCTTACCCATATACATAAATGCAGTATGGTCTGATACACGCGCAGCTTGTTGCATGTTATGCGTTACGATAACAACGGTGAATTTTTTCTTCAGCTCAGTGATCAACTCTTCAATAACAAGTGTAGAGATAGGATCCAGTGCTGATGTTGGTTCATCTAACAATAAAATTTCCGGTTCAATCGCAATAGCACGCGCGATAACCAAACGTTGTTGCTGACCACCCGATAGCCCGAATGCATTTTCGTGTAAACGGTCTTTTACTTCATCCCAGATAGCAGCACCACGTAATGAAGATTCAGCCGCTTCATCTAAACGACGTTTATCATTAATGCCTTGTAAGCGTAAACCATAAACCACATTCTCATAAATCGATTTAGGGAATGGATTAGGACGCTGGAACACCATACCAACATTACGGCGCAGTGTTGCAACATCAACATCACGGTCATAAATATTTTTATCGCGTAAGTTAATATCACCTTTAATGTGGCAGATATCAACTAAATCATTCATGCGGTTAATACAACGTAATAGCGTTGATTTACCACAACCAGACGGACCAATGAAAGCGGTGACTTGTTTTTTCGGTATTTTCATACTTACATCGAACAAAGCTTGCTTGTCACCATAGAATAAATCTAAGTTTTTAATTTCTAATGCTGTATCTGCTGCTGATAAGTTATTAACATCTAGGCTTACTACATCAGTCAAATTTGAACTCATATCAATCATTTTCTTTCCTATTGAAGCAGCCACTTGAGCAGCTGCTTTCCATTTTCTAAGTCTATAACCCAACAGGTCGTGTCTATAACCTAACAGGTCCTGTCTATAAATCTACAAGCTAACCTAACAGTTAGAGGTCTATAGTTCTAAATTTTTGAATTTTTCGCGTAAATGGTTACGCACTGCAATTGCCGTTAAGTTTAGGCCGATAATAACCGTCACTAACAAGAACGATGTGGCATAAACTAATGGTCGTGCCGCTTCAACGTTTGGACTTTGGAAACCAACATCATAAATGTGAAAACCTAAGTGCATGAACTTACGTTCTACGTGAACATATGGGAAGTTCATATCAACCGGTAATGTCGGCGCGAGTTTAACTACACCCACCAGCATTAATGGGGCAACTTCACCAGCAGCACGTGCAACAGCAAGAATCAGGCCGGTCATAATAGCCGGGCTCGCCATTGGCACAATAATACGCCATAACGTTTCAAACTTCGTCGCACCCAGTGCCAGCGAACCTTGACGTAATGATGTCGGTATACGTGATAAGCCTTCTTCCGTTGATACAATCACAACTGGTAGCGTTAAGATAGCAAGCGTTAATGCCGACCATAATACGCCTGGCGAACCAAATACCGGTGATGGGGATGATTCAGGATAGAAGAGTTCGTCAATCGAACCACCTAACATGTAAACAAAGAAACCTAGACCAAATACACCGTATACAATTGATGGCACACCAGCAAGGTTAATTACCGCAATACGGATCATTTTAGTCACACCGTTTTTCGGTGCATATTCATGTAAGTAAATCGCAGCGACGACACCCAATGGTGTAACAATCACAGCCATCAACATCACCATGAAGATAGTACCAAAGATAGCAGGGAAAACACCGCCTTCGGTATTTGCTTCACGTGGGTCGCTCGTCACAAAACTACCCATGTTACCAAACCAATGCATAATTTTGCTGACGATACCCATATCATTCGGATAAGTCACTTCCAATACGTTGGATAATGGAATACGTACTTCCTCACCACGCATGTCTTTTACAATAACAGCGTCACGATTAGCTTGGTCACGATAACTGAATAATTGCGCTTCATAAATTTGATATTCAGCACGCAGTCCTTCAGATATCTTGCTGTACTTACTTTCAATTTCGCTAGTCAACTCACCTTTGAGTTCATAACTGCGTAGCTTTAAACGAATACGTTCTAACTCATAGTTTACTGAACTAATTTTACCTTTCTGTAGCGCTTGTGCTTTATCGTTTAACGCAACAGCACGGTCAATTAAGGTTTCTAATTGCATCGCAGAAGTTAACGCTTTCTTTGTTCCAGCTTCTTCGACAGCAATTGGGTAACCATAAAAATTACCATTATTGAAACGTTCAAACACAGCAACGGCAGCAGGCGTTGATTGTTGTGTGATAGCCGTACCCAATAACCAGCTGAAATCTAAATCAACATATTCACGGTTACCGGTTTTAACTAAAATACGCTCAACCGTTTCTAGCGTTGGATCAATCTTTACGCCAGCTTCAAGTAAACGTTGAATAGGCACGACTTCACGGTCGTAGATTTCACCAATAACAACACGACTCGAGCCATCTTCTAGCTGTACATTAAATTCATGTATCGCACTTGGCCAGAAGTAAGTCAGACCACGCCATGCGATCAACATTAACAAACCAAGTACGGCAATCAAACTTATGCTTACAGCACCACCTGTCATCCATATCCAAGGCGATCCTGAGCGAAACCAATTTTTCATTTTAATATCCTAGTTACAAGCCTTAGATTAAATAGCGCTGTATTTTTCACGTAAACGCTGTCTCACGAATTCCGCAAGAGTGTTAAATACAAACGTCAGTACAAACAGTACGAATGCCGCTAAGAACAGTACGCGGTAATGTGAACTACCCACTTCTGATTCAGGCATTTCTACCGCAATATTGGCTGCTAATGTTCTCATACCAGAGAAGATATTAAAGTCCATTACTGGGGTGTTACCGGTTGCCATTAATACAATCATCGTTTCACCAACCGCACGGCCTAAGCCCATCATCACGGCCGAGAAAATACCAGGGCTCGCTGTTAGCAATACCACTTTAACCAGTGTCTGCCAGCTCGTCGCACCTAATGCTAATGAACCTTGCGTTAAGTGTTTCGGTACACTAAAGATTGCATCTTCAGCGATTGAGAAAATAGTCGGAATAACCGCAAAGCCCATAGCAATACCAACAATCAGTGAGTTACGTTGGTCGAAACCAAAGATATCATTGATATAAGCACGCGCATCGCCATCAAATACTAAATCTTCTACCAACGGACTTGCTAATACCGATAAATAACCGACCAGTAGTAATACCGGTAATAGGATAATAACGTGTGCACCTTGTGGAACACGATTAACAAATGACTGCGGTAAGAAATGCCAAATGGCAGCGACCATGACGGCGGAGAATGGCAATAACACCGCGATCATCATGACCCCAGGTAAATGCATTTCCACAAATGGCGCTAACCACAGACCCGCAAGGAAACCAAGGATAACAGTTGGTAATGCTTCCATGATTTCAACGGTTGGTTTAATGACTTTACGTAAACCTGAGTTCATGAAGTACGCAGTGTAAATTGCACCGGCAACCGCGATTGGCACAGCAAATAACATCGCATAAAATGCCGCTTTAATCGTACCGAATGTAATTGGCACTAAGCTTAACTTAGGCTCAAAGTCGTCTGATGCAGACGTTGACTGCCAGATATAATCTGGTTCAGGGTAACCTTCGTACCAAACTTCTTGCCACAATGCGCTCCATGTTACTTCTGGATGCTCATTAGTGAGCTTGTAGAAACCAATACCCTGTTCTGATTCAACTAAAAATGCATTTGCTCGAGGAGAGATTGCAAGGTGTTGCAGTGAACCCATTTTCAGGTCTTGGTGTAATAATGTCGTTTCACCCGTGGTGTGGAAAATGCTTAAGCTATTATCCGCTCCCACAGTCATGAAACCTTTACGTGAGTATTCAATCGTAATATCGGTGACACTTGATTTTGCATCAAACTGACGGATCTTAGTAAACTTACGCTCACCATCTTTAGCCACTTCAAACCATTGACTTACTACGCCGTTGTCGTTACCAACCAATAATGAACTTGCGCCTGTCAGCAGTGCAACATGAGTCACATTCTGTTGATGTTCATTAATGTCGAGTACTTCAACAATAGAAATATCATCAGTATCACGAATATCGTAAATAGAGAGTTTGTTACCGCTACGCATAAAGATGAAACGGAAGTTCGGTGTTAGCAATACTTGCTCAACATCCATTGGCATTGAAGGCAGTTCGATTGTTTCGCTGCTCCACTCCAATTCTTCTGTCATGAAGTTTTCTTCCGCAACATAACGTAACAACACACCACGATTGTCGGCAGTGACAGCAACGATAGCTGCATCTTCACCTTCAACTTCAATGGCAATATGCTGTAATGCTTGGCCCTGGCTATCAACTTCAATTGGTTGTTCGCCAAATGGGAACTCAACTTGAGGTGTGATAAGACGCTTATCGCCTGGGTATGTAATGTCGAAATCTGCAGCTGCAACAATCGCATGACCATCACTTAAACCGAAAACGACAGCTGATGATGTTGGTCCACTTTCGCCAAACGACGCCGCTTGCTGTGGTAATGCATATTGCATCAACGCCACATCAGGGTTAGTGGTGTTAAAGAAGTTAATCCCTAAGTCACTATAACGGTAAGCAATTTCATTTTGCTCTTCCATTGCTAATGCGTAGGTTTTACCAGCAAAAGATTGGCTGTATTGTGCTTTTGATTCTATTTTAGCAGATTCAAAAACCGGATAAACCACATACAATAGATAGAAAAATATTAACAACAGTGTCATCAGTACAACACCACCGCCCATTTTAATACCGTATTCTGCGAGTTTATCTTTAAGTAAGCGCTTGCGGGAGCCCGCAACCGTTAAAGAAAACTGTTCAGCCATCTCTTCCTCGTCTTTAGCTGTAATTAATCACAACAGGATTATAGGGAATTTATATGACAGTTATATGACATCCCGCAACAACGTTAAATATATTCCACATTAGCTCGACTTAGCTCTGATATTGGGATAATGGCACTATATTTATGCACACTATTTGCATATAGTACGCCGCATAATTATAGTACGCCGCATCAAATTTATTACATAAGGCTTAATAATGCTTAAACAACTTATCGTAACGCTTATTGGTGATGACAAATCAGGTCTCATCAATAATTTATCGCGTGTCGTCGCTGAACATAAGGGCAATTGGTTAGCAAGTAATATGAGTGAGCTCGCAGGGCAATTTGCTGGCATTCTACAAATTTCAGTTGAAGATGAGTATTACCGTGATTTATGTGAAGCATTAAGCCTCATTCCAGGCCTGACCATTAATTTCGCAGAAGGTAAAGATCAAAATATCTGGCAAAAATCACCTTGTCTAATTATTCAAGACACAGACAGACCAGGGATTATTAATGAAGTATCTCAAGTGCTTACGCAGTATGGCATTGAGTTAAAAGCGATCACAACACATTGTAAAGATCTATGGCAATCTGATAATAATTGTTTTTATGCCAAGCTGAAGCTCGCGTTACCAGACAACCTAGATTTTGATAACTTTAATATCGCGCTGACAAAAATATCACCAACCTTAATTTCTGAAATGACAGAAGCCTAATTAGCAATTAAGGCACTATAAGCCTCGACATAAATAAAGTGCTAAATGTATAAAGCACTGCAGATATAAAATACAGCACAAACAAAACGGCGCCATTATCGATAAGATAATGGCGCCGTTTTTATATCATACTGTCACAATCAATAGTCATCAACCAGTCATAAATAGTGCACAACGTCAGTTCATTTATGACACATTAATTAATGTGACTTTACCGTCTTCATCTACTTCTGCAATATGACCTTTCGGCTCTTCCATTAGCAGTAATGCAATAAAGCCCACAATAGCGGTGATCGCAATTGCGTAGAAGAATACTTGCGTTGATACAATTGAATAAAGCGTTAAGTAGAATACTGCGCCAACGTTACCGTATGCGCCAGTCATGCCTGCAATCTGCCCAGTTAAACGGCGCTTGATTAATGGTACAGCAGCAAATACAGCCCCCTCACCCGCTTGCACGAAGAACGAACACGCCATTGCAGTCGCGATAGCAACTGCAAGTGACCACTCACCAGTGATTTGTGACATCGCATAGTAGCCAACCGCAAGGCCCGCTGTCAGAATCAGTAAGGTTTTCTTACGGCCAAAGCGATCACTTATCCAACCGCCACCAGGACGAGACATCAGATTCATAAAGGCATAAGATGCTGCGACCATCCCCGCTTCTGCCATGCCTAAACCGAAGGTTTCAGCAAAGAATAACGGCAACATCGAAATAACCGCAAGTTCAGAACCAAATGTCGAAAAATATAATACGTTAAGTACCGCGACTTGTTTAAACTTATAACGCTCAATCTCTGGTACTTCTTTCACAAAGATATTGCTGTTTACTTGATAGGTTTTCCAACAATCCAATACATACAACACCGCTAAACCAATATAAACAGCATTAGTGGTGGTGTCGGTGAACATATCGATCTGTAGCAGTTTCCACGCTAATAAGCCCAGCGTAAGATACATTGGTAACTTCATGAATAGTAGTAAATAGAAATCACCTTTACTGGTCACTTCCATTGCCCCACCTTTTTTAGGGCGGAAGTACGTCGCACCTTTCGGTGTATCAGTCACGTTAAAGTAGTAAACAAAACTGAATAGTAAGCTCATTAAACCAGTAATGGCAATCGCATAACGCCAACCATTTTCACCACCAAACAATAAAGCTACTGTCGGCAATGTGAATGCTGCAGCCGCAGAACCAAAATTACCCCAACCGCCATAAATACCTTCCGCGGTACCTAATTCATTAGCCGGAAACCATTCACTGACAATACGGATACCAACAACAAAACCCGCACCAATTAGACCCATCATGAAACGCGCGATAGCTAACTGTTCAAAAGTCGTTGCCAATGCAAACATAAAACACGGTATTGAACAGACCGCTAACAAGGTTGAATAGACAATGCGAGGGCCGTACTTATCGGTTAACATGCCTATAATAACGCGTGCAGGAATAGTCAACGCCACGTTTAGGATTAACAGTGTTTTGACTTCTTCTGTCGTGAGTCCCATGCTGTCTTTAATCGCTAGCATTAATGGCGCGGCATTAAACCACACGACAAAAGTAATAAAAAACGCCATCCACGATAGGTGTAATGTTTTCATCTTCCCTGAAAAAGACAATATGTTAAATTTTTCTTGCCCCATAAAAAATCCCTCTCCGATAATTAAAACTAAATATAAAATCTTTATCCTAATGAAGGTATTGCAACACTAATGCCAACTAATCAAACAGCATTGAAACAATTATATATCAACAACTTAAATTAATTAAATTTAAAACCATTAGACCGATAATGAAAAAATGCACCAAGATGGGGACTAAATGTGAGGAATGTATCATTTTATGAGCAATAGTTCTAAATTCAGCGATAAGCAAAATAGCGTAATAAAGAACTAAATAAGGGCGAAACTCAGCACGTCAGAATGCAAAAAGCCCGCTAGATAGCGGGCTTTGAATTTATTAACTTAAGTAAGTCGTATTACAGTGTAATACCTGCTTTCTTAAGGTCTTTTGTTGTTACTGAGTTAGGTAGTGGGATGTAACCATCTTTCGCTACGATCTTCTGACCTTGTTTTGATAACATCAATTTTAAGAACTCTGTTTGCATTGGTGATAATGCTTTGTTTGGGTTCTTGTTGATGTAAACATATAGGTAACGAGACAGTGGGTATTTACCTGATGCTGCGTTATCTAGTGTTGCATCAATGTAGTTAGACCCTTTTTTCGCTAGAGCAACTGCACGTACACCAGATGTCTTATAACCGATACCTGAGTAACCGATTGCATTCAGTGATGATGATACAGACTGTACTACTGATGCTGAACCAGGTTGTTCATTTACGTTATTTTTGAAGTCACCCTTACAAAGTGCTTTCTTCTTGAAGTAACCATAAGTACCTGATACTGAGTTACGACCGAATAATTGAATATCACGTTCTGCCCAAGAACCTTCTAGGCCTAGCTCACCCCAACGTTCAACACGCTTAGATTCACCACATTTTAGTGTGCTTGAGAAGATTGCATCAACATCTGCAATGCTTAAACCCTTAATCGGGTTATCTTTATGTACGAATACCGCCAGTGCATCAATCGCTACACGGATTGCTGTTGGCTTGTAACCGTAACGTTTTTCAAACGCTTCAATTTCTTTCGACTTCATTTTACGGCTCATTGGACCGAACTGTGAAGTACCTTCTGTTAGTGCCGGTGGCGCAGTAGAAGAACCAGCCGCTTGAATTTGTACATTAACACTTGGGTAAGTATGTTTGAATTCTTCAGCCCACAACGTCATCATGTTTGCTAATGTATCTGAACCAACTGTAGATAGATTACCTGAGATACCGCTTACTTTTTGATACTCTGGTAATTTAGGGTCTAGACCTGCAGCAAATGCGCTTTGTGAAGCGATTGCTGTCATTGAAATCCCTAATGCTACAACAATTTGTTTAATATTCATTTTTTACTTCTCCAAGTATAATGTTTTATTTCGTCTTAATGACTAATAATGTTTTTCATCTCGTTTCTGTGACTACAAGTATCCAAGAAACTGATGACAATAATATGAACGAAACATGACGGTTTGATGACAACCACCGATTTATACTAAATAAAAGTCAATCTATGACAAATAAAATACACTCACACCGTTCAAGTATAAATTAATGACAAAAAAAAGCCCATCACACAATGGATGGGCTTCAATCGTTATTATGACCTTAATGGCGTTTTACAGTCGTCACCAAAGGTAATGTAAAGCTAAAGCAGCTGCCTTTATTCACTTTACTGTCAATATTTAACAAACTGTCATGATTGGTCAATACATGTTTAACAATGGATAAACCAATACCTGAGCCGCCTGAATCACGCGAGCGCGCATCATCGACACGATAAAAACGCTCAGTTAAATGATGGACATGCTCGGCAGAGATACCATCACCATTATCTTTCACGCTAAATGAGCCACCAGCAGCGGTTTTTTTCCACTCCACGATAACCTCACCTTGTTCTGGCGTATAACGTACCGCATTATAAATTAAGTTAGACACCGCGCTGCGTAGTTGCGATTCATCACCCATGGCAAATAAACCATGCTCGATGTTAAACGTGACATTTAACGCTTTGTCTGCACCTAAAATTAATACCTCTTGCTCTAACATCGACAACATAAACGGTATATCAACTTGTTTTTCAAAGTCGACAGCCTGTGCTGCTTCAATTCGAGACAAGGCGAGTAATTGATTAACTAATGAATCCATACGTGCTGTTTGTTCAGACATGACTTTGTGCGCACGTAAAAACATCTTATCCGACTCATCCGGTTCCAGCATTTCCAGATAACCTTTTAATACGGTTAACGGGGTACGTAATTCATGTGACACATTACCCATGAAATTTCGTCTAACTTGTTCTAATTGACGTAACTCAGTAACATCACGTGCAACAAGCATAGACTGATCATCAGTATAAGTCATGATACGAATTTCAAGTGTTTTAGCATTATGCGTCGGTGATGTGATCTCTAATGGCTCTTGGTAATCTTTCGAATTTAAATATTGGATAAAATCCGGTGTACGGATCAAGTTACCAATATGTTGGTTCGCATCCTCAGGCCATTTCAAGCCGATCATTTGTCGTGCTAATTTATTACACCACATAATCGAGTAATCAGTATCTAATGCAACAACTGCATCGGGGAGCGCTTCAGCACCTTCACGAAAACGGCGGATCACCACACGTAATTCTTTGCGCTTACGTTTATGGCGGCGCTGTAAACTGTAGATACCGTTAAAAATTGATTCCCAACTGCCTTTGCCTTCAGGGGGGGTAGCACTGCGCCCTACCCACAACCATTTATGCAATACATATTGATTACGATACAGGGCAATGACATTGATACCCGCAGCAATGAGTAAGCTCAAGGTGATGTCATCAATAATTAAACCAACAAGAAAAAACGGGATATACCAATATAACAGTCGCCATAAGCCACTGAGAAAAACGTTCGTTTTATTCATATTGTAACTTCAACTCTACTGATTAACGTACCGAGAAGCGATAACCTGCACCACGTACAGTCTGAACATATTTATCGTGTTCACTCGGTGTTAATGCTTTACGTAAGCGACGGATATGTACATCCACCGTACGGTCTTCCACATACACATTCATACCCCAAACATTATCAAGTAACTGCTCTCGAGAGTATACGCGCTCGGTATGCGTCATAAAAAAGTGCAGCAGTTTAAATTCTGTTGGGCCTATATCAATCACTTCATCACCAGCTGACACACGGTGTGCAACAGGATCAAGTTGTAAACCACTAATATCAATCACTGAATCTTGGGTCATTGGTGCAACACGACGCATCACAGCGTTTAATCGTGCAATCAATTCTTTAGGCGAGAATGGTTTGGTAATGTAATCATCCGCTCCGACCTCCAAGCCTTTGACTTTATCTTCCTCTTCACCACGTGCAGTTAACATCACGACAGGAATAGCAGATGAATGAGGTTGAGATTTTAGGTGCTTAATATATTTAATGCCACTGCCACCCGGTAACATCCAATCAAGTAAGATCAAATCAGGGTAAGGTTCAACGAGGCGCTCTACCGCTTCAGGATAATCCCCAGCTTCAACGACATCAAATCCTTTTTGCTCTAATGCAAAACACAACATTTCACGGATCGCTAGTTCATCTTCAACTACTAAAATTCGCTTAGACACTTTAAATATCCTTTACTATTACTCCCTTATCAACTGCGCACAGTCAGTAAAAGATTTCTATTTAAATGATGAAAGACTTGTTTATCTTTCGACTTTAACTGAAAGCGATTATCAGCTCAATATGTTTCAGTATTATTACATTGATGAATTTTTTATTAAAAAGTCGATGAACACCTAACAAATGTCATCAATCGCACATAAATATAGCACTTAATTAAAATACTGATTTTAATAATTAAATTTGCAATACCATTAAGTTATTTATATACCTCAATGACAAAGGGTGTATTAAATGGAGATCTCGATTGGTGAAGGTTTAACCACGAGGCAAACTTGTATTTCCAACACCCTTGAGTATACTGGTTATCCAAACAGTTGATACCAAGGTCCTGCTATAATGTGGTTTAAAAACTTACTAATTTATCGTTTCACCCGTCCATTTGAACTAGATATTGAGCAACTTGAAACCAAGTTAGCTGACTTCCCGTTTACCCCTTGCGGTAGCCAAGACTTATCAAAGTTCGGTTGGATCAAACCACTGGGTAAATCAGGCCAAGCGTTAACACACGGTATTAGCGATAACATTCTGATCTGTGCTAAAAAAGAAGACCGCGTATTACCTGCATCTGTGGTTAAAGACATGCTACAAGAAAAAGTAGATACCATCGAAGCAGAACAAGGTCGAGGCCTAAAGAAAAAAGAAAAAGATGCATTGAAAGAAGATATCGTTCATCAACTTTTACCCCGTGCATTCCCACGTAGCAGCCAAACATTTGCTTGGATCTGCCCATCACAAGATTTATTAGTGGTTGATGCTTCAAGCGCTAAAAAAGCTGAAGACCTAATCGCGTTATTACGTAAATGTGTTGGTAGTCTACCCGTTATTCCTGTTGCGTTAACAACTCCAGCTGACGTAACGATGACAGAATGGTTAAATAACGGCGCTGCTGCACCTGGTTTTGAATTAGGTGATGAAGCGGAATTACGCTCTGCACTGGAACATGGCGGAATTATCCGTTGTAAAGAACAAGACTTAACAAGTGAAGAAATTCAACACCATCTTAATGCTGATAAGCTAGTAACAAAATTAGCGCTAGATTGGAGTGAATCGCTCTCTTTCTTACTTGGCGAAGATATGTCAGTAAAACGTCTTAAGTTCAGCGACCTTATCAAAGAACAAAATGATGATGTAGCAACAGATGATTACGCAGCTAAATTCGATGCAGACTTTGCCTTGATGACTGGCGAGTTGATGCGCTTTATTCCAGATCTAATCACTGCGCTCGGCGGCGAAGAATCAACGACAAAATAATAATTCGTAATAAGCTGTCGTCATAAAAGGCGCTATAAACTATAAACCACGCCTTACTATGCAGTATGCCGACATCGGTATGCTGCATTCTCTACTATCTACTATCTACTATCTACTATCTACTATCTACTATCTACTATCTACTATCTACAGCATGTCTTTGGGTTATTGATCATGTCATCTCTTTTCACATTAAAGCGCATTTTATCCCAGCTCTGCACCTTATATCCGCATAATTAACATGACAACACTGTCACAATAGCGCTCATTTGCGCATAAAAACACCAATAGCACCCAATTAAAGCGAGCTGTTCGAACTTAAAACAATAAATAATGAAAATAATTTTTAACAAATAGCCATATAAAAACAGCCACTTAAATATTAACATTCATTTTTTATGACATTAAAAACCCACTGTAATATTTCTGTCACACAAGTTTGTTCTAATCCTTCTCGTCAACTAACTGAAGCAAATCTGTCAAGAGCGACGGATAAAACGGTACCTAGAGATGAAAAACAACAACGAAGCAATTGAATTGAACCCAAGCACAATGCAAAAAGTATTTAGCTGGGTAAGTGTAGCCGCATTGGTATACTTCGTATTGGTAGCTGTATCTACGGTAAGCGGAGGCTTTAAAATGTTCTCCGGTGGTAGTGCTGGTGCAGAACAAATATTCGCTTTCGCAACTAACCCATTTGTCGCTTTATTACTAGGTATCCTAGTTACAGCGTTAGTACAATCTTCAAGTACAGTAACATCAGTAATCGTTGGCCTAGTAGCCGGTGGCTTACCACTCTCAATCGCAATCCCGATGGTTATGGGTGCGAACATGGGTACGACAATCACTAATACTTTCGTGAGCATGGGTCATATCCGTGACAAGAAAGAGTTTGAACGTGCATTTAGTGCTGCAACAGTACATGACTTCTTTAACTTACTCGCTGTCGCTATCTTCCTACCACTGGAAATTGCATTTGGTATCCTTGAGAAAATGGCGACCTTCCTAGCAGACTTCTTTGTTTCTGATAGCAGCTTAAGCATTAAAGAATTCAACTTCATTAAACCGTTAACAAAACCAGCAGTAAGCCAAATTAAAGAACTTGCTGGTTCATTACCTGTAGAAAGCAATACAGCAGGTCTAATCATGGTATTCATCGGTATCTTCATGATTGGTTTCTCAGTTACCTTCCTAGGTAAAGTATTGAAATCAGTAATGGTTGGCCGTGCTAAAGCTGTATTACACGGTGCAATCGGTCGTGGTCCAGTAAGCGGGATCTTATCTGGTACAGCTGTCACTGTGATGGTGCAATCATCATCAACGACAACAAGCTTAATGATTCCACTAGCGGGCAGCGGTGTATTTACTACACGTCAAATCTTCCCATTCACACTAGGTGCGAACATTGGTACAACAATTACAGCGTTACTTGCTGCAACATCAATCAGTGGTGATACAGCGCAACTAGCGATGACAATTGCACTAGTACACGTCATGTTCAACGTGTTCGCAGTAGCACTTATCTACGGTATCCCGTTCTTACGTGAGATTCCTATCAAGTGTGCTGAAGCATTAGCACGCCAAGGTACTGAAAACAAATTCATCGCCTTTGGTTATGTAGTTGGCGCATTCTTCGCACTACCTGGATTAATGATTATCTTCTAAATCCAGATTGCAAAAATGACGAAATAAAAAGCTCAGACTTGTTCTGAGCTTTTTTGTATCTGCACGAAAATACCACATCAACCCAACCAAAACTCTTCGAATAAAACATGATCCAGATCAAGACTAGAACTGCGGCCACCACGTAGAATCGCGAACCTTGATGCCCGAACGGCATTCCCTGACTTGAACTCAGACAATATTGAGGTTGAAATGTTTACTCCAGAATTACTTTCCCCTGCCGGTTCTTTAAAGAACATGCGCTATGCTTTTGCTTACGGTGCTGATGCTGTTTACGCTGGTCAACCGCGTTATAGTCTACGTGTTCGTAACAACGAATTTAGCTTAGAAAACCTAGCCATTGGTATCAATGAAGCGCACGCACTTGGCAAGCAATTCTATGTGGTTTGTAATATCCAACCTCATAACTCGAAGTTAAAAACCTTCATTCGTGATTTAACACCTATCATCGCGATGAAACCAGACGCGATAATCATGTCTGATCCAGGTCTGATCATGATGGTGCGTGAAGCGTTCCCTGATATGGTTATTCACCTATCAGTACAAGCAAACGCAGTAAACTGGGCAACAGTTAAATTCTGGTATACCCAAGGTATTAAACGTGTGATTTTGTCTCGTGAATTATCACTTGATGAAATTGAAGACATTCGTTTCCATTGCCCTGACATGGAAATCGAAGTATTTGTACACGGTGCTTTATGCATGGCTTATTCAGGCCGTTGTCTACTGTCTGGTTACATTAACAAACGCGATCCAAACCAAGGTTCATGTACCAACTCATGCCGTTGGAAATACGATGCTCATGATGCGACTGAAAATGAAACCGGTGATATTGTTGCAACAAACCCTGAGATCTATATTCCAGAATCAGCTGAGCCGACATTAGGCGAAGGTAAACCGACTGACCAAATCTTCTTATTACAAGAACAAGGTCGTCCAAACGAATATATGCCAGCGTTTGAAGATGAGCATGGTACTTACATCATGAACTCAAAAGACCTACGTGCTATCCAACACGTTGAACGCCTAACTAAGATGGGTGTACATTCATTAAAAATTGAAGGTCGTACTAAATCGTTCTACTACTGTGCACGTACTGCGCAAGTATATAAACAAGCGATTAACGATGCTGTTGCAGGCCGCGAATTTGATCCTTCACTATTGGGTACACTAGAGCATCTTGCACACCGTGGTTACACTGAAGGTTTCTTAAGCCGTCATACACACGATGCATACCAAAACTACGATTACGGTTATTCAATCAGTGAAACACAACAATTTGTTGGTGAACTAAATGGCCGTAACGACAAAGGTCTTGCTGAAGTTATCGTTAAAAACAAATTCTTGGTAGGTGATTCATTAGAACTAATGACGCCACAAGGCAACATGACCTTCAAACTTGAAGAATTAGAAAACCGTAAAGGTGAAGCAATGGAATATGCACCAGGTTCTGGTCACATTGTTTACTTACCGGTTCCAGAAGAAGTTAAACTGGATCATGCGCTACTGATGCGTAACTTTGCCAATAGTGAAGATACCCGTAACCCGCATAAATAATCCATTAGGAAAGAAGAAATAACCTTATGGCATTATTAATTAATGATAAGTGTATTAACTGTGACATGTGCGATCCGGAATGTCCGAATGGCGCAATCACCTTTGGCGCGAAGATTTATGAAATCGACCCGCTACTATGCACCGAATGTGTAGGTCATTATGACAAGCCGACCTGTAAAACTGTTTGCCCGATTAACTGCATTATTACCGACCCGGATTATGTAGAAAAAGAGGAAGCGTTATGGGAAAAATTTGTCATGATCCAAGAAGCGACAAAAGCAGCCCGCTAATCCAGATATAGCAGGTATTCGATTTACGTCGAATAAATATGAAAACGGCGAGCTTATAGCTCGCCGTTTTGCTTTAATGCTATTTTTATTTAGTTCAATGCTTTACGCGCAGACCAATCTTCATGTAACAATGCCGTTAATACATGGTCCTGCCAACTTCCCGCTATCTTTAAGTATTTGCGTGCATAACCTTCACGTTCAAAACCTAATCGCTGTAATAACGCGCCACTACGTGCATTCACCGGAATATAATTAGCCATTACTCGATTCAATCCGACATTTTCAAACATGAACGCTAAGCAGGTTTGTAAAAACTCAACCATCAGTCCCTGCCCTTCATACGCCTTGGCAATTGAATAACCGAGAGAGCAGGACTTAAACACCCCTTGAATAATATTGCTAAAGTTAGCCACAGCTACAATATCAGAACTATCCCGATCGATAGCAATAAAATTAATCGCACTCGCGGCATTAAATTCGATATGGATCTGTTCGACACGCAGTTGCCACCAACGCAGCGTATAATAAACCTCACTACGTATTGGTTCCCAAGGTGCTAAATGAACTTGATTACGAATATAATACTGACATAGTTTTTCAGCATCACTCGCTACCGCAACACGGATAATTAAACGCTCAGTAACAAATTGGGGAAATCTTGACATCCAACACCTCAGCTAAACTAAACCAGACTAGGCTAAGCGAGATGTAACCTTGTTGACGATAATAGGCCACCATTATCAACCAACTGCTTCATCAAACCTAGATTAGCCAGTATACGTTCAACTAACGGCGTTTCAAATGGATAATAGGTTTCTTTGCAATTATTCACAGACTCAATTGTTGCAACAATAAAATGTTCTAAGATCAAACAGGTATGATTTTTACGGAAGTTGGCCATCGCGAGTTCTGTCGACGAGTACGCGCCACGACAATTGCTGCCGACGCGTAATACCGCACAGGGTAACAAAGGGAAGTTATCATGCTGACAGAATGCATAAAAATTATCTAAACTTTCTTCTTCCCACTCGGGACTGACGATAATGATGGCATCAGCAGAGCGTATTAACTGCGCGGTCAATTGCCACTCATCTTGCCAATCATCCATTTCGTTTTTTATCGCTTTATCCCAAATAGGCAAGGCTAGTTTCACAAAATCCAATAGATTAACTTTACTAAATAACTGTGACTGCTCGGCTAATTGTAATACAGACTGAGCAACCTTGATGGTTGTCGACCGATTTCGGGTACTACCACTAATAACAACTAGTCTCACTGTGTGCTCCTTGCCTCAAATTATTCACGACTAAATCGTTTCCATATCCATATGGAAATAACGTCAATCTAGTGATGATATGGGGGAGCGTAAGCAAGGTCTATAGCGAATAGCTAAAGCAATACTATAACCATGCTATAACCATACGAAGGCATGAAGCGATTATAATTTTTTACTGCGCAGTTGCTTGCTTCGCTGTATTCGTGTTTTTTTCACTGCTTAGCACTGGCTCAGTTAACCCCTGCTGAATAAACTCTGCCACATACGACAATAGTGTCGTGACCGCTTTCGGTAGTTCATCCAGATCAAAACTATCGAGCATATTTTTAACTTCTAAGCCGAGTTCAGTATCGCCTTCAATTTTCAAACGGCGCTGGAAAAATAACGTGTCCGGATCTTCTTTACGCGCGGTAATTAATACCAACTCATTTAAGTTACCTTTGAAACTAACATCAACGGTTTGTGCATTCGGTGCTATCACCAGTTTATTGTCCACACAGCTAATAAACCAATTAATGCCCAAGTCAGTAATTTCAACTTGCAGCCATTTTTGCTCAAGAAACTCAAACTCATCATCCGCGAGTGCTTCAGCGAATACTTTATTAAATACTTGTGATAGCACTTTCTCTTGCAGTGAAAAAGGCAATACTTTAGCCGGTATCGCTAATAGTGTTGGTACAGTGTGTACCAACTTACGGTGTAGAGTATGTAACATTGAGCATTGTTCCTTGGCATAGTTTCTTAAATATAAAAATCATTCTAGCCCTGTTAAATTCACCTGTTCATAATCGAGGTCAATTTATGGTGAATTTAAACTAAGTAAATTAGTTAATCCTGCCCTAAATCAATTATCTGTAAAAATGCTTGCCTTACACTTTCGCCATGATTCATGGTTCGAGATAATATAACAATGGAATTACTCTGCCCCGCAGGTAACTTACCGGCCCTAAAAACGGCTGTAGATAATGGCGCCGATGCTGTTTATATCGGTTTTAAAGACGATACTAATGCCCGCCATTTTGCTGGTTTAAACTTTACCGATAAAAAACTCGATAAAGCGGTCGATTATATCCGTAGTCACAACCGTCACTTACACGTAGCGATCAATACTTTTGCCCATCCAGGTAAATTAGAACGCTGGGAACGTGCCGTTGACCGTTGCGCAGATATGGGTGTGGATGCGGCGATCATTTCTGACGTGGCCGTGCTTGATTATGCCTCCAAGAAATACCCTGACTTAGAACTGCATTTATCCGTGCAAGCCTCTGCAACCAATGTTGAAGCCATTAACTTTTATACCAATAATTTTAATGTCAGCCGCGTGGTATTACCGCGCGTATTATCGATTCACCAAGTAAAACAATTAGCCCGTAATACCGATGTCGAATTAGAAGTTTTTGCCTTTGGTAGCTTGTGTATTATGGCCGAAGGCCGTTGTTATCTATCTTCGTATTTAACCGGTGAGTCACCAAATACAGTTGGTGCATGTTCACCTGCAAAATTCGTGCGCTGGGAAGAAACCGATCAAGGCCTGGAGTCTCGCTTAAACGATGTGCTTATCGACCGCTACCAACCAGAAGAGAAAACTGGTTATCCAACCCTTTGCAAAGGTCGCTTTAACGTCGATGGTAAAGTATTCCATGCATTGGAAGAACCGACTAGTTTAAATACGCTTGCACTCATACCTGAACTTGCCAACGCGAATATATCAGCGGTTAAAATTGAAGGTCGCCAACGCAGCCCAGCTTATACCGAGCAAGTGACGAAAGTATGGCGCGCCGCAATTGATCGCTATCGCCGAGACCCAGCGCAATACCAAGTCGACGCCGCATGGAATAAGCAGCTAGATCAGCTTTCTGAAGGCACCAGTACCACGTTAGGCGCTTATCACCGAGATTGGCAGTAACCTTTAACTTATATTGGCAACAAGCAAGTTTGCAAATCTATGTGGATAATACCTATATTTGCAAACTCACATTGGCAAACAGCCACGAGAGTAATTATGAAATACGCATTAGGTCCAATCTTATATTATTGGCCAAAACAACAAGTCGAAGATTTTTATGCTGCGGCGGTTAACTCCGAAGCCGATATTATTTATCTTGGTGAAACAGTTTGCAGTAAACGTCGAGAGCTGAAACCAAAGGACTGGTTGGGCTTAGCTAAAGATATAGCTGATTCCGGTAAGCAAGTTGTGATCTCAACGATGGCGCTATTAGAAGCACCCTCAGAGGTCAATATACTGCGTAAGTACTGTGAAAATGGTGACTTTATTGTTGAAGCAAATGACTTTGGTGCGATTAATTTATTAGCTGAAGCCAAAACGCCCTTTATCTGTGGCCATGCGTTAAATGTCTATAACGCGCAAGTATTACAGCTACTCGTTAACAAAGGCATGCAACGTTGGGTAATGCCAGTTGAACTATCTCGAGATTGGTTAGTGCAGTTGCAAGAAGACAGTCGTTTACTGAATATTCGCGACCAATTTGAAATCGAAGTATTTGCCCATGGGCATTTACCATTGGCCTACTCTGCGCGTTGCTTTACTGCACGCTCAGAAAACAAGGCAAAAGATGATTGCGAGCTATGCTGTATTAACCACGCCAATGGTAAACCAGTTTACAGCCAAGACGATAAAGAGTTGTTTACGATTAATGGTATTCAAACCATGTCAGGCTATAAATACAATTTATTAAATGATGTAGCAAGTATGCAGGATTTAGTCGATGTGGTGCGCGTGAGTCCACTCGGAGACTCCGCATTCGATACGCTTGGGCAATTTAAACAAGCAGCGGAAGATAATATTAAATTCGACTTACAGCTCGATCGTGAGTGTAATGGCTATTGGCATCAAATTGCTGGATTCGACACGGTGACAAGCTAACACCATCTTAATCCTCCCCCCTATATTGCATCGGGGGAGGTTCAAAAATGGTTGTTTGTGTTAATTATTCGCTAAACGGCTCAATTCTAAACGCGCGTAACCATGCTCAATAAACTCATAAACATTGTTACTTAATGCTAATTTGAAATAACTTTCAGCAGCATGATTATCATTCATTAAGACTTTATATTTACCAAGGTAAAAATACGTTTCAGTTAAACGATGCGCTAATATTTTGTTATAGCTCGGGTCAGTTTTATCTAATCCATCGAGTAATTTAGCCAATAATTGTGTCTCACTTAACTCTTGAGTGTATAGCGCCACAATATTCCACGACCAATTGTTATCAATATGCTGGCTATAACGCGTTTTGACGGCGGCTAATGCATCTTGAGCACTTACTTGATACTCAGGATAATACAACCACAATGTTCTGAATGGGTCGTTTGGCGCTTCATTATAAGCACTAACCAGATCATCAGTCGCTAAACTATAGCGCTCACCATAATATAAAGCGATACCGCGGTTGAGAAGTACATAATTATTCTCTGGATCTAACTGCGCAATTGAATCATATGCATCATACGCTTCATCAAACTGTTCGGTTTGAGTCATATACAAACCAATAAAGTTATAAGCAGGCACAAAATCAGGCTGTAATGTCAATGAACGTTGAAAGTCAGCATGTGCTAATGAGCGTAATCCCATGCTATCAGCAAGTAAGCCTCGCTCATAAAAATAACGCGCTTGGCGACTACGGTCGTCTTTAGCATCTAGGATCAACTGGCTATAGCGCATTAACATAATTTCGGTTTGGTAATTAACTTGAAGTGGTTCTGCGAGAATTAATTCGGAAGGCGCGCGGTCATCCGTTGAAAAAGACCCCGACAGTGAACTACAACCTGAAAGTAAGGCTGTAACAATTAATAAACTAAGACATCTTTTCATAATTACCACTTATTATTTACAGATACAAAAAAGGAGCGTATCAACGCTCCTTAAAATAATCAATCTAAATTAACAACAAGTTATTCGCTAACTGGTTGCTCAGCTGGCGCTGCAGGAGCGTCCATTGCTTCTTTAATACTTAGACGGATACGACCTTGACGGTCTACTTCTAGAACTTTAACTTTAACTACTTGTTCTACAGACAGGTGATCTGCAACTTTGTTCACACGTTCTTGCGTAATTTGCGAGATGTGAACTAAGCCATCTTTACCAGGTAAGATGTTAACAAATGCGCCGAAGTCAGCTAGACGTACAACTTTACCTTCGTAGATTTGACCAACTTCAACTTCAGCTGTTAATTGGTGGATACGTTCGATTGCTGCTTGTGCCTGTTCGCCACTTGTCGCTGCAATTTTCACTGTACCGTCATCTTCGATTTCGATCGTAGTACCAGTTTCTTCAGTAAGTGCACGAATTGTTGCGCCGCCTTTACCGATGATGTCTTTGATCTTGTCCGTGTTGATTTTGATAGTATGAATACGCGGTGCGAATTCAGATACGTCATCACGGTTAGTTGCGATAGCTTGATCCATAACACTTAAGATGTGTAAACGTGCAGCTTTTGCTTGTACAAGCGCTTTCTGCATGATTTCTTTAGTGATACCTTCAATTTTGATATCCATCTGTAGTGCAGTGATACCAGCAGTTGAACCAGCAACTTTAAAGTCCATGTCACCTAAGTGATCTTCATCACCAAGAATGTCTGAAAGAACTACGCTACGGTCACCGTCAAGTACTAGACCCATTGCGATACCCGCAACAGAAGCCTTGATTGGTACACCAGCATCCATAAGTGCTAACGAAGTACCACATACAGAAGCCATTGAGCTTGAACCGTTAGATTCAGTAATTTCAGATACAACACGTACTGTGTACGGGAATTCATCTGCCGTAGGCATAACAGCTAAAACACCACGTTTCGCTAGACGACCGTGACCAATTTCACGACGTTTAGGCGAACCAACCATACCAGTTTCACCAACACAGTAAGGAGGGAAGTTATAATGCATTAGGAAACGGTCAACAGTTTCGCCAGTTAGACTGTCGATACGTTGTGCATCACGTTCTGTACCTAATGTAGCAGTAACTAGTGCTTGAGTTTCGCCACGTGTGAATAGTGAGCTACCGTGTGTACGTGGTAGAACGCCAGTCATTACGCTTAGTGCACGGATCATTTCTGGATCACGACCATCAATACGTGGTTCGCCATCTAGAATACGATTACGTACGATGTTCTTTTCTAGAGAACCAAGTAGTTCACCCGCTTCACGCGTGTTTAGTTCTGCGTTTTCTTCTTGAAGTTTAACGATTGCTGCTGACTTGATGCCACCAACTTTAGCGTAACGTTCAGTTTTTTCTTGGATTTGGTATGCTTCTGCAAGGTCACCTGAAGCTAGTTCAGCGATTTTCGCTTTAAGCTCAGTGTTTACAACTGGTGCAGACCAATCCCATTTAGGCGTGTTAACTTCAGCAGCAAATTCTTTAACAGCTTCGATAACAACTTGCATTTGCTCGTGGCCATAAACAACCGCGCCTAGCATTTGTTCTTCGCTTAGAATTTCAGCTTCAGACTCAACCATAAGTACTGCATTTTCAGTACCAGCAACAACTAGGTCTAGTTTGCTTTCTGCTAACTCAGATGTTGATGGGTTAAGAATGTATTCGTCATTTTGGAAACCGATACGTGCAGCACCGATAGGACCGTTGAACGGCATACCAGAGATGCTTAATGCAGCTGAAACACCAATTAATGCAACCAAGTCAGGTTGGATTTCTGGGTTAACAGATACAACAGTAGCTACTACTTGTACTTCATTTTTGAAGCCAGCAGGAAATAGTGGACGGATTGGACGGTCGATTAGGCGACATGTTAAAGTCTCGCCTTCACTTGGACGGCCTTCACGTTTAAAGAAGCCACCAGGGATCTTACCTGCAGCGTAAGTACGTTCTTGGTAATTCACTGTTAGCGGGAAGAAATCACGACCAGCTTCAGCTTGTTTTTTACCAACAACACTTACTAAAACAGAAGTATCACCGATGCTTGCCATTACAGCTGCTGTTGCTTGACGTGCAATAACACCTGTTTCTAATGTAACTGTATGTTGACCATACTTAAACGATTTTACGATAGGATTCACTCTTTGTCCTTAATCTTTAATGTCTCTTTAATTTCGTCGCTAAGTATACTGCATAAAAAAATTAAAGGGCAATGTAAGTATTGGAAATAGTGAAATAAGTTGGAAAATAACGTGATGAGGGGGCGTTTTCAGGTAAATTAAAAAGCAAAAAGGAGCCAAATTGGCTCCTTTCTTATAATCTGTTGTCCGTAGACGTCAAATTAATCGTCGATTAACGACGTAGACCTAGACGTGCAATAAGATCTGCATAACGTACGTTTTCAGTACGTTTTAGGTAGTCAAGAAGTTTACGACGGCTAGCAACCATACGTAATAGACCACGACGGCTGTGGTGATCGTGGATGTGCTTCTTGAAGTGACCTTGAAGGTGGTTGATTTGTGCAGTTAGTAGTGCAACTTGAACTTCAGTTGAACCAGTGTCGCCTTCTTGACGGGCGAAATCTGCAACGATTACTGCTTTAGCTTCAGCGCTTAATGACATAGTGGAATCTCCAATATAGATAAATAGCTTATAGCCGACCACTCGTTCAGCTATAAGAAGAACCGCGGAGTATACAGACGTCGGAGAGTTCCTGCAATCATTTTCATTGATCAATAGATAAACAAATAGCACCTAGGAAAAGACGTATAAAAAAGGCACTATTACCTGCGTAACAATGCCTTTTATTTTATCTATTAGTCATAACTGAATAACAGGTTTATTTTGGTTCGCGCGCCTGCGTTTCGTAATTAACGATACGTTTAGGGGCGACTCTACCTTGGTCATCAATATTACCAACACCAATGAAAGCACGCTCTTCACCTACTGTCATACGGACTAAGCCAGATTCAGGTGTGTTTGGTACTACAACTGGTTGCCCATGTAATACAAAACCGCCCGTTTCTTCACTCATGTTCGCTTCAGGTAAATGACTTACCGCTGAATCAAGTGGCATTAATAACGGATCAAGCACATCTTTCGGCTCAACACCCTCTGCTTTCGCTTGTTCAACCATCTCTTCCAGCTGTTCGAACGTCATCATACGTTCTGCTGGATAAGCGCTAACACCAATACGGCGTAGCATAGAGACATGTGCTCCACAGCCTAGTAGCTCCCCTAAATCATCAACGATAGTACGGATATAAGTACCCTTACTTACGTGAATTTCTAAGTTAACTTCATCATTTTCAAAACTTAATAATTTAAGTTCAAAAACTGAAATAGGACGTGCAGGACGGTCGATAAAGATACCTTGACGCGCATACCAGTACAAAGGCTTCCCTTCGTGTTTCAATGCCGAAAACATTGACGGTACTTGCTTAGTGTCACCACGGAAAGTATCAAGAGCAATTAACAACTCAGCATCGCTCACATTAACGGGACGCGTTTGCACGATCTCGCCATGTGAATCAGATGTGTCCGTACGTTCACCCAGCTTTGCAGTTACGATGTAACGCTTGTCTGAATCAAGCAAGAATTGTGAAAACTTCGTTGCTTCACCAAAACATAGCGGTAACATACCGGTCGCAAGTGGATCTAAAGCGCCAGTGTGACCCGCTTTTGCAGCAAAGAAAATTTTCTTTACACGCTGTAATGCATCGTTTGAACTAATGCCTGTTGGTTTATCCAACAAGAATACACCGTGTACATCACGGCCATTCCAGCGACGACGACGTCCAGACATGACTAAGACTCTCCTTCAGAAGCGTCTTTTTCATCTGCCGTAGTGCCGTAATCATCTTGCAGTTTTTTATCTTTAGCACGTACTTCAGTTACTAAGGTTGAAAGACGCATACCTTCAACAAGCGTGTTGTCATAGATGAAACGTAGTTCAGGTACAATACGTAGCTTCATTGAGCTACCGACTAACGAGCGGATATAACCACTTGCTGAATCAAGTGCTGCAACGCCTTCTTTAATACGTTCTTCATCGTTATCAATATTGAAGAAAGTAACGTAAACCTTTGCGTAAGAAAGGTCACGAGACAGATCGATACTTGATACTGTAACCATGCCAACACGTGGATCTTTCACTTCACGTTGTAAAATACGTGCGAGTTCTTGTTGTAATTGCTGAGCAACACGACGTGAACGACTGAATTCTTTTGCCATTTTTAAATTCCTCTAAAGGAAAATGGGGACCGAAAGGCCCCCATAAAGTTATCTTAATCGAACCGAGCTATTAACCGTTACAGAGTACGTTTAATTTCAACAGTTTCGAATACTTCGATTTGGTCGCCAACGCGTACGTCGTTGTAGTTTTTAACGCCGATACCACATTCAATACCCATGCGAACTTCTTGTACGTCATCTTTAAAGCGACGTAGAGATTCAAGTTCACCTTCGTAAATAACAACGTTTTCACGAAGTACACGGATTGGAGCGCTACGTTTGATGATACCTTCAGTAACCATACAACCAGCAATAGAACCGATTTTAGGTGATTTGAATACATCACGAACTTCAGCAAGACCAATGATTTCTTGACGGAATTCAGGTGCAAGCAAACCACTCATCGCTTGTCTAACTTCATCAATCACATCATAGATAACGCTGTAGTAACGTAAATCAACACTTTCGTTGTTTACAACTTCACGCGCTTTTGCGTCAGCACGTACGTTGAAACCAAGTACAATTGCGTTTGATGCAGCAGCTAGTGTTACGTCAGTTTCAGTAATACCACCAACACCACGAGTGATGATTGCAACTTTAACTTCGTCTGTTGAAAGTTTAACAAGTGAATCACAAAGTGCTTCAAGTGAACCTTGAACATCGGCTTTAAGTACGATATTAAGTTCAGAAACTTCGCCCGCTTCCATGTTCGCAAACATGTTATCAAGTTTAGATTTCTGTTGACGAGCAAGTTTAACATCACGGAATTTACCTTGACGGTAAAGTGCAACTTCACGCGCTTTCTTCTCATCACGTACTACAGTCGCTTCATCACCTGCTTGAGGCACACCTGAAAGACCTAAGATCTCTACAGGAATAGAAGGACCAGCTGATTCGATTGGCTTACCATTCTCATCACGCATAGCACGAACACGGCCATATTCTAAGCCACAAAGCACGATATCGCCTTGCTTAAGTTCACCTTGTTGTACAAGTACTGTTGCAACTGGACCGCGACCTTTATCAAGACGAGATTCAATAACAACACCCGCAGCAGGACCAGTAGCAACAGCTTCTAGTTCTAGTACGTCAGCTTGTAGCAAGATAGCTTCAAGTAGCTCATCAACACCAGTACCCGCTTTAGCAGAAACATAAACAAACATGTTTTCGCCGCCCCAGTCTTCTGGCATAACGTTGTGTTGAGCTAGTTCGCTCTTAACGCGGTCTGTATCAGCACCTTCTTTATCCATCTTGTTCACTGCAATAATCAGCGGCACATCCGCAGCTTTCGCATGGTGGATAGCTTCGATTGTTTGTGGCATAACACCATCATCTGCAGCAACAACAAGAACAACAATATCTGTCGCTTGAGCACCACGAGCACGCATAGACGTAAACGCCGCGTGTCCAGGAGTATCAAGGAAAGATACCATACCGTTGTCAGTTTCAACGTGGTAAGCACCGATATGCTGTGTAATACCACCGGCTTCACCGTCAGCAACTTTAGCACGACGGATGTAATCTAGTAGTGATGTTTTACCGTGGTCAACGTGACCCATGATAGTCACAACTGGTGCACGAGTAACTTTAACACCTTCAATTACATCTTGCGCGTCAGCTAATACCGATTCTTCTAAGGCATTTTCTTTAACTAAGATAACTTTATGGCCCATGTCTTCTGCAACAAGTTGTGCAGTTTCTTGGTCAAGTACTTGGTTAATAGTAACCATAGAGCCCTGCTTCATCATATATTTGATGATTTCAGTCGCTTTGATTGCCATTTTTTGTGCTAATTCACTAACACTGATCGTTTCACCGATGCGAACATCACGCTCAACTTTAGCAACTGGCTTATTGAAGCCTTGTTGCATGCCTTCAGGTGCGTTAACTGATTTACCTTGATGACGGTTATAACGGTTATCAGGCTTACGACCTTTCGCTTTACGTGCTTTACCTTTACCTTTTGGTGCAGGTTTTGCAGCTTCAGTTACAGGTGCAACAGGTTTTTTCTTACGCACACCTTTTTCTGAACGTGCATCAGCATCATCTTCAGCTGCTTGCGCATGCGTAGATGTTGTTACGTGGTAATCAGCCGACTTCTCTGTTTTTGCACGTTCAGCTTCTTCTTCAGCCCAACGTCCAGAGTTTTCTTCTGCTAATTTACGTGCTTCTTCAGCTTTTTGTTGAGCTTCCAGCTCAGCTTTACGAGTGGCTTCCTGCTCTTGCTTCTGCTTCAACGCTTCCGCTTCGCGCTTCGCCATATCATCTGCCTCTTTTGATTTAGTAGTTTTCTGTTTTGTGTCACGTTTTGCTTTATCTGCAGCATCACGTTTTGCTTTTGCTTCAGCGTCTGCTTTTTCTTTTGCTTGAGCATCAGCTTGTGCTTTCGCTTCAGCTTGAGCTTTCGCTTCTGCTTGTACTTTTAATTCAGCTGCTTGCGCAGCTTCTGCTGTAGCTTTTTCTTCTGCTAATTTCGCTTCATCTTCAGCGGCAGTACGTTTTACGTAAGTACGTTTTTTACGTACTTCTACTGCTACTGATTTCTGCTTACCGCCACCGCTTGCTACGCTAAGCGTGCTTTTGGTTTTGCGTTGTAATGTTAAGCGACTTGGCTCAGCCGTATCACTACCGTGTTGTTCACTTAAGTGCACAAGTAGTGTCTGCTTTTCACCTTCATTAACCGTACTATCGTTCGCTTTTGCTATACCAGCATCAGAGAATTGTTGTACTAGGCGATCAACAGTCGTACCGATATCCTCGGCCAATTTTGTAATTGATACATCTGCCATGTAATTCGATCCCTCTCTTCGCGTTATTATTCGCTATCACTGAACCAACAGATATTACGTGCAGCCATAATTAATTCGCCGGCACGTTCATCCGTTAACTCTTCAATTTCGCTTAAATCGTCGATGCCCTGTTCAGCTAGCTCTTCCAGAGTTGTTACTCCGATGCTTGCAAGTACATAAGCTAGGTGCTTCTCTAAGCCTTCAAGCGCTAGTAAATCTGCACTTGGTTCTGCACCTTCTAGTGACTCTTCTGCAGCAAGTGCAGATGTCGTTAGTGCGTTTTTAGCACGTGAACGTAATTCATCAACTAGATCTTCATCAAAACCGTCGATTTGTAAGAATTCATTAACTGGTACATACGCGATTTCTTCTAGTGAAGAGAAACCTTCGCCGATCAGTAATTCAGCCATATCTTCATCAATATCTAATTTATCAGTGAAGATATTCATCAAACGGTCGTTTTCTTTCTGGTGTTTTTCGTTCGCTTCAGCAACGGTCATCACGTTTAGTTCCCAACCCGTAAGTTGTGATGCTAGACGTACGTTTTGACCATTACGGCCAATTGCTTGTGCTAGGTTATCTTGTTCAACCGCAATATCCATTGAGTGTTGATCTTCGTCAACAATAATAGAAGCAACTTCAGCAGGAGCCATTGCATTGATAACGAATTGTGCCGGGTTATCATCCCAAAGGATAATATCAACACGCTCACCGTTTAATTCACTTGAAACTGCCTGTACACGTGCGCCACGCATACCAACACAAGCACCTACAGGATCGATACGTTTGTCGTTAGATTTAACGGCAATCTTTGCACGCGAACCAGGATCACGAGCAGCGGCTTTAAGTTCAAGCATCTCTTCGTTGAATTCTGGCACTTCTACGCGGAACAATTCGATTAGCATTTCGTTACATGCACGGCTAATAAATAGCTGTGTACCACGCGCTTCAGGTTTTACTTCTTTCAGTAAGCCTTTAATGCGATCGCCAGTACGGAATGATTCACGTGGCAGCATTTCATCTTTAAACATTACTGCTTCAGCATTGTTACCAAGATCTAATACAACTGTTTCACGGTTAGCACGTTTAACTAAACCAGTGATTAGCTCACCTTCGTGTTTAGCGTATTGCTGAACGATTAAATCACGCTCTGCTTCACGTACTTTTTGAATGATTACTTGCTTAGCTGTTTGCGTTGTTACACGGTCAAATACAACTGATTCAATTGTATCTTCAATGTAACCACCAACTTCGATGGTTTCATCATCAAATTTAGCTGCGTCCAGGGTAATTTCTGAGAAAGGATTTTCTAATGCTTCACCTTTATCATCGATTACAAGCCAGCGACGGAACGTTTCAAAATTACCCGTTTTACGGTCAATTTCAACACGAACTTCAATTTCGCCTTCATATCGTTTTTTAGTCGCTGTTGCTAGAGCAATTTCCATCGCTTCGAAAATTTTCTCACGAGGTAGTGCTTTCTCGTTAGAAACTGCATCAACAACTAACAGAATTTCTTTATTCATTCCCGGACGCCTCGTTAGTCAAATTTTGGAACTATATTTGCTTTTTGGATATTCGCGTGTGCTAAGACTTCGTCTTTGCCATCAATTGTTACAGTGATCATCTCACCATCAACACTTTTGATTACGCCTTTAAACTTACGACGACCATTCACAGCCATACGTAATAATGCTTTAATTTCAGAACCACAGTACTCAGCGTAATGTGCAACTTTAAATAATGGACGTTCCATACCAGGTGAAGATACCTCTAAGAAGTACTCCGTAGTAATTGGATCTTCAACATCCATAATAGCGCTAATTTGGTGACTTACTTTCGAACAGTCATCAACAAAAATACCATTTTCATGATCGATATAAACAAGTAATGTCGAGTGTTTACCCGCGCGTGTGAACTCAATACCGATAAGATCAAAACCTAACATTTCAACTGTTGGTTCTAACAATTCAGTTAGTGTTTGTTCTAAACTCGCCAAAACAACCCCCTAAAAACGAAAAAAGGGCATATGCCCGTAATTTAAAAAATAAAAAAGCCCCGACTATAAGGCGAGGCTTCTTACTACTAGACCTTGTAATCCACTTGCGTGGCGCTTATTAAATAAATAATAAACAAGAAGCCAATAGAATTACGTAAATTACATTTATCGAGATAAAAATAAATTTAAGTAATGCTATTTGCACACTGTTGACTAGCCCTATCAACAGATATAAGAACTGGTTGCGGGAGCTGGATTTGAACCAACGACCTTCGGGTTATGAGCCCGACGAGCTACCAAACTGCTCCATCCCGCGACAATATTCTTACTGCGCTGATTATAGGCTATTGCGATAGTAATAAGCAAGGCCAAATTAACTTTAATACTAAAGTTAACTGTAAAACTGACAGCAACAATTAAATGCTGCAGCAAAAACAAAAAAAGCCAATTCATAATGAATTAGCTTTTAATATTTATTCTTATAAATTTAGTGGTGCGGATGGGGGGACTTGAACCCCCACGACCTAAGTCACCAACCCCTCAAGCTGGCGCGTCTACCAATTCCGCCACATCCGCGCAATACTAAATTTATTATTTCTTTTTTATAAGTTACATCATTAATTTGAGGTAATATTTGTAACTTAGTCTTACTACATAATGCCTTAAGCTAGCGGATAATTAAATCGCCAAGCTTAATGCTTATTGAGGTACGTCGCTGTTGCTTACTGGCGCTACTGGCACATCGCTTGTGATCACTGGTTTTTCAGCATCTAAAATCACATCAGTATCAGATTGCGTAGATAAATTACCAAGCACTAGGCTTAAAGCAAAAAACACAACAGCAAGTATTGCTGTAACGCGAGTTAAAAAGTTACCTGAACCGCCAGCACCAAATACAGTATTTGAGCCACCAGAACCAAAGCTAGCACCCATATCGGCGCCTTTGCCTTGCTGCATAAGAACGAATCCGATGATTGCAAGTGCAACAATTAAGTAAATAACAATAATAACTTCGTACATTTTAATACCTAAATCTCAAAAGGTTTAATATAGCTTTATCGAACATCCTTACCCGAGGTAAGGGACACTTAATCCGATAGTCAGTCAATCTCTAACTAAATCACGATAAGTGGTAAAGCGAAGCAGATATTATCTAACCTCTACCTTAGTTGCAAGCTGATTATTAAAAAAACAATGAATAAAAGGCTTTAGCACAAAACAACATCAGTTGCGGTATACTAATAAGCCTTAAAATCACTGTATATATGGGCTATATCGGTTTAAAAAGTAGCTTTTACGACATCAGCAATTTTATTAGCCAGTGCTAAGACATGCGTTTCGTCTTCACCTTCTACCATCACACGAATAAGTGGTTCAGTACCTGATTTACGCAGTAGTACACGCCCACGATCTCCAAGCTCTTGCTCAACATCTTTAACCGCTGCTAATACTGATTCAGCTAACAATGGATCAGAGTCACCACTAAAACGTACATTCACTAGCACTTGTGGGAATTTGCTCATACCTGAACGTAATTCTTTCAGCGTTAAACCACTGTTAATCATCGCAGCTAACACTAATAAGCTCGATACGATACCGTCACCTGTCGTAGTATGATCAAGTGAAATAATGTGACCAGAGTTCTCACCACCAATACGCCAGCCTTTTTCAAGTAACATTTCCACGACATAGCGATCACCTACCGCACTACGTGCAAACGGGATCCCCAGAGACTTAAGTGCGACTTCTAAGCCCATATTGGCCATCAATGTACCAACAACACCGCCTTTTAACTCACCGTTGCGCAGCGCGTCACGAGCCATGATATAAAGTATTTCATCACCATCAATAACATAACCAGTATGATCGACCATCATTAAACGATCGCCATCACCATCATAAGCAACACCAAGGTCAGCCTTTTCAGCAAGCACACGTGCAGCTAATGCAGCCGGTTCTGTCGCGCCACAGCCATCATTAATGTTCAGGCCATTCGGACTAATACCAATCGGAATAATCTCTGCGCCGAGTTCTTTAAATACGCTTGGCGCGATGTGGTAAGTTGCACCGTGAGCACAATCTAATACGATCTTAAGACCTTTTAAGCTGGCACGTGATGGGAACGTACTTTTACAATATTCGATATAACGACCAGCAGCATCTTCAATACGCACTGCTTTACCCAATAGGGCTGATTCAACACAAGTCAGTTCTTTTTCTAATTCAGCTTCAATTGCGAGTTCAACTTCATCTGGTAATTTTGTGCCGTTAGCAGAGAAAAACTTAATACCGTTATCATGGTAAGGGTTATGCGAAGCACTGATCACGATACCCGCTTCAGCACGGAATGTACGAGTTAAATAAGCAACAGCAGGCGTAGGCATCGGCCCCATGAACGCAGCATCAAGACCTGCAGCAGATAAACCGGCCTCTAAAGCACACTCCAACATGTAGCCAGAAATACGTGTATCTTTACCGATAAGTACTTTTCTTGTGCCCTGTTGTGCAAGAACTTTACCTGCGGCCCAACCTAATTTAAGTGCGAATTCAGGGGTGATTGGCGCTTTGCCTACAAGACCCCGAATACCATCGGTACCAAAATACTTTCTTGACATATTTAATCCCTAATATTTTATATTTTTAGTCAAGCTATAAACTCAACCATATTCTATTTTTAAAATAAAAAGCTATATACTGTATATAGCACTCGTTATTTTATTAGCACACACGATGTTTTTTGAGCTGAGAGACAATCGCTAAAGTATCTGCAGTCTCTCGTACATCATGCACACGAAATATATGTGCGCCATCTGTAGCGGCGCTGTTTGCACATGCAAGACTGCCAGCTAAACGCTGCGACTCATCACACTGCAATAAATTACCGATCATCGACTTACGTGAAACACCAATCAGTACAGGTAAACCAAACTGATGGAATACAGCCGTATCTGCCAGTAACTGATAATTTTGCTCTAAAGTCTTACCGAAGCCAAAGCCAGGATCAAGTATGATATTTTCACGTTTGATACCCGCATTAACACAATCCAAGATACGCAGTTCTAGAAACGACACAACTTCTGCGGTGACATCTTGATAAGCGGGTGCATCTTGCATGTTACTTGGCTGCCCCTGCATATGCATAATGCAGACAGGTACAGCAAGTTCAGCGGCCGCTTGTAATGCCCCCTCTTCCTTTAGTGCTCGAACATCGTTAATAATGTGTGCCCCAGCAGCAATAGCTTGGCGCATTACTTGTGCTTTACTGGTGTCGATAGAAATAATCACATCCAGTTGTGCTGATATACGTTCAATAATCGGGATCACACGGGCAAGTTCTTCTTCTAAACTTACAGCACTTGCACCAGGGCGTGTTGACTCACCACCGATATCAATAATCGTCGCGCCATCAGCAACCATCTTTTGCGCTTGCTGAAAAGCAGCATCTAGTGCGTGATATTGCCCACCATCAGAAAAAGAATCTGGTGTGACATTAAGAATACCCATGACCACAGGTTGATCCAGATTAAGTATTTTAACACGCTTGTTATTGGCCGTTAAGTTTAACTGCATTATCGTTTTATCCCTAAAAAAAAACCCCGAGTTAGACTCGGGGTTTATTCTATCATGAATTAATAGCTATAAAGTAATACTGAGCAAGCGAAGCTTATTCTGTATCTTCTTTATCTTTCTTATCGCTATCATCTTCATCAACTTTAGTTTCTTTTACAGCGTCTTTAGTTTTGTCGCTGTCTAGCGTTCCGTAGCTTTCGCCCCAGTCTGCAGGTGGACGCACTTCAACACGCGCCATTAAGTCATCAATTTGTTTCGCATCGATTGTTTCATATTTCATTAATGCATCTTTCATTGAATGCAAAATATCCATATTTTCACTTAACAATTTATACGAACGTTGATAGTTAGTATCAACTAAGAAACGAATCTCATCATCGATTAATTTCGCTGTATCTGCTGACATGCTTGCAGCTTGTGAGCCACCGCCACCAAGGAATACTTCACCTTGCTCATCAGCAAACTTCATTGGACCTAATTTTTCAGATAGACCCCATTGCGTAACCATTTTACGAGAGATGTCTGTAGCACGTTCAATATCGTTTGAAGCACCAGTAGATACCGAGTCTTTACCGAAGATGATTTCTTCAGCAATACGACCACCGTAAAGACTTGAGATCATGCTTTCTAAATGACGTTTTGAATGACTCACGCGATCTTGTTCAGGTAAGTACATAGTCACACCTAGCGCACGGCCACGTGGAATAATACTTACTTTATAAACAGGATCATGATCTGGTACTAAGCGGCCAATGATTGCGTGACCAGCTTCGTGGTACGCTGTCATCGCTTTCTCTTCTTCGCTCATTACCATGCTCTTACGTTCAGCACCCATTAAGATCTTATCTTTCGCTTTTTCGAATTCGGCCATAGATACAGTACGCTTGTTACTACGCGCTGCAAATAGTGCAGCTTCGTTAACAAGGTTAGCAAGTTCTGCACCAGAGAAACCTGGTGTACCACGTGCAATCAATACTGTTTCAACGTCATCGCTGATCGGTACTTTACGCATGTGTACTTTAAGAATTTGCTCACGACCACGGATATCAGGTAGTCCAACCGTTACTTGGCGATCAAAACGACCTGGACGTAGTAGCGCTGGATCAAGTACGTCTGGACGGTTCGTCGCAGCAATAACAATGATACCTTCATTACCTTCAAAGCCATCCATTTCAACCAACATTTGGTTTAGCGTTTGCTCACGCTCATCGTGACCACCGCCCATACCAGAACCACGTTTACGACCTACAGCATCGATTTCATCAATGAAGATGATACATGGTGATGATTTTTTCGCTTGTTCGAACATGTCACGCACACGAGATGCACCAACACCAACAAACATTTCAACGAAATCAGAACCTGAAATAGTGAAAAATGGTACTTTCGCTTCACCAGCAATTGCTTTTGCTAGTAACGTTTTACCTGTACCAGGTGAACCAACTAATAAGATACCAGTTGGGATTTTACCACCCAGCTTTTGGAATCGAGTTGGATCTTTTAAGTAATCAACCAATTCAGCAACTTCTTCTTTTGCTTCATCACAACCTGCAACGTCAGCAAATGTTGTTTTGATTTGATCTTCACTCATTAGACGGGCTTTACTCTTACCGAATGACATAGCGCCTTTACCGCCGCCACCTTGCATTTGGCGCATAAAGAACACCCAAACACCGATAAGTAATAGCATTGGGAACCAAGAGATGAAGATAGAAGTCAGTAAACTTTCTTCTGCTTCAGGCTCACCAAATACTTTAACGTTGTTGTTTAACAAATCATTTAACAGCTGTGGATCTTCTGCTGGTAAGAAAGTAACAAACTTCTGGCCACCTTGGCTAACACCACGGATTGTACGTCCGTTGATCTTAACTTCGTTAACCTGTTTATTTCTAACTTGTTGTACAAATGAACTGTAATCTAACTGATTACTGGAATTATCATTTGGTCCGAAACTCTGAAATACTGACATTAATACGACTGCAATAACCAGCCATAAAATCAGATTTTTTGCCATATCACTCAAAATCTAGCCTCTCCGGGTCTTAAGTTCCCTGAAAAAAAACAGTTGATACACTCAATATATTTAAATATAGACAGTTTAACAACAACTTACATTTTAAATTTTCATCCTGTGATCCTTACAAGTCAAATGTAAGGTGCAGAACCCTTTGGATATTCTCTACTGTCTAATTGAATATATCAAGAGTTGACGATTTATTAACATAATAAAATGCTTATGGTCGTCAAATCTCTGTTTTATCCTTTAATAACAGCAGTCATATTATTCTTTGTAGCTAGCCACAAAAATTTAACCTTTGTAACCTGTTGCCACAATGAAGACTTCGCGTGAACGTGCACGTGACGAATCCGGTTTTCTGGTTCTAACGACAGTAAACATACTACGCACATCTTTCATGAATTGCTCAAAGCCTTCACCTTGAAACACTTTAACCGCAAAACTACCACCGGGTTTAAGTACTTCACGACACATTTCCAGTGCCAATTCGACCAAATACATTGCTGCTGGTTGATCAACACCAATATTGCCACTCATGTTTGGTGCCATATCAGAGATAACAACATCAATCTGGCCATCGCCCACTTTCGCAAGTAATGCAGACAATACTTTTTCATCTCTAAAGTCACCTTGCAAGAAATCAACGCCTGCAATTGGATCCATAGCTAAAATATCACAAGCAATAACACGACCTTTATCACCTAACTGCTTCACAGCATATTGCGACCAACCACCTGGAGCAGCACCAAGGTCGACAATATTCATACCCGGTTTTAATAATTTATCTTTTGCTTGGATCTCTTCAAGCTTAAAAGTTGCACGTGAACGCAACCCTTGTTTTTTTGCATCTTTAACGTATTTATCGTTGTGATGCTCTTGTAACCAATTTTTAGAACTGCCTTTTTGGGTACTTTTTTTCTTTGGTGTCGGGGTCATCTGAAAGCCTGTTAATAATATTTTTTTAAACCATTGCCATAATGGCATGGTATTAAGATGAAGATGAAGCTAAAATTACTCTTTTTCAACCCTAAGTAATAAGAAATTTAAAATATGGCATTAAGCAATAAACAAAAGCAACACTTAAAAGGTTTAGCACATTCATTAAAACCTGTCATCTTACTAGGCCAACACGGCTTAACTGAAGGTGTTATGGCTGAAATTGAAGTAGCAATCGCACATCATGAACTAATCAAAATTAAAGTTGCGTCTGAAGACCGTGACCAAAAAGCATTAGTAATGGATACCATTGTTAAAGAAGCTAACGCAGAAAAAGTAATGAGCATTGGTCACACACTGGTTATTTATCGTACAAGTGATGAAAAGAAAATCATACTGCCAAAGAAATAATCGCTTTGTGAGTATCCAGCTGGGCAAGGAATCCCAGCTCGACTATACCCAGTGTTAACACTGGGTCGCAGAGCATATAAATACAGGCCTGCATCTTCATACTATGTTCGCAAGTAAACTATGTGTCGATAGTTAGATATATTCTACCGATACAATTTCAAATTCAATCGCGCCGCCCGGTGTCGTTACCATAGCAACATCATCCACGCTTTTGCCAACTAATCCACGTGCAATTGGTGAGTTAATTGAAATACGATTCTCTTTAATATTCGCTTCATCATCACCAACAAGATTGTAAGTGATCTCATCTTCTGTTTCAGTGTTATATAACGTCACTGTAGAACCAAAGATAACACGGCCATTATTAGTGATTTTTGTCACATCAATAATTTGGCAGTTAGACAGCTTCCATTCGATATCTTGAACACGGCCTTCACAGAACCCTTGCTCTTCACGTGCTGCATGATATTCCGCATTTTCTTTTAAATCGCCATGTTCGCGTGCTTCAGCAATTGAATTTACAATTTCAGGGCGACGAACTGTTTTAAGATGTTCTAATTCTACACGTAAATTCTCTGCACCACGTGCAGTCATTGGGATCATATTACTCATAATGCTAACCTTTTTAATCAATTCATTATCGTGGCATTACTCAATGTTCAATGCTGATAATGTTTACAATCATAATGGCCTATTGTAATACGAATATGACGATACTTCACCCTATTCAAACCATTAAAGCCATTTAATCTTATTATTGAGATGTGAATTCGTTCATGACCCATGTTCCTTAAATTGCTGCATAACACCCACTTAGATCACGATTTCAGAAAGCACAAGCAAAGTGAACAATGGGATAGCCAAAAGTACACTTCTATTGCCATTTTATAAACTATAATAAGAATATAAGCATGTACACAGACGCCAAAGTGTTAACAAATAAGTGAATACAGTAACTAATCAAGACTTCACCAACTTTAAGCACCCAAACCATCAAAAAACACACTTTACTTATAAAAAGCTAGCCAAACGAATAGAATATGTGCATAATGTATCCAATACAGCAATCCAAGGACATAATCATGAAAGAATTTCTAGCAGTTTTTACTGTTTTAACTACTTTAGCTATCACAAGTGGTGTTTTGCCATCAATCGCTAACCTATAGTTTCAAAAGTTCCGAAAACAGCATGGAAAAGTTTTTATTTATAATGATACTTTATAAATAACCGAAAACTTCTCTATGCTGTTTTTTTATGCCTGTAGAAAAACCTATTTAACTCACTTATCCGTCCATTTCATCTGAAATATCAGATTTATTACATTCCCAAATTTCGCAGCAAAAATTCAAATTTTATCTATATTTTGCAACTTTATTTGTTAGAACTTCGATATAGCTAGAAGAAATCATTTTCTCTATCCGTATACTCAGCATCTCGTTATCGCGGACAAATGTAGAAAGGATTAATAAGTTTACTAATGATGAACATGGATATTATTTATTTACTCGATTTAGCGGGTACTGCTGTTTTTGCAATATCAGGCGTTCAGGTCGCAGGACAGATGCGTATGGATCCATTCGGCGCAACAGTTTTGGCTGCGGTAACCGCCGTTGGTGGTGGCACTATACGTGATGCGATCTTAGATGTAGGTCCGGCATTCTGGGTTCATGATCCCGTCTATCTCAGCGTTATCATTCTAACGTCCTTGCTCACTATTTTGTTTGCCAACCGTAATCATCGCATGCCGCCAATATTATTGCCGCTTGCTGATGCTGCTGGTTTAGCCTTATTTACCGTGATCGGAACCCAAAAAGCGCTAGCTTATGGTGCACCTGGGATGACAGCTGTCGTTATGGGGGTGCTCACAGGTGTAGCAGGCGGTATTATCCGCGATCTATTAGCCAGCCGTGTTCCCATGGTATTACAAAAAGATATCTATGCGACGGCATCAATACTTGGCGGTGTCGTCTATACCGGTGCAGTCTCCATTGGTATCAATGAGGGTTTTGCGATGTTACTCGCGATGACAGGGGTGTTTACGCTCCGTATGGCCGCAGTACATTGGCATTTACGTTTACCTACTTTTGTTTTAAAACATCATCGTTCTTAACTAAAGCCTATTCAGCTTATAAAATGAAGTGATTAAACGAAAAAGCCCGTTATGACAATATCATAACGGGCTTTATTCTTTACACTACCGTTCCGTTAATAACGACACAGCAGTGCTAAGCAGTAGTGGTTGATAATTAGCAGTTAACTAAGTGTAATTCGTGCAAACTTACGTTTACCCACTTGGTATACAGCTGTACCAGCAGTTGGTACAAAGCGTGTATCTTCTACTTTATCGCCATCAATCTTCACAGCGCCTTGCTTGATCATACGCATCGCTTCCGATGTGCCTGATACCAAGCCAGCTTCTTTTAATAAGTTAGCAATCGCTAGCTCATCACTTACTGCAAAATCAAACTCCGGCATTTCATCAGGAATAGCATTTTTAGAAAAACGCTGAGTGAAATCATTATGTGCACTCTCAGCAGCAGCTTCATCATGGAAACGCGCAATGATTTCTTTCGCTAATGAGATTTTAACATCACGTGGGTTTACTGCGTTTGCTGCAATATCTGCTTTGAACTTCTCAATTTCAGCCAATGGGCGGAATGATAATAGCTCGAAGTAGTTCCACATCAAGTCATCTGTAATAGACATGATCTTACCAAACATCTCATTAGGTGCATCAGTTACGCCAATGTAGTTGTTAGCAGATTTAGACATTTTCTTCACGCCATCTAGACCTACAAGCAGTGGCATCATGATAACTGTTTGTGGTTTTTGACCTTCTGCTTTTTGTAATTCACGACCCATTAATAGGTTGAATTTTTGATCTGTACCGCCAAGTTCAACATCCGATTTTAGCGCAACTGAATCATAACCTTGTAGTAATGGGTACATGAATTCATGGATCGCAATACCTTGATTTGACGCATAACGTTTTTTGAAATCATCACGTTCTAGCATACGCGCAACTGTTTGTTGCGACGCTAAACGGATCATACCAGCAGCACCCAATTCATTTAACCACGTTGAGTTAAACTCAATGCGCGTTTTTGACTCATCTAAGATTTTGAATACTTGGTCAGTATATGTTTTAGCATTAACCAGTACATCTTCACGCGTCAATGGTGGACGCGTCGAGTTTTTACCTGACGGATCACCAACGGTTGCCGTAAAGTCACCAATCAAGAAGATCACTTCATGACCAAGATCTTGGAATTGACGTAACTTGTTTAAGATAACAGTATGGCCTAAATGTAGATCAGCACCCGTTGGATCTGCACCTAATTTAATTCTTAGCGGACGACCTTCTTTCAGTTTTGCAACTAGCTCTTCTTCAACTAGGATTTCTTCTGTACCACGTTTAATTTCGCGTAACGCATCATTGATTTGCGTCATAATGTTAAGCTCCACACTTATTACCTAAATATAATGACTCTATAGTACTGGATAGCATCTCAATTGAAAACCGTTGCACTCTGGCATTTCAGGATAATTTTTTTTGCACAGACCTAAGTATTTGTTAGAATATGGCTCTTATTTTTTAATTACCACAAGGTAGTGCCTTCCTATGTCATTCGGTAAGCGTTTTAAGCTATTACCAAAACAACACCGAACGTTCATTCTCATTATCTTTGGTTTGATCATTACGCTGCTGTTTCTACCTGTATCCACCAGCGCACCAGCGTCATCAGATGATGAATCTTTCTACCTCTACAAGATTGGCGACCGCTACAGTTTAAAGCTACCTAATATAGCCGCCGCAGAGGAACGCAAGCCCATCACTCAGCGATTAACCAGTGAAGAGATCGTCGTGAAATCGGGTGATAACTTGTCTTTAATTGGCAAACGTGGTCATTTATCAACGAAAACCATCTATGAAATCGACAGGTTGGCATCGGCAAAACGCTTACGTAGCATTTACCCTGGCCAAAAATTGACCATCACCACGGATGATAATGGCGAATTTGTTGAGCTTATATATCCATATAGCACGACAGAATCGTTATACATCAATAAAACGGCTGATGGTTACAGCACCAAAAATATTAAAAACAAAATTGAAATACGTGAACAGTTTACGCGGGCCGAGATCACCAGTAATTTCTGGAATGCAGGGGTAAAAGCAGGTATGCCAGCAAAACAAATCATGAACTTAGCCACTGTCTTTGGTTGGGATATTGATTTCGCCTTAGATATTCGCGCTGGCGATAGTTTTGCAGTCATCTATGAAGAACAATATATTGACGGTGACTTTATCTCTACCGGCAATATTTTAGCCGCCGAGTTTATTAACCAGGGTGATAAATACCAAGCAGTACGCCACCAAGATGGTAGCTACTACACGCCATTAGGTCGATCTATGCGTAAGGCCTTCTTACGTGCGCCAGTAAACTTTAAATATATCAGCTCTAGCTTTAACCGTAATCGCCGTCACCCTGTGACAGGTAAAGTGCGCTCACATAATGGCATTGATTACGCAGCCAGAACCGGCACGCCCATTGTGTCAGCCGGCGATGGTAAAGTCATTGCCTCTGCTTATAACCGCTTTAACGGTAATTACGTCTTTATTAAGCATAGCGCGAATATTGTGACTAAATATCTGCACATGAACAAACGTAGTGTTAAAAAAGGCCAACGTGTTAAACAGAACCAAAAAATTGGTACCGTAGGCGCAACTGGTCGTGTAACTGGCGCGCATTTACATTATGAATTTTTGGTTAATGGTAAGCACAAGAACCCTAAAACGGTGGCATTACCAAAAGCAGATTCATTACGTGGTAATGATAAATCGACGTTTGTGTCTGGTGCTAAAAATATCATCGATAAGCTAGAAAATAACGCCAAGTTATACAGTTTTATCGAACAATAAAATAAACCAGCAGTGCAAGGGATCCCAATGTTAGACAAACGTGAGCTGTATATCGGATTAATGTCCGGCACGAGTATTGACGGCATTGACGCTGCATTAGTTGCATTTGATGGCGATAAATGTGAATTACTTGCAGAACATCTACAGCCTATGCCTGCTGAGTTAACCGCACAGCTACACCAGCTTTGTCGCCCAAGTAATGATGAAGTAACGGCGCTAGCAAAGATAGAGCAGCCGCTTGCACAAGCCTTTGCACTTGCTTGCCAACAGTTACTCGCGAAGACCCCTTACAATGCCAGTGATGTCACCGCCATAGGTTCTCACGGCCAAACTATACGTCATCATCCCGAGCATGGTTTTACCTTACAAATTGGTGATGCCAATATCCTCGCTGCTTTAACCAACATTGATACTGTCGCTGACTTTAGACGTAAAGATATGGCGCTTGGCGGTCAAGGAGCGCCTTTAGTGCCCGCGTTCCATCAAGCAGTGTTTCAACACCCAACCCTCAATCGCGCGATTGTTAATATTGGCGGTTTGGCTAACATCACTTACTTACCCAGCTTAAAACAAAGTAAACCTGTCGTTGGCTATGATACTGGTCCCGGTAATACGCTACTCGATGCGTGGTTTTCGGCTAAAAACAACAGTACTAAAAACTATGACGAAGACGGTCTCTGGGCTAAATCTGGCGTTATTATTCAGCCACTATTAAGCTTATTGCTACAACACCCTTACTTTGAATTAGCCCCTCCTAAAAGCACAGGGCGGGAGTTATTTAACTTAGCGTGGTTACAGCTATATTTAGCTCACGATTCAAATAGTGGTTTACATGGCAACTTATATAGCGATGTCGATGTACAACGCACTTTAACGCGCTTTACTGCTGTGTCTATTGCCAATGAAGTGAATAAATTAGCACTTAATATCCGCAGTGATATGAGTGGCATTAATCTAAATGCTAATAGCCTAAGCAACAGCACTGAAGTGTATATTTGTGGTGGCGGCGCGGCGAATCCATTACTCATGGCTGACTTAGCGGAAGTCTTACCCGACAATGCAGTGATGACGACTGCAGAAATAGGTATTGATCCGGATTGGGTTGAAGCTATTGCATTTGCTTGGTTAGCTAAACAACATATACATAAGCAGCCCGGTAACCTACCAGCTGTGACAGGTGCAAGTCGAACTGCCATTTTAGGCGCATACTATCCAACAAATTAACCCAGAAAATTAATCTAACGACTTAATCTCGCCTCACCTTCCTTGTCGTTTTGGCTCAATACAAGTATTTGACTAAATTACAGGTAAAAAAATAGAGCCAAACGGCTCTATTTTCACAGCGGTGCTATATTATAGCTACTTGCTACAGTCGCAATTAAGCTTGTGTGTCAATTGTAGGTGTTGCAGCAGGCGCAGCTTTAGAGATCATCACCATTGCAGGTCGAATTAGACGACCGTTTAGCTCATAACCTTTTTGCATTACAGTAATAACTGTATTTGGCGCAACGTCAGCACTTTCAATCATACTCATAGCTTGATGCAATTCAGGGTTAAACGCTTCACCTTCAGGGTTTACCGCTTTAACACCAAATTTTTCTAATGCTGATTCTAAAGATTTAGCTGTTAGCTCAATACCTTCGATCAGTGGCACTAGTGCTTCATTCGTTTTATCAGCATGTTGTAGACCACGTTCCATGTTATCAATAACAGGTAGTAGTTCATTAGCAAATTTTTCTAATGCGAATTTCTTTGCTTTATCAACATCAATCGCAGCACGGCGACGAATATTATCAGCGTCAGCTTTAGCGCGTAATGCAGCGTCTTTAAATTCAGCTGCAGCTGTAGATGCTTTTTCAAGTTCAGCTTCTAATGCAGCGATACGTGCAACAGACTCATCAACTTCTACAGTTACTTCTTCAACTACAGGCTGTGCTTCAACTTCAGCTTCTGTTACTAACTGCTCTTCAACTTGCTTTTCAGCCTGTACTTTTTGCTCTTCGCTGCTCATTACTTTCTCCGACATTCAATTCAGCATACTTTATATAAGTACACTATATTACAATTTATGGGTTATACCGAAATATAATGGGGATCCTAACACGAGATTCAAGTCAAATTCATCTCTAGTTAACTCCTAGCGTAAAATAGTGTGAAAATTACAGCTGAAATAGCTAATGAAGCGCTATATATATTGTCTTTAATCTTTGAATCTTCAACTCGCTTAAGTATATATACCCAAACGACTTCAAGATGCACAACCAGCAAACCGAAAGGAAGAATATTCAAGGCATGAAGTCGACGATTTAGTTATTCTAAATCAAAACTTCATAACGCCGAAGATGCTTTCTTTCGGCTTGCCCTACGGGAGACTAGCTGGAATAACACTACTGCGTTACAATATTTGAAAATGGAGTAACCATTATCTGCATATTGAGCCTTGTTCTGTTATCCCTGCCAGTCTCTGGTATAGCATCTTGAAGTAGTTTGGGTATACTAACTCTATACTTAATTAGTGGAATCAAGGCAATGAAGAGAGAGTTCAAAACTATCGGGTTAATCGGCAAACCCAAGCATCCAGAAACAACTAAAACCCTTATTGCCTTACATAATTTTTTAACCAAACATGACTACAATGTCATTGTGGATAGCCGTGTATCCCAAGATCTTGAGATGGCAGAAGTCTTATCACGCCCACTTATGAATTTAGGTGAAGAGGCCGACCTCGCCATCGTCGTTGGTGGTGATGGCAATATGTTAGGCGCAGGCCGGGTATTATCACGTTTCGATGTCGCTGTTATCGGGGTTAACCGTGGTAATTTAGGTTTTCTAACCGATCTCGACCCTGAAGCCTTTGACGAACATTTACTGGGTGTATTAAAGGGTGAGTACATTTCAGAAAAACGCATCCTATTAAACACCTCGATATATCGCTACGGCATGTTAAAAGCAACTAACCTTGCCTTTAATGAAACCATCTTACATCCGGGTAAGATCCCTGCGATGATCGAATTTGAAGTCTATATCGACAATAGCTTTATGCTCAGTCAACGTGCCGATGGTTTACTGGTATCAACGCCGACCGGTTCTACCGCTTACTCATTGTCTGCCGGTGGTCCAATCGTATCGCCAAATTTAGAAGCTATCTCGCTAATGGCGATGTTCCCACATACACTCTCAAGTCGACCTATTGTGATCAACGCCAATAGCACAGTACGCTTAGTCGTATCGCCAAACAATGAAGAGAACATGATGGTCAGTTGCGACGGTCATGTGCACATTGGTGTGTTACCTGGTGATGAAATAATCATTAAACGTGACAAAAACCATCTGCATCTTATCCACCCAAAAAGCTATGATTACTTTAATGTTTTACGTGAAAAATTAGGTTGGGGCAGTAAATTATTTTAATCTAAATAGTCCTAGTGTAAGGCTTATCCCGCGCTTAAGCCTTACACACCCCTCATCTGCCGTTATTATCTAATATCTATCACGTCACGACCAACACACTTTCTAGTGGCTTTCCCCTACCTCATGCCAGTAAATCGAGATCACAAAGTAAAAATAAACCGCACAACTAAACGCAAAGTATTTACACTTATGGGCTCGCGCATATATACTGTATATAAACCCAGCCTGATAAAATAAACAGGATACGCATGCTAACGCAACTCACTATTCATAATTTTGCTATAGTTAAATTTTTAGAACTTGAACTGAAATCGGGAATGACAACCGTGACAGGTGAAACAGGGGCCGGTAAGTCTATTGCTATCGATGCTTTAGGACTCGCTTTAGGCTCTCGCGCCGACGCCAGCACTGTTCGTCCTGGTGAAAAGAAAGCCGAGATAAGTGCTATCTTTACCGTGGAACCAAGTTCACTCGCCTACAAATGGTTAGTCGAGCACGAATTAAATAATGAAGATGAGTGTATCCTGCGTCGTGTGATAACCACAGAAGGTCGATCTAAAGGTTATATCAATGGGATCCCTGTACCACTACAACAACTTAAATCGATCTCACAATTTTTAGTGCAAGTACATGGGCAACACGCTCACCAAACCTTATTAAAACCAGAGGTCCAGTTAGCTATTCTCGATGGCTATGCGAGTCATACAAAACTACAGCTCAACGTGCGCGATGGTTACCGTACTTGGCATAATCTAGCCAATGAAGAAAAGAAGTTATTACAAAATCAACAACAACGCGCAGCACGACAACAATTACTGCAATACCAGGTATCAGAACTTGACGAATTTGCCCTTGCCGATGGTGAATACAGCCAAATTGAAGCTGAACACAGGCTGCTTGCCAACAGCACAGAATTAGTTGAAGAATGCATGAGCAGTGCTGATACCCTTTATGAAAATGAAGACAACACCATCTGCAGTATGCTGCAAGTCGTTACTCACCGTTTAGAAAACTTGCTCGACATGGATCCAAAATTAAAATCCATCACAGATACCTTGCAAGAAGCCGTGGTACTGGTTGAAGAAGCCGGTAATGAACTCCGCAGCTACACCGATAACCTCGAGCGTGATCCACAGCAATTCGAATACCTTGATGAACGGTTAGGTAAAGCCTTAGAACTGGCTCGTAAACACCAAGTACCAGCAGACCAGTTAGCAACACATCATCAAATGCTAAAATCGGAGCTGGAGAATATAGCCGGGGATGACGAGCGTATTGAAAGCATTAAGCTTGAATTAGCAGAGTCACAAAATAAATATAATCAACAAGCAGAAAAGCTGTCGATTAGTCGTCAAAAATACGCCAAACAACTAAATAGGCTGATCACAGCTAGCATGCACGAGCTAAGTATGGAAAACGGTTGCTTTGAGATGGTTCTGGAAGCCTACGAACATAAAACCCCTAACCCACACGGTTTAGATAATATTAACTTCTTGGTATCAACTAACCCAGGTCAACCATTACAAGCACTAGGTAAAGTGGCATCAGGTGGTGAGCTATCCCGTATTAGTTTAGCGATCCAAGTTATCACAGCGCAAAAAATATCAACGCCAACGCTCATTTTTGATGAAGTCGATGTGGGTATCTCAGGACAAACAGCCTCAATTGTCGGTAAATTACTGCGTCAGTTAGGTGAGAAAACGCAGGTCATGTGCGTAACTCATTTACCGCAAGTGGCATCTAAAGGCCATCAACAAATGTATGTGAGTAAAACCACTGACGGTAAAACAACCGAGACCTGCATGAAGGCCTTAAGCCAAGAAATGCGTATCGAAGAGCTAGCGCGTCTACTCGGTGGCGATAAGATCACCGCATCAACGTTAAACAACGCTGCAGAAATGTTAGTGTAAGCACTCATCAACGTCAAAATGCAGGGAACTATTCCCTGCATTTAACCTCTAATCAGCTAACTTAAGCTAGTCGGCGAATACACCGATTTACTTCACTCGCCAGCCGAGTTACTATTTACCTTTCTTATATGGACTTAATTAGCAAAATACTTATGCGCTTAAAACACTTACTTATTGCAGGCTTGGCTATCTTTAGTTTATCGGGCTGCTCAATTCTTGAAAAACTGGTTTATAAAATTGATATCCCACAAGGTAACTATGTTGAGGATGACCAAGTAGACAAATTACGTGTTGATATGACTAAAGAACAAGTCACATTTGTGCTTGGCAGTCCAATGCTGGTTGATTCGTTTGACCGTGATGTTTGGAATTACTTATACCGCTTTAAAACAGGCCGTGGTGATGTAACCACGAAAGAATTGGTCTTAACATTTTCAGGTAATAACTTGAAGACAGTGGTCGGTGATTATCCACTAAGCCCTGATTTTTCAACACCGCTGGGTCAATAAGCAAACTGCGATTTCTATTGAACCTGAGTTTGGATAATAGAAATTGTAGCGTTACTTATAAAGAGATAATAAAAATCACAACCTGCACTAGATTGTGATTTTTATTTTATTCAGCCAATGGCGTTATTTTATTTTCTGACCGGTCTTTTCGTGCAGTCGCCCTTCTTCTTTGGCTTTACCCGCACGACGCTTACGCATTTCTTTTGGATCTGCGATTAATGGGCGATATATTTCAACACGCTCACCGTCTTCGATCACAGTATCTAGTTTGATTAAACGGCTGTAGATACCCAATTTATTGATTTTGAATTCTATCTCTGGGTATTTAACCAAAATACCGGATGCCTCGATCACTTGCTGTGCTGTTGCACCCTGCTCAACGCTTACCTTAAAGGTAATTTGCTCTTTCGGCAGCGCATAAATCACTTCAACATTAATTTTGGTTGACACCATAAACCTCTTTTGCACGGTCGGTAAAAGACTGCACCATGTTATTCACGAGATCAGAGAAGATACGGCCAAATGCCACTTCCACTAATTTACTGCTAAACACAAACTCTAAATCTAGCGTCACTTTACATGCTGTTTCATCTAATGCTTTAAACGTCCAGCCACCGGTGAGCTTTTTAAACGGACCATCAACCAGATCCATTTGCACTTGTTGCCCTGGTATCAGGGTATTTTTGGTGGTGAAGGTTTTACTAATACCGGCTTTAGCAACATCAACCGCAGCTGTCATTTGGTTATCACGTTCATCTAAAATGCGTGTACCAGTACAACCTGGTAAAAAATCTGGGTATGCATCAACATCGTTTACTAAATTAAACATTTGGTCAGCGCTATACATTAACAGTGCGCTGCGCGTTATCCGTGGCATACGTGTCCCTATCTTCAAAACTATAATCTAAAAATCAAATCGTTTACTAAAGGCTCAATATCTCGCGGCCATTAGTAATAAGCAGGCAACTTTAGCATTTATCTCACTAAAATTCATTTGTTATTCCGCGCAAAGCAAGACAAGTACTAGGATAAAATGCGATTTTGTTATAATATTTATAACATTAAATTCCGTCAATGATGGGTGCATAAAGATAAATTATGGCTAAGAAAAAACCAAAAAATAGCGAAAACACGATAGCGCGAAATAAGACCGCTAGTTTCGAATATAAAATCGAAGACCGCTTAGAAGCTGGACTAGAACTTCAAGGTTGGGAAGTTAAATCATTACGCGCTGGTAAAGTAAACATTACAGAAAGTTATGTGTTTATTAAAAACGGTGAAGCGTTTATGTCAGGTGCGCAAATAATGCCACTCGATGCTGCATCAACGCACGTAGTATGTAACCCAACACGTATTCGTAAGCTGTTATTAAATAAGCGCGAATTAGAAGTACTAGCAAGTAAAGTTGAGCGTCAAGGTTATACTATCGTAGCAACATCTATGTACTGGAAACAGGCATGGGTGAAAATCAATATTGGCCTTGCAAAAGGTAAAAAAGAGCACGATAAACGTTCAGATGTGAAAGATCGAGAATGGAAAATAGACAAAGAACGAATGATGAAGCACAAAGTTCGTTAATTAGTTGCAATTCCAAACTAAAGGCGTAGAATTTTAGTTCTGGGGTCGATTTAGGATTCGACGAGATTCACGAAACCCTAGGTGCATGTCGAGGGGCGGTTGGCCTCGTAAAAAGCCGCACTGTTATAGTTGCAAACGACTCTAACTACTCTCTAGCAGCTTAGGCTTGCTAGCCATCATTTAGAACCCTGCCTGAGGGTCTCTAATATTGTATGGTCATTAAATATCAGGATCGCATGGACTCTTCGCTCGTAGAGAAAGTGCTAAACTCAATCGAGCACGCTTTTGTTCGGCCTGTCACTCGGCTTAATAAAAAGTTAAATTAATAGAGATGACTAAACATGTAGTACCGCGGATGTAGGTTTTTCGGACGGGGGTTCAACTCCCCCCGACTCCACCAAACGCAAGTTAGAACGGCACCCTCCTAAGTGTCGCAGCCCATTGAATGGTTTGA